>NZ_CP028083.1:3950000-4142194 GCF_005491425.1 Lysinibacillus sp. SGAir0095 | reverse complement strand
GCTTTTAACTCCTTTTCATGTATATTTTCCATTATGAAAAAATAAACTACATCTATATAAGATAGAAATCACCGATCGAAATATATTTACATTTGGTTATCCTAAGATTTTCGTACATTACGGAATGTACTTTAGACTTTAGCTAGATACAGAAAATATTTTCTTAATGTAGATAAAACACATAATCACAGCATGTGGATAACTGTTATCCCAAAGCTGTGTTCAAGTTTGTCCACAAGTTATTAACATTCTGTGGATAATATATTTCCCACGCAACATTTCCACAAAGGAAAACACATTCATCGTAACAAAAAAAGATTGTCATTTCAATAGTTTACGAAGCTTATCCACATAACTATTTTTTATTCACCTAAAAGTTGTCCACAAGGGTGGGATTTGTGCAAAAGTTGTCAGTAACTATTGTGGATAAAAAAATGCACAAAAATATTATCCACAATGACTGTTTATAATAAACATGGTTCATTGTGGATAATTTTTTATTATGCAAATGAGTAAGCAAACTCTGATTCAAATATTTAATTGACAATGCATTTCTTTTTTTTATATAATGTTATGGTCTGTATGTAGGATAGAAATTAACTTTCATAAATGGAGGTGTCATATATAATGAAACGCACATACCAACCAAAAAAACGTAAACATAGTAAAGTACATGGATTCCGTGCACGTATGAGCTCAAAAAACGGACGTAAAGTATTAGCAGCTCGTCGTCGTAAAGGAAGAAAAGTATTATCAGCATAAGTCCACTGAATTTCTTCAGTGGCTTTTTTTTTACTGATAAACAGACAAAGTTAATAGGCAATCAGTATAAGAAAAGCATCGATTTCGATCTTATTTAATAGAAATCGTGTTTTTCTAATCTTCATTTTTAAGATAAGAAAGCATTTAGAATAGCAGGTGAAGGAATGAAGAAGCGCCAAAGAGTCAAGAAGAATGAAGATTTTCAGAAGGTATTTAAAAAGGGAAAGTCCTTCGCGAATCGTCAATTTGTCGTGTATTGTTTACCAAATGAAAACCAACAAGAATTTCGAATAGGTCTATCTGTCGGTAAAAAGATAGGAAAAGCAGTAACCAGAGTGCAAATCAAGCGATATATTAGACAAGCGTTTTTAGAGTTGAAAGATGAAGTAAGACAAGATATGGACTATGTTATTATCGCCCGGAATCAGGCGGCCACACTAGATTTTCATGAAACGAAAAAAAGTATTGAACATGTATTAAAAATAGCTAAAGTAATTAAAAAGAAGTAAAGGATCTAAGTTTCTAAACTCCTTTAAGGTCTGAAGGCTGCAATCCATTCAATACTAAAGTTAATAGGAAAATGAATTAATTATAAGTAGAGAGTAAGTATCTTTACATGGTAAAATAGCAAAAAAAGTGAATAGTTACTCTAGGAGGATGAAGGTTGAAGAGAAGACATTGGATGATTCTGTCTCTAGTTTCCGTAGTATTACTACTTTCTGGTTGTACAGAATTCGATCAGCCAATCTCATCTGAAAGCGAAGGTTTTTGGAATGAGTTTATCGTTTGGCCATTAGTATCAGTAATTAAATATTTTGCAGAATCTTTAGGTTCGTATGCTCTAGGGATTATCGTTGTAACGATTATTATCCGTTTAGTGATACTTCCATTAACAATTAAACAAGTAAAAAGCTCTAAAAAGATGCAAGAAATTCAGCCTAAAATGAAAGAGCTACAGAAAAAATATGCTTCAAAAGATGCGGTAACACAGCAAAAATACCAACAAGAGATGATGGCATTAATGTCAAATTCAGGCGTTAATCCAGCAGCTGGATGTCTCCCAATGTTGGTTCAAATGCCAATTTTAATTGGTTTTTATCATGCAATTAGTCGTATGAATGCAACTCCAACGATTGATTTAGGGACATTCCTTATTTTCCCGCTTGCAGAGCCGAGTGTTATTCTAGCTGTTTTAGCTGGTTTGATTCAATTTGTTGTATTAATGACAGGACCTGCAATGGACAACCCTCAAATGAAAGTAATGATGTACATTATGCCATTTATGATTATCGGTTTCGGTATCGTGTTACCAGCTGCACTATCATTATATTGGGTTGTTGGGAATATCGTTTCAGTTATTCAAAACCTTGTTATTTATAAACCTTGGAATAGAAAAAAATCAGAACCTGCTACAACAGGAGGAGCGAAAAAGTGAAACAAATTACGCAATTAGGCGCAACAGTAGAAGAAGCGATCTCAATAGCGTTACAACAGCTAAATACTACTCGTGAACAAGTAGAAGTTGAAGTTTTACAAGAAGCGAAAAAAGGATTTTTAGGTTTTGGGGCACGTCAAGCTAAAGTAAGTGTCACTGTAAAAGAGGTAGAAGTTGAAAATGTAGTATCAAGTAATGATGCTGACAAATTCGATGATGTTAATCAGATTGTTTCTGAAAAAGAAATAGTAGAACAAGAAGAAAAAGCTGAGCAAGCTGTATCTGAAACAATAGTGGAACAAACGATATTCGTTGAGGAGCAGGAAGATCCAATTGAATCTGCAAAAAACTATCTAATTAGTATCGCTAAAGATATGGGAATTGAAGATTTAAAAATTGGCACTCAAAAGCAAGGAAAAAATATTTTATTTAAGCTGGAAAGTGAAAAAGCAGCACTTTTAATTGGAAAACGTGGTGCTACTTTAAATGCATTACAACAATTAGCACAATTGATAGTGAATAAAAGTGCAAAATCCTTTCTAATGGTCAAGCTAGATGTTGAAAATTATCGTGAACGTCGAAAAGAAGCTTTAGAATTATTGGCGGAGAGAATGGCGGATAAAGCGATTCATACAGGAAAGAAAGTATCGTTTGAACCAATGCCTTCCTACGAACGAAAAGTAATTCATAATGCATTGGCAAATCGCGTGGATATCGAAACCTATTCAGAAGGTATTGAGCCAAATCGTTATCTAGTTATTGAACCAGTAAAATAACATCAAGAATATATAGATATAAGAAAACGATCCTTTTTGGGGTCGTTTTTTTGTTCGGGAAATTAGTATATTACTAAATATCTATAGTTTATCTTCTGAATAAATGTGAAAATATAGTCCTTCTAAAGGAATGAAATGAATTATAATCGAAATTTTAATTCAAAATGCGTTTCGTTAAGGACATTTTTCATTTTGGATGCTACCCAAAATCATTAAGTATTCAGAGAGGGCACCAAATTTAGAAGACGCAGCCTACCATGTAAGCTGCGTAATATCTACAGAAACTACTTTTGTGAGAGGGCTTAACACAAAACACAGAGACAAGTCGTGAGACAACAAGTTGGCTCTGCGACTTCTATGCTTAGCCCGCACACATAAGAGAAACTTGCTGAGGATTTTTATAAGTAAATAAAGTAATTACAAAAATAATTTCACTTATCCACATGTGGGAAATTTGCTTTACTTTCGTATTTCGTTAAAATATGTTACCCTAAATTGTTAGTAAATAAGTTTCGTAATAGTTATTCACATGTGGATAACTTTATTTAGTTTTCACAAGATAAATGTAATTCAATCGAGTTGTGAAGTTAATGAAATTACGGTAAATTCGTAATGGATTTAGTAGGAGGATTAAACAAGATGGATTTTGATACAATTGCTGCGATTTCCACACCAATGGGTGAAGGTGCCATTGCGATCGTTCGTTTAAGTGGAGATGACGCAGTTAATATAGCAAATAAAATATTCAAATCGCCAAGTGGCAAACAGCTAATGGATGAAAAAACACATACTATTCATTATGGTCATCTAATCGAACCAAAAACTGAGGAAGTAGTAGAAGAAGTCATGTTGTCGTTAATGCGGGCACCCAAAACCTTCACACGTGAGGATGTGGTTGAAATTAACTGCCATGGTGGGATTGTTTCGGTAAACCGAGTATTGCAGCTGGTTCTACAAAACGGAGCGAGATTAGCGGATCCTGGTGAATTTACAAAACGTGCCTTCTTAAATGGACGTATTGATTTATCACAAGCTGAAGCTGTAATGGATTTAATTCGTGCAAAAACAGACCGTGCGATGAACGTAGCACTTGGTCAAATGGAAGGAAAGTTATCAAGATTAATTGGCCAATTACGTAATGCTTTAATAGAGACATTAGCTCATGTAGAGGTTAATATAGATTATCCTGAATATGATGATGTAGAAGAAATGACGATACCAGTACTGCTAGAAAAATGCTCCTGGGTTCGTGATGAAATAGCTAAGCTTTTACAAACATCTTCTCAAGGGAAAATACTGCGTGAAGGACTATCAACGGTCATTTTAGGAAGACCGAATGTTGGTAAATCTTCACTATTAAATAGTTTGGTTCATGAGAATAAAGCAATTGTTACTGATGTTGCTGGTACAACTCGTGATATTATAGAAGAGTATGTCAATGTACGTGGGGTTCCCCTACGTTTAGTAGATACTGCAGGAATTCGTGAAACTGAAGATATCGTTGAACGTATAGGGGTAGAAAGATCGCGCCAAGTGTTAAAGGAAGCAGACTTAATCTTACTTGTCTTGAACTCGGCTGAAGGTCTATCTGAAGAAGATGAACGTCTATTTGAAACAATTCAACATATGGATTTTATCGTCGTTGTAAACAAAACAGATTTACCTCAGAAAGTTGATTTGGAAAAAGTAAAAGAACTGTCTAATGGGCGTCCAGTTGTCACAACATCAATTCTACAGGAACAAGGTATTATAGAATTAGAAGAGGCGATTGCTAAGACATTCTTCGAAGGGCAAATTGAATCAAATGATTTAACCTATGTTTCAAATGCACGTCATATTGCACTTCTACATCAAGCAAAAGCGACGATTGAAGATGCAATAGATGCAGCAGAAACAGGCGTTCCAGTTGATATGATTCAAATTGATGTGACGAAAACGTGGGAGCTGTTGGGCGAAATTATTGGTGATACGGTACAAGAAAGCTTAATTAATCAGTTATTCTCGCAATTCTGCTTAGGGAAATAAATAAAACTTCATACAAGTGAAGTTAGAATATAGGCGAACATTTGATAAATGAAAGGAAGAGACGGCATGACAACAACATATGAAGCAGGCCAATATGATGTAATTGTCATTGGTGCAGGTCATGCGGGTGTAGAATCAGCATATGCCTCAGCCAAAATGGGTGCAAAAACACTTATGGTGACAATTAATTTAGATATGATTGCCTTTATGCCATGTAACCCATCAGTAGGTGGACCGGCAAAAGGAATCGTTGTTCGTGAAATTGATGCATTAGGTGGTGTGATGGGAAGAGTAATCGATAAAACCCACATCCAAATGCGTATGTTAAACACAGGGAAAGGACCAGCAGTGCGTGCTTTACGTGCACAAGCAGATAAAGTCCTTTATCAACGTGAAATGAAACGATTATTAGAAGATGAAGAAAACTTAACAATCAATCAAGCCATTGTTGATGAATTGATCATTGAAGATGATGAGGTTCGTGGTGTGGTTACACAAACGGGTGCCATCTACAGAGCAAAAGCTGTTATTGTGACAACGGGTACGTACTTGCGCGGCGAAATTATTATTGGAGAGTTAAAATACTCAAGTGGACCAAATAATCAACAACCCTCTATCAAATTAGCAGATAATATGCGCGAACTCGGCTTTGATATGGTTCGCTTTAAAACAGGTACACCACCACGTGTAGATAGTAAAACAATTGATTATAGTAAAACCGAAATTCAACCAGGTGATGATGTTCCACGTGCTTTCAGCTTTGAAACAACAGAATTTATCATGGATCAAATTCCTTGTTGGTTAACGTATACAAGTGCGGAAACACATCAAATTATTAACGATAATTTAGATAAGGCACCTATGTATACTGGGGCGATTACAGGTACTGGTCCTCGTTATTGTCCATCAATTGAAACGAAAATTGTACGTTTTAATGATAAACCACGTCATCAATTGTTCCTTGAACCAGAAGGCCGTGATACACAAGAGGTTTATGTTCAAGGTCTTTCAACAAGTTTACCAGAACATATCCAACGTCAAATGTTACAATCAATTCCTGGTTTAGAAAAAGCAGAAATGATGCGTCCAGGCTATGCAATTGAGTATGATTCGATTGTTCCAACTCAATTATGGCCAACATTAGAAACAAAACGTATTAAAAACCTTTATACTGCTGGTCAAATTAACGGAACTAGTGGTTACGAAGAGGCAGCAGGTCAAGGGTTAATGGCTGGTATTAATGCAGCTGCCAAAGTTTTAGGAAAAGATGAAGTGATCTTAAAGCGTTCAGAAGCTTATATCGGTGTACTAATTGATGATTTAGTAACGAAGGGTACAAATGAGCCTTACCGTTTATTAACTTCACGTGCAGAATATCGTTTATTGCTTCGCCATGATAATGCAGATTTACGCTTAACGGAAATTGGCTATCAATTAGGGTTAATTTCAGAAGAGCGTTATGCGAAATTCAAAGAAAAAGAAGCACAAATAGAATCTGAAATTGCTCGTCTTCGCGAAGTGATTATTAAACCAAACAAAGCAACACAAGAAGTCATTCGCTCAGTAGGTGGAACAGAACTAAAAGATGGTATTCGTGGGGCTGACTTAGTAAAACGAACTGAAATGAACTATGATTTAGTTGCTTCTTTAACACCATCGGATCTTGAATTAAGTGAAGAAGTAAAAGAGCAAATTGAAGTTCAGCTAAAATATGAAGGCTACATCCAAAAAGCGCTAAATCAAGTTGAAAAACTTCATAAAATGGAAAGTAAAAGAATTCCTGAGGATATTGATTATGATGATATCTCAAGCCTTGCTACAGAAGCTCGTGAAAAATTAAAAGAAGTACGCCCATTATCAATAGCGCAAGCATCACGTATTTCAGGTGTTAACCCTGCAGATATTTCCATTTTGGCTGTCTATATTGAGCAAGGGAAAATTGCACGAGTAGGTAATGAGTAACGAAATAGTACGGACTTTGGTCTTTGATTTTCGTCAAAGAAACCAAGCGTATTACTTAACGAGCGTTCGAGCCAAAACTAATCTCGGACGCTCGTTCATTTTATAGCAATCAATTCTTCAAAAACTAAAGGAGATCCCTATGAACGAACAACAATTTATCGAAGCATTAAAAGAGATGGGAATTGAATTAAGTGACACACAAATTGGGCAGTTTAAAAAATACTTTGAACTACTAGTTGAGTGGAATGAAAAAATGAATTTAACAGCAATTACAGATTTAGAAGGTGTTTATTTAAAGCATTTCTATGATTCCATTAGTGCAAGTTTTTACTTTGACTTTACTAAAGTAGAATCTGTTTGTGATGTCGGGGCAGGAGCAGGCTTCCCAAGCTTACCTATTAAGATTTGCTTCCCTCATTTAAATGTGACAATTGTTGATTCATTAAATAAACGTATTACCTTTTTAAATCATTTAAGCGATCAGCTTCAATTAGAAAATGTTACATTTGTTCATGCTCGTGCTGAGGAATTTGGTCAAAATGAAAAGTATCGTGAAAAATTTGATGTGGTTACTGCTCGCGCGGTAGCAAGATTATCTGTCCTTTCCGAACTTTGTATTCCACTTGCAAAAGAAGGTGGCTATTTTGTAGCCCTAAAAGCAGCAGCAGGTCCAGAAGAATTAAAAGATGCGAAAAAAGCGATTTCGACTTTAGGAGCATCTTTGAAAGAGGAATTTTCATATTTATTACCAGTTGAAGAAAGTGACCGTACTATTTATATTTTTGATAAAATAAAAAAGACACCAAAGAAATATCCTCGTAAACCGGGTGTTCCAAACAAAACGCCTATTATATAGAAAATATGTGGTAGTATTAAAATAACGGGTAGTGATATTAAAAGTTACTTTAATGTCACTACAACTTATCTAGTTATATAGTAACGGGAAATAAGAACGCTATTTTTGAAGTCTTCTATCTATTCTATTAATCTTTCTTGTTTCACATGAAACATCCAACAGTAACTGTACTAAATTTCATGAATCTAGATACTTATTTCCCTTATTTTAGCGGTTTATCCTACATTTTCTGTGAAATATTTAAATTGTCACAAATTTTTAGATATAAATTTGCCTCTTGTAGCATAAATAATTTATATTATGTCATTTTACTAGATTTTACTTCTATCGAACTCTGTACAATTTATAGTTTATAATAAATAATATTATATAAAGTATCTCGAGCAAGATAGTTTCTAAAAGGTGGTGCCTATTGAATGAAAAGTCCTTTTTCACGATTTTTCGGAGGCGGAGATAAAACTGTTTCTGAAATTAAAAGTGAAGTAGAACACGTAGCACAAGTTGAAAAGAAAACAGCTTCAGAAGAAGTAGTGAAAATACCAATCGATAAAATTATTCCAAATCGGTTCCAACCTCGTACAGTTTTTGATGAAGAGAAGATTGAAGAATTATCAAGAACCATTCATACGCATGGTGTCATTCAACCTATTGTTATTCGCAATTTTGATGGAGAACGGTTTGAGATAATTGCAGGGGAACGTCGCTACCGAGCAATGAAAAAACTCAATTGGACTGAGGTTCCTGCGATTGTTCGTGATTTAAGTGATAAAGAAACTGCTTCTATTGCATTAATTGAAAATCTTCAACGAGAAGAATTGACGGCAATTGAAGAAGCATTAGCTTATCAGCAATTACTAGAACTTCATTCACTAACACAGGAAGCACTTGCTCAACGTTTAGGAAAAGGTCAATCTACTGTAGCAAATAAATTACGATTATTAAAATTACCTCAATTTGTACAAGAAGCCATTTTGAGAAGAGAGATTACAGAACGTCACGCACGGGCCATGATTTCTCTAAAAGATGAAGAAGTACAAGCTCAATTAGTGGCATTAATAAAGGAATATGATTGGAATGTTCGTCAGCTAGAAGAATATATCCAACAAATGAACGCGCCAGAAGAAGAGACAGTAAAAAAAGAAAGACCCAAGCGTAAAGCAATTAGTAAAGATATTCGTATTGCATTAAACACAATTAAACAATCATTATCAATGGTTACAAAAAGTGGCATAAATGTGAATACCGAAGAAGAGGATACGGAAGATTATTATCAAATCACTGTTCGGATTCCTAAGAAAAAATAAAGAAATGAACAAAGTAACCCAAAGCAGTCTAGTTGCGTTTAACTTTTAAGAGAATCCTTTTATTAGGAAAATCTATTGAATGGGACTTTAATGATGAGACAATCGAAAACTTGTCCCATAAAAAGAAGCTGTCTCAGATTCCATAGGAGATGGCTCTTTTTCTACAGCTAGAAAAGTACTCAACTACTTATTAGCTGCATAAGTGCAAACAAGGCTTATCGTCGAAGGAGATGACGATAAGCCTAATTTTCTACTATGAAATTTATAAATTAGTTTTTTGTAATCGTACATCTAGTTTATAAATTTGATAAAATGAACTTAGTGACTAAATTCAATTCATATATAAATTGAGTGATGAAAGCAGGTGCAAAAAGGTTGGGAAGAATTATTGCCGTTACAAACCAAAAAGGTGGGGTAGGTAAAACTACTACCTCAGTAAATCTGAGCGCTTGCCTTGCTTATTTAGGGAAAAAAGTTCTTTTAATAGACACTGATCCACAAGGTAATGCTACAAGTGGTGTAGGTATAAATAAAGGTGAAATTCAAGGTTGTATCTATGACGTTTTAATTGATGATGAAGAAGTAGCAAATGTTATTCAACAATCAAAGGTTGAAAATTTAGATGTAGTACCTGCAACAATTTCTCTTGCAGGAGCAGAAATTGAACTTGTTTCAACAATCTCACGTGAGGTCCGATTAAAACATGCACTGCAAAATGTAAAAGAGCAATATGATTACATAATAATCGACTGTCCACCATCCTTAGGATTGCTAACAATAAATGCTTTAACTGCATCGGATGCCGTCATTATTCCAGTTCAATGTGAATACTACGCACTAGAAGGACTAAGTCAATTACTATCGACTGTCCGTCTTGTTCAAAAACATCTAAATCAAGAGCTGTATATTGATGGTGTTTTATTAACGATGCTTGATGCTCGTACAAATCTCGGTCTACAAGTGATTGAGGAAGTAAAAAAATACTTCCAAGACAAAGTATATAAAACAATTATCCCTCGTAATGTTCGTTTAAGTGAGGCACCAAGTCATGGCGAACCAATCATTATCTATGATTCAAAATCAAGAGGTGCAGAAGTTTATTTAGAGTTAGCAAGGGAAGTGATTAAAAATGGCTAGAGGATTAGGTAAAGGAATAGGGGCATTATTTCCGACCGAAACGTTAGATAACATACAGACTAACGAAGCTCAAATTGAAAAAATCGACTTACAGAAGCTTGTTGCTAATCCCTTTCAACCACGAAAAACATTTGAAGATGAAGCAATTGAAGAATTAGCTCAATCCATAAAAGAGCACGGGATTATTCAGCCTATCGTTGTTAGAAAAAAGGGGAAAAAGTTTGAAATCGTAGTTGGTGAAAGACGCTTCAGAGCCGCAAAACTTGCCAATTTAAATGAAATCCCTGCAATAGTAAGAGATCTGACAGAAGATCAAATGATGGAGCTAGCCATTTTAGAGAATCTTCAACGTGAGGATTTAACACCTATCGAAGAAGCAGAAGCCTACCAAAGCTTGATTGAAAAGCTTAATTTTACCCAAGAAGAACTAGCAAACCGATTAGGGAAAAGCCGTCCATACATTACGAATCATCTTCGCCTACTAACCTTGCCAGACGAGGTACGTGAATTGGTGAATAATGGTGAGTTATCAATGGGACATGGACGTACATTGTTAGGGTTAAAAAACAAAAGAAGAATACCTGAAGTGGCTGAAAAAGTTATAAAGCACGGGTTAAATGTACGACAGTTAGAAGCTCTAATAAAACAACTAAATGAAGAGGTTTCACGTGAAACGGAAAAACCTGTTAGAAAAGATATTTTTGTACAGGCAACTGAGACACAATTACGTGAGTACTTTGGAACAAATGTTCAAATCAAAAAATCAAAGAATAAAGGGAAAATAGAAATAGAATTTTATTCAGAGGATGATTTAGAGCGTATTTTGGAAATATTACAACTAGAAGAATAGAAAAGTTGTGAGCGCCAAGTTCGAGGCGCTCTTTTTTCTAAGACATAAGGGGTAAAAAAATGGTATTACTCGGATCAATTATTAATGCCTTATTGATTATTATTGGATCAAGCATCGGGCGCATTTTAAAGGGAATCCCTGAAAAAATGAAAACAACTGTTTTATCGATTATCGGTCTTGCGGTAGCTGTTCTAGGAATTCAAATGGGAATGGAGACTACTAATTTCATTATTGTAATTATTAGTCTTGTTATAGGTGCAGTCATTGGTGAATGGCTTGATTTAGATATGCAATTGTTTCGTTTTGGGCAATGGATTGAAACAAAAATTGGGAAGCAAACGTCAGAGAGTAGTATAGCGGAAGGATTTATAAATGCTACATTATTTTTTGTAATCGGTTCAATGGCAATTCTAGGTGCATTGGATAGTGGTATTCGAAATGATCACTCTGTTCTAATTACAAAGGGGATTATAGATGGATTTACTGCGATCGTCTTAGCATCCACGTTAGGAATAGGTGTAATGTTAGCTGCAATCCCCGTTTTTTTATACCAAGGTACTATTACCCTTCTTGCAGGGGTAATCAGTAAATATATACCTGAAGCTGCATTAAACTTATTTATTCAAGAAATGACGGCAACAGGTGGTGTCATGATTATGGCAATCGGATTAAATATTGCCGGCTTAACTAAAATTCGAGTAGCCAATTTGCTGCCTGGAATTGTGGTAGTTGGTATTGTCGTGGTGTTCATTTTTCTTTTTCAATAAATGACGCTGCCAGGCAAGCAGTAAAGCTCGAGCGATTTTATTGCCCATAGAATAGGTAACATTTAAACGGGTATTTTGTAAAACAAGCATTTCCATAAAGCCTCCAACATTGACGATTCCTTTAATAGAAATGTCACCGATTGGAGGTAATTCTTTTTTTACAGCCTTCCCAGGGAATAATGGGCCATCTTGAAGAACGATATGACCTACATTTCGTTCGCTTCCTAAGCAAGCATCAATGGCAACAATATAAGGAGTAATAGGCTTTTGGTTAATTTCGTCCATTGTCGATGATAAATTGATGGCATGTAATGGGTTTTCGAGCGTACCAATGACTTCGAATGGGAATGAATGAAAACTAGATAAAAAACTGCCTGTTAAAGGACCAAGAGAATCGCCCGTTGAACGATCTGTTCCAATGCAGCAAAATATTAATTGTTCATGGTCAAAAGGAATATGATTTAAAAATAAATCACTTAATTGCCAAAGAGCACCTGTCTGCTCATGATGGACAAATGAATTTAAGGGGACTTTCGAAATTTTTTGCATAAGCAATTCTCGCTTTCTTTAGAATTGGTAATAATTTAGCTTATATGGTAAAAAATGAACTATATTGGTATCAAGTATATTCAAATATTTAGTTAGTTATACAAGGAGTGGAAAAATGGCGACAGAAGTTTTAGATACACAAGTTGAAGACATAACGGAGAAGTCGGAAAAAGCTTGGAGTTATTTTACAAGCGAAGAATTATGGACATTTGTTATAAGTGCTTCGGTAAAGATTGTAACGATTCTTTTGGTATCCTATCTCGTTATTTTTATAGGTAAAAGAGTTATTACAAGAGTTCTGACATTAAAGGTAAAAACACCTATTAATCAAAATGAGCGTAGACAACAAACAATCATCAAATTATTACATAGCACATTAAGCTATTTAGTTTATTTCTCAGCGATGATTGCCATTTTATCAGCCATTAATATTAATATCGGAGGGTTACTTGCTGGAGCAGGGATTGCCGGTTTAGCGATTGGTTTTGGTGCACAAAGCTTAGTAAAAGATATTATTACCGGATTCTTTATTATCCTGGAGGATCAATTTGGGGTAGGAGATTATATTAAATTAAATACAACAAGTGCAGCTGAAGGAACAGTAATTGAAATTGGTTTAAGAACGACTAAGATTTTGGGATATACAGGAGAACAATACATTATACCGAATGGTCAAATTACAGATGTTATCAACTATTCTGTTAATAATTCAAAGGCGATAGTCGATTTGCAGGTTGGTATTGGTGCGGATATCAATAAGATCGAGGAATTAGTTAAGCCGTATTTAAAATCGCTTCCTGCTTTGTATGAGGAATTAATTGATATTCCTGTTTTTGTAGGTGTACAAAATGTTGTTGGGATAGAAGTGACGATTCGAGTTGTTGCGGAAACAAAGCCTTACCAGCATTTCGCAGTTGCTCGTGCCATGAGAAAAGATATAACGAATATATTAGAGAAAAATGGCATACCAATGGCTTATCAAAAAATGATGATGGTTGATCCAAGTATAAATCTTGGCAAGGGAGATGAGGCATAATGGAAGCAAAAGTATTTGAACTTAATGATGTCGTGGAAATGAAAAAACAGCATCCTTGTGGAACAAATGCCTGGAAGATAATACGATTAGGTGCTGATATTCGCATTAAATGCACAGGATGTGGTCATAGCGTGATGATTCCTCGTCGTGAATTTGAAAAGAAAATGAAAAAAGTATTAGTCAAAGCAACTGAAGAGTAAAATCAGGGCGTATTAGACTTTTTCTTTACTTATCCATATAATAAACAATGGTTTCATATTATTTAGTTCTATCATTATTGCTACTTTGAAAGTAAAAAAACTAGAAGAGAAATAGAAAGGTCGTGTCAACTCTCATGTCGCTAACAGCTGGTATCGTAGGTTTACCGAACGTAGGAAAGTCTACATTATTTAACGCAATTACAAAAGCAGGTGCATTAGCAGCCAACTACCCATTCGCAACAATTGACCCTAACGTAGGAGTGGTTGAAGTACCGGATGCACGTTTAGATAAATTAACTGAATTAGTGGAACCTAAAAAAACTGTTCCAACAGCTTTTGAATTCACCGATATTGCAGGAATTGTAAAGGGTGCATCAAAAGGAGAAGGTTTAGGAAATAAATTCTTATCCCACATCCGTGAAGTAGATGCTATCTGCCAAGTAGTTCGTTGCTTTGAAGATGAAAATATTACTCACGTTTCGGGTTCTGTTAATCCGATTGATGACATTGAAGTCATCAATCTAGAGTTAATTTTGGCGGATATGGAATCTGTAGAAAAACGCCTTCAACGTGTAGGCAAAATGGCCAAGCAAAAAGATAAAGAAGCGTTAATTGAAGAGCCGATTTTAGTAAAACTAAAAGATGCATTAGAAAAAGAAAAGCCAGCACGATCTGCCGATTTATCAGAAGATGAATTAAAAGTAATTAAAGGTTTACACCTTTTAACAATCAAACCGATGCTTTATGTAGCAAACGTTTCTGAAGATGAAGTTGCAGATGCTGCAAACAATAAATACGTACAACAGGTACGTGAATTTGCAGATGCAGAGGGTGCTCAAGTCATTACAATTTGTGCAAAAATCGAAGAAGAAATTTCTGAATTAGATGATGAAGAAAAAGCGATGTTCCTTGAAGAACTAGGAATTGAAGAGTCTGGATTAGACCAATTAATTCGTGCTTCATATGACTTGTTAGGTTTAGCAACTTACTTCACTGCTGGTGTACAAGAGGTACGTGCTTGGACTTTCCGTAAAGGAATGAAGGCTCCTGCATGTGCGGGTGTAATTCACTCTGACTTCGAGCGCGGGTTTATTCGTGCCGAAACAGTAGCTTATGAAGATTTAGTTGAAGCTGGTTCAATGGCAGCGGCAAAAGAAGCTGGTAAGGTACGTTTAGAAGGGAAAGAATACGTTGTACAAGATGGCGACGTAATGTTATTCCGCTTCAACGTTTAATTTGAATGCTCAATAAAAAAACAGGCGTCCAATTAGGATGCCTGTTTTTCACTTTCTAGATAAACATATACACTAAAATCCTCTGGAACATCTTGTACTAAACAATCATCCGGATATTTCCTAAGCTTATTAATCCCTTTAAAATTTGCTAGTCCACCTGCAATAAAAGAAGCACTTGCAAGCAATAAAGGATAGCTGCCAATAGCAAAACCAATAGCTAATGGGAGAATCCCCGTAATTGAAAAGGAAGTTAAAAAGACAGATTGATAATGTGCGTTTTTAATTTTTTCTGATGTTTTAGAATAGATTAACCCTTTTTCAAGATTAATGGAAAGGGATATGGATTCACGAGCAACCTTGCAACGGAATCGATAACCGATTATATTTAGTAACTCGTTAGCAATAACTAAAACTAATGAGACAATTAAATAAATGGCTACGCCCAAGATCAATCGTAGTATGCTAAATGAAAAATCTCTTTGCAAGAAATAATTTAGAGCTGTAAATAAAATACTTAATATAATCGTTAAAATGATTGTTTGCTTTACAATTTTTTGCTCATCTATTGTGACGACTTTTACATGATTAGTCATTGTTCACTTTAACCCCTTCCTCATATACATACAATCTTGGCAACTCTGGGTCATCCTTGACAAGAGAGGTATTTGGGAATTTGCGTAGCTCCTTGTACATATAAAAATCACCGATAGCACCTGCAATTAGAAATGCACCTAAAAGCAGCAATATATTTGATTGAACAGTAAAACCAATAATACTGGGAATAACACCAGTCGTCCAAAATGGTAATAATAATGATTTTTTCATTGCTTTGTTCGGCAATGGCTGAGTGGTGGTTGCATAGGCAATACCTAATTTTAAATTTACTCCATATTCTAATTGATTAAATTTTACTTTTCCAAATATCATAAATCCAAGTAAATGAAAAACTTCATGTAATGCAATAAGGATAATGTAACTAGCTATGAAAAGCAGTATATTCCAAAATGATATCGATACCGAAAATTGTTGATGAATAAACCCATTGACCATGAAAAATCCAACACTTAAGCCAAGGGTTAACCACATATTCATTTTCGCAATTTTTTTCATATCCAGCATGATAATTTCAGGTTTTGAGTCTTGTGGCATTTTTTCACTTCCCTTATATGTAACATTATAAAGGGTAAAAATCTGAAATTGTACTGTAAAAATAGAAGCTGTTTGAAAACACTGAAAATAAAATATGGAAAGTGATAAATACATCTTCAGATAAAAATATGATCTTTGTTGCATAGAGTGTCGAAGTGTGCTACAATTCAATGATGTGAGTATATATTACTTACTCCTTGCTCCCGCCATGTCGGAGAGCCCAAGTCCATAAGGAGGTGCAAAATAGATGAAAAAGTATGAAGTAATGTACATCGTTCGTCCAAACATTGAAGACGAAGCGAAAAAAGCATTAGTAGAACGCTTCAATGAAGTTTTAACTTCAAACGGCGCTGAAATCATCGAGTCTAAAGAGTGGGGCAAACGCCGCTTAGCTTATGAAATCAACGACTTCCGTGAAGGTTACTACCAAATCGTAAAAGCTAACGCTGGAACTGAAGCTATTAACGAATTCACTCGTTTAGCTAACATCAGCGAAGACATTATTCGTCACATGGCTGTTCGTGAAGAAGCTTAATTAACATTTAATTTTAACAAAAATGCTGAAAAAAGGAGGTTGAAATTGTGATAAACCGTGTCGTACTAGTTGGAAGACTTACGAAAGATCCTGAGCTTCGATATACACCGAGTGGCGTTCCTATGACTCGTTTTACAGTCGCTGTAAATAGAACATTTTCGAACCAACAAGGTGAACGTGAAGCAGACTTCATCGGATGTATTGCTTGGAGAAAACAAGCCGAAAACTTGGCAAACTTCATGAAAAAAGGAAGTTTGATTGGTGTAGAAGGCCGTATTCAAACAGGTAGTTTTGAGGGTCAAGATGGAAAACGTGTTTATACAACAGATGTTGTAGCGGATGCTGTTCAATTCTTAGAACCACGCAACACTGGTGGTGGAGGAATGCCAAATCAACAGTATGGAGGGCAACCACAATATGGAGGCAACCAACCTTCATATGGTACAAGCCAACCAAACCAACAATTTGGTGGTGGCAATATGGATCAAGATCCATTTGCTCCTTCTTACCAACAATCTCAACCTTCTATGAATCAGCAAAATTATACACGTGTAGATGAGGATCCATTTGCATCGAGCAAAGGACCAATCGAAGTTTCTGAAGATGACTTACCGTTCTAAGAGGAAAAGCGAACACTTCGCCCAGCTCTGACAACAGCTTATGAAGCCAGACATTAGAAACTAAAAACTCATAAAGGAGGAAAATCGAAATGGCACAACGTCGCGGAGGCCGCAAACGCCGTAAAGTTTGTTACTTCACTTCAAACAACATTACTACAATCGATTATAAAGATGTAGATTTACTTAAAAAGTTCATTTCTGAACGCGGTAAAATTTTACCACGTCGCGTAACTGGTACAAGTGCAAAATACCAACGCAAATTAACTACAGCTATTAAACGTTCTCGTATTATGGCTCTTCTTCCATTCGTAGCGGAAGATAAATAAGATATAAAGTAAAAGTACAACAAAGGTTTCTAAACCCTTGTTGTACTTTTTTGGTCTGAACTATTTTATTGGCTCATTTTAATAATTTGAACTTTTTTGATAGCTCCATTGTCTGTTGTTAAGATTTTAAATCGAAGATGATTTCGTTCAATAACGTCCCCTTCGATTGGAAAATCTTTAATTTCGTTTAAGAGGTAACCCGCAAGAACGTCCTCTTCTTCTGGGATATTTGTATAGAAAATAGTGTTTAGTCGATGGAGTGTTATTTTCCCATCACAAATAATTTCAGTTTCCGTTATCTTTTCAACTAGACTTTCATTATTTAGATCCGTCTCGTCCTCAATTTCGAAACCAAGCATTACCTCTAGGATATCTTCATGAGTAAGTATACCTTCCGTACCACCATACTCTTCTAATACAATTGCCATATGCTTCTTTTCTTTTGTCATTTTGTTTAATACCAAATCAATGGAATGAAATTCATAGACGATTAGAGGGTCATTATCACAAAATGCTTCTAAGGGTCTCTCAGGTTCTAAAGACCAGGATATAATGTTTTTGGAATGGAATACAGCTATAATATCATCTATATTTTCTCCATAAACAGGATATCGGGTGAAAGGATTTTGCATAACAATTTCCCGTGCTTCTTCAAAAGTAGCTGTGCTTGATAGGGCTACAATATTGATACGCGGTGTTTTCATGGCATCCTTTACATCTAACTCATGAAAGTCCATTACTCCCTTGATACGATAAGACTCTGCTAGATTAAATGCCCCTTCAATATCTGCAATATCTACCATGGTCCGTAATTCTTCCTTCGAAATCGAACCATCATTGACCTGATTTTTAGACAAAGCTCTAGTTAAAGCTCCTGTTAGAGAATTAAGTATGAACGTAATCGGTTTAAAAATGATAACAAAGAAACGAATTACAGGGTAGACCAGAAAAGCTATACGATCTGGAAAAGCAGCTGCTATCGATTTCGGAATTACCTCAGAAAAAACAATAATAATGACTGTCAATATGGCAGAAGCAAGTCCTAAATTAAAACCGTATTGAATAGCAATTGTCGTAACTAAGGTTGGAAGCAGAATATTGGCAATATTATTCCCGATTAGAATTGTTGTGATGAATTCACTTGGTTTTGAAACTAATTTGAGTAGGTTTTCGGCTTTTTTATCATGATTACTAGCCCTCGATTGAAGCCGCATTTTGTTAGTGGCTGTCAATGCTGTTTCACTTCCTGAGAAGAAAAAGGAAACAAACAACAAGAAAATGATCGCAAAGATCACAGTAAATTTCCCCCTTAAAATATAAAACTTACATAATAGTATTGATTAATTTTAGATATATTTCAACTTCAAGCATTAGGGCAATCTAATTTTTTTGATAAATAAAAGGGAACAGAATTTTTAATTTCCATTCCCAAGTAATTTAAACTGTGGTTGAATCTTTTTTATCACTTTAGCAATTTAATTATCTTTCATCATAGTATTGACAATTTTAAAGGGATTTGGGGGAAAATTATAACATGCTCCGTGTGACAATAAATTCAATATTACTATCTAAGAGTGGTAGTGAATATAGTATAAAAAGTCGACAAATTCCTTATCTGAATTTGTCGACTTTATCTATAGCAAAAGACTGGAGTTTTGCTCCTTGCATTTTTGTCCAATGTATAAAAAGATGGTACAATATACGAATGACAAGGATTTTTTCTAATTAGTCAAAGGAAGGTTATACATGCCGAATAATCAAACGAAAAGGCTAGCTCATGGTGCTATGATGATAGCATTATTTACAATTTTTATTGCAATCGCCTTTTATGTACCAATCATTAGTCTTGTTGCTACATTGTTTGCTCCACTGCCAATAGCTTGGTATAGTGCGAAATATGATCGAAGTTCATCGATTTTAGTAGCATTAATTGGGTGTATCACAAGCTTCTTCATTGGAGGATTGCTGATCATTCCTTTTGCTCTAATTTATTCAGCAATTGGGGTCGTAATAGGAGATGCACTAAGGTTAAAAAGAAGCAAAGTATACTTACTAATGTCTACAGGAGTTACCACACTTATAACTTTTGCAATAGAATATGTTATATCCTTAAAGTTATTTGAAGTAGACATTATTAAGGAATTCATGACAATCATGCGTGAAAGCTATCAAAAATCTATTGAACTTTCACAAAGTTTAAACGCACAGTCACCTTTAGATGAACAAACAGTGAATAGAATGTTTGATACGCTGGAAATGATGATTCCAGCTACTGTTACAATAGCGGTCTTTTCTATTACATTTATCATTATTTCATTGAATTTACCAATGTTAAAACGCTTCGGAATTAACATACCAAAATTTCGTGCTTTTGAGAATATGCGTTTGCCAAAAGCGGTATTATGGTATTACTTAATTGTATTGTCGATTAATTTATTTATTAGTCCTGAAATTGGGTCAACACTTTACGTGATTTGTCTTAACTTTTCCTTAGTACTCTGGATGCTATTAGTTTTACAAGGATTATCACTGATTTATTTTATTCTTAGTGCATACGGGTCACCTAAATTTTTAAAAGTACTTGCAGCTTTTATGGCAATTCCACTGTATTCCTTCTTTGTACTAATAGGAATATTGGATTTAGGTTTTGACATACGCTCAATTGTCAAAGGTAAGATTCAGAAGTAGGGAGCTGATAAAATGGATACTTATAGGAAGCGACTAATTCGACATCCTCTTATGTATCTAACGATGATTGGCTTAATAGGTGCCATCCTACTGACCATTTGGAATATTTGGTTAGGCGTAGCCTATGCAGTAGTCACATCCATCGGGTTAGTATATGCATGGAGAATTGAAAAAATCACCTTTTCACAAACTGAAAAACATATTGAATCGCTATCATTTCGAATGAAAAAAGTAGGTTCAGAAGCTCTTTTAGAAATCCCTATAGGAATTTTACTCGTAAATGATAAGTTTGTTATTGAATGGGCAAATCCATATATGTCCGAAATTATTGATGAGGAATCACTAATCGGATTGGAAATGTTTGACCTTTCTGATGAACTATATAGTTTAACCAAATCAGAAGAAAAGCGTGAGCAAACCGTCTCAATTAATGAACATAAATATAAAGTGGTCTATAAGCAAGAAGAAAAACTTTTATACTTCTTTGATGTAACAGAGCAAGTAAAGATTGAATCTCAATATTTCGCTGATCGTACTGTCATAGCTATATTATTTATCGATAATTATGATGAATTAACACAAGGCATGGATGACCAAACACGAAGTTTAACAAATACAGTGGTCACGTCAATTATTAATGAGTGGGCATTTGCACATGGTATTTTCAATAAACGAATTTCCTCGGATCGTTTTTTAGCCGTTTTAAATGAATCGATTCTAATTGAACTAGAGAAGAAAAAATTTTCAATTTTAGATGATATCCGAGAGAAAACGGCTCAAAAAAATCTATCGCTTACGTTGAGTATTGGGGTTGGTGCCGGCTCCTCTTCGCTTATCAAATTAGGTGAATTGGCTCAATCAAGTCTAGATTTAGTGCTCGGGCGTGGTGGGGACCAGGTTGCTATTAAGCAGCCTAGCGGTAAGTTGAAGTTCTATGGAGGGAAAACCAACCCAGTAGAGAAACGTACAAGAGTAAGAGCAAGGGTGATTTCTCATGCATTACAAGATTTGATAATTGAAAGTGATCAAGTATTTATTATGGGACATAAAAATCCTGATATGGATGCAATCGGAGCAGCAATCGGTGTTCGTAAAATGGCTCAGAAAAACAAAGTGAATGGCTATGTTGTAGTCAACTTTGATGAACTCAATGGCAGTGTTAGCCGACTAATGCATGAAATTGAAGAAAATACGGATCTTTACCGTTACTTTATTTCACCTGAGGAAGCTCTTTTTGCAATGACTGAAAAATCATTAGTGATCGTTGTAGATACCCATAAACCAAGTCTTGTTATGGATGCACGTCTTTTGAAGCGCTCAGATAAAGTTGTAGTGATCGACCATCATAGACGTGGTGAAGAGTTTATCCAAAATCCTACACTTGTCTACATGGAGCCATACGCATCCTCTACTGCAGAGTTAGTTACAGAGATACTCGAGTATCAACCGGAAGATGAAAAGCTAACAAAGCTTGAAGCTACTTCCCTATTATCGGGAATTATTGTTGATACGAAAAGCTTCACTTTGCGTACAGGTGCCCGTACTTTTGAAGCAGCATCCTATTTAAGAACATATGGTGCAGATACAATCCTTGTTCAGCAACTATTAAAAGAAGATATTGATACGTATATTGAACGCTCGAAATTAATACAAACAGTTAATTTTGTTTACCCGGGCATTGCAGTTGCCAGAGGAGACGAAGAAAAAACATACGATTCAGTTTTAATTGCCCAGACAGCTGATATTTTATTGACAATGAAGGATGTAACAGCATCCTTTGTCATCGCCCATCGTTCAGACGGTTTAATCGGCATTAGCTCAAGGTCATTGGGTGACATTAATGTGCAGGTTATTATGGAGAAACTCGGCGGTGGCGGTCATTTAACAAATGCTGCCTGTCAAATGGATGTAGAGACTATAGAAGAAGCACTGGATCGTTTAACAAAAGCTATTTTAGAAACAGTTGAAGGGAGTAATGGAGAATGAAAGTAGTATTTCTAAAAGACGTAAAAGGTAAAGGAAAAAAAGGCGAAATCAAAAATGTTGCGGATGGTTACGCACATAATTTCCTTATTAAAAATGGATACGCAGTAGAAGCATCTAATCAAGCGTTAAGCCAATTACAAGGCCAAAAGAAACTAGAAGAAAAAAATGCAGCAGCTGAGCTACAAGCTGCAAAAGATTTAAAGGAACAGATTGAACAATTAGAAGTTGAACTTAAAGCGAAATCAGGTGAAGGCGGTCGTCTATTTGGCTCGATTTCAACAAAACAAATTGCTGCAGGCCTACAAAAAGACCATGGCATCAAGATTGATAAACGTAAAATGGATTGTGAAGGTATTCGTTCGTTAGGTTATACAAATGTTCCAGTTAAATTACATCACGATGTAAAAGCAACTTTAAAAGTACATGTGGTAGAAGAGGCTTAAGGAGAGATGTCTATGAACGATTCCGTTATGGACCGCGTTCCACCGCATAACCATGAAGCAGAACAATCGGTTATTGGTGCGATATTTCTTGAACCGACAAGTTTAATCACAGCATCAGAAATTTTAATAGCGGATGATTTTTATCGAATTGCCCATAAAAAAATCTTTCAAACGATGCTGGACTTAAGTGATCAAGGAAAAGCGATAGATGTTGTCACGGTTACAGAAGAATTATCGGTCAGAAAGGAACTTGAAGACGTTGGTGGGCTTTCTTACTTAACAGAGCTTGCTAATGCCGTTCCAACAGCTGCAAATATCGCCTATTATGCAAAAATAGTTGAAGAAAAAGCACTTTTACGCAGATTAATCCGTGTAGCAACTAAAATCGCTGAAGATGGTTATACACGAGAAGATGAAGTTGAAGCACTTTTATCAGAAGCTGAGAAGAAAATGATGGAAGTCGCGAACCGCAAAAATGCCGGTGACTTCAAGCACGTAAAAGATGTACTTGTTCAAACCTATGATAATATTGAACAACTTCAATTCAGAGATGGTGATGTAACAGGTATTCCTACAGGGTTTAATGATTTAGATCATATGACAGCTGGTTTCCAGCGTAACGATTTGATCATTGTAGCAGCGCGTCCTTCTGTTGGGAAAACCGCATTTGCCTTAAATATTGCGCAAAATGTAGCTATTAAAGCACGTGAAAATGTAGCCATATTCTCTCTGGAGATGGGTGCTGAACAGCTCGTTATGCGTTTGTTATGTGCGGAAGGTAATATCGACGCACAAGCTTTACGTACAGGTGCACTTACAGCAGACCACTGGAGTAAGTTAACGATGGCAATGGGAAGTTTATCGAACTCAGGTATTTTTATTGATGATACGCCTGGTCTCCGTATAAATGAAATCCGTGCAAAATGCCGTCGTCTTGCACAAGAGCACGGATTGGGAATGATCCTAATCGATTACTTGCAGTTAATACAAGGGAGTGGGCGTAGTGGTGAAAACCGCCAGCAAGAGGTATCTGAAATCTCCCGTTCGTTAAAAGCCCTTGCACGTGAATTAAAAGTTCCTGTAATTGCCTTATCACAGTTATCTCGTGGTGTTGAGCAACGTCAAGATAAACGTCCGATGATGAGTGATATTCGTGAATCCGGAAGTATTGAGCAAGATGCTGATATTGTTGCTTTCTTATATCGTGATGATTATTATGATAAAGAAAGTGAAAGTAAAAATATGATTGAAATTATTATTGCCAAGCAGCGTAACGGTCCGACTGGAACGGTGACTTTGGCATTTAAAAAAGAATTCAATAAGTTTATCAATATTGATTGGTCACAGCACCCGATGCCAGCGAATGCAGGTTAGCAATCAAAATATAGAACACGAACAATGGTTAAAAATTACTAATCATTTGTTCGTGTTTTTTCTTATTCTTCATTGACTTCTACTGGCAATCACTGTTACAATTAAAGCTGTTTGAAATAGTAAAATATTTTATGAGTAGATAAATACGAATAAGTAATTGAGATAATAATTGTACGAGTTGTTCAAGCTGAATTAATGGGATATTTTACTTATTAATGAGAATAATAAACGTACTTGAGTCTAGCGGAGGTGCTGATATGACATCAGTTGTAGTTGTTGGAACACAATGGGGAGATGAAGGTAAAGGGAAAATTACTGACTTCCTATCTAAAAAAGCAGATATTATCGCTCGTTTTTCAGGTGGCGATAACGCAGGTCATACAATTAAAATTGGCGATGAAACTTACAAATTGCATTTAATTCCATCAGGTATTTTCTATAAAGAAAAATCATCGGTTATGGGAAATGGGATGGTAATCAACCCGAAATCTCTAGTAACGGAACTAAAAGGATTGCAAGAACGTGGGATTGATACGTCGAACTTACGTATCTCTAACCGTGCCCAAGTTATTCTTCCGTATCATATCTATCAGGATAAAGTGGATGAGGCTTCTCGTGGGGACAATAAAATCGGGACGACATGCAAAGGGATTGGCCCATGTTATCAAGATAAAATCGCACGTATGGGAATCCGTATTGCGGACTTACTTGAACGTGAAGTGTTTGAACAAAAGCTGCGTGAGAATTTAGAAAAGAAGAACCGCCTTTTCGAAAAATTCTACGAAGTGGAAGGCTTAAAATTCGAAGATATCTTCGAAGAATTTTACGGGTATGGCCAAGAACTTGCGAAATACGTCACAGATACTTCAAAAGTATTAAACGATGTAATTGATGAAGGTGGACGTGTCCTATTTGAAGGTGCACAAGGCGTGATGCTAGACGTTGACCACGGAACATATCCATACGTTACATCTTCAAATCCAGTTGCCGGTGGTGTAACAACAGGTACAGGGATTGGCCCTTCTCATGTTTCTCGTGTAGTTGGTGTCAGCAAAGCATATACTTCCCGTGTAGGTGACGGTCCATTCCCAACAGAATTATTCGATGAAATCGGTCATCAAATACGTGAAGTGGGTCGTGAATATGGTACGACAACTGGCCGCCCACGCCGTGTTGGTTGGTTTGACTCTGTAGTAGTACGCCACTCTCGTCGTGTAAGTGGAATTACTGACTTAGCATTGAATTCAATCGATGTGTTATCAGGTCTTGAAACAGTAAAAATTTGTACAGCTTACGAGTATAATGGAGAAGTGATTACCGAATACCCAGCGAGCTTACATGTACTAGAAGCATGTAAACCTGTTTATGAAGAACTTCCAGGCTGGGAAGAAGATATCACAGGAGTTCGCACGTTAGAGGAACTGCCAGAAAACGCTCGTAAATACGTAGAACGCGTAGTAGAACTAACTGGCATCAAGCTAATGACATTCTCAGTAGGCCCAGCACGTGAACAGACAAATATTGTTAATCCAATCTGGGATTAACAATGATAGTTCTGCGCCGAAAGCTTGCGACAGACGCAAACAAAAAATCAAAAATCCTAGTTAAAAAACTACTAATGGATAGAAATCCATTAGTAGTTTTTCTTGTTTAGTGAATGGCCTTCTTCTTAAAGCGACCACCTTTAACCTCGCTAATATTCCCGATAGCCAGAAAAGCCTGTGTATCAATTGTTCGAACAATTTCTTTCATTTTTGACTCCTCGAGCCGTGTAATAACACAGAAAATCACCTTTTTGTTATTCCCTGTGTAGGCACCCTCACCATGTAGATAGGTAACTCCACGACCTAGACGAGCCATGATCGCCTGACCGATTTCTTCAATCTCGTCACTAATGATATAGACGGATTTTGATTCCTCCATTCCCAATACGACAATATCAATGACCTTTGATGCGATAAAGTAAGCAATCACGGAATACATGGCCTGTTCCCACGTGAAAACAAAACCAGCAACAACAAAGATGGCAAGATTAATAATGAGAATGATTTCCCCAACAGAGAATGGCAGCTTTTTATTGGTTAAAATGGCCATCACCTCTGTACCATCTAAACAGCCTCCATAACGAATAACCAGACCAACGCCTACACCCAACAGGATTCCACCAAACACAGTGGCTAGTAATAAATCAGTTGTAAATGGATGGATATGATGCATAACTAGGGTTGCAACTGAAAGGATGGTGATGCCGAGTAAAGACGTTAAAGCGAAGGTTTTCCCGATTTGTTTATAACCTATGTATATAAAAGGTATGTTAATAAAGAAAATGAATATTCCCGTAGGTATTCCGGTTAAGTGAGATACAATAATAGAAATCCCGACAACTCCACCATCCATTACTGTATTTGGCACTAAAAATAACTCAAGACCAACAGCGAAAATGAGAGCACCGATGATGACCATCATAATGCGTAAAACTTTGGTTCCAATACTAATTTTATTTTTCTCAGAAGCATAGATGGTTTTATTTTTGATCATTCATTTCCCCCTAATCTACTCTTATAAATATATGGATCAGTATTAAAAAAGATTAAAAATGGATTGAAAAAAATAATGGATTGAAATATTTATGGAGTGAGAAGAATTTCCTAAAAAATATCAATAGGTTAGTAGTTGTTTTGTCGAAGAAAAACAGTTGGCTGCGAATGTGTAGAACAATATAATTATACTGAAAATTAAGAACTTTTTAAATATATAGCAAAAAATTAAAAGAAAAGAAGGTTTATTTAGAAATAATAATAGAAATTTAATGAATATATCTATTTATCATAAGGGTGTTACGGTACTCTAGTTTTATTTTCCTATTTTGTAACAGCGAATATTCAAATAATACATTTTCGTTACAAAGGACTCAAATGGTTTAATAGAAAAAAAGATTATGGTACAGTAAAAAAGTGAAATTTTCACATGGAAATTAGCCCATTGAATGGGTGATCTTTGGAAGGGGCTTTATCATGAGTTCGAAATGGAACGTCAACGGGGACTTTACAAAGAAACAAACTATAAGTCTTAAATCTAGTAAAACTAACATCTTTAAAAAAGCGGCTATATCTACTTTATTGTTCACAACATTTAGTTCTAGCTTTATATATGCAAATACAACAAGTGCTAGTGGTTTTGAAAAAATATACCACGTCTACGTAGGAGATACATATGTAGGAGCAGTTTCAAATGAAGTTGCTGTTACAGAAATTATCGAAACCAAAGAACAGGAAGCAAAAGCAATCTATCAAGATTACGTTTTTGATGGGGATTCTAGTGTTACTTTAATTCCTGAACAAGTATTTTCTTACGAAACGGACGATGCTAATACAATCGCAAAGTTGAATGAGGAAATGATCGTAGAAGCAGAAAGCTATGCACTACAAATTGATGGTCAGCCAGTTCTTTATTTAAAGGATCAAGCTGCTTACGAGGAAACAATTCGCTTATTGAAACTTCAGTATGTGACAGCAGAAGAGTTACAAAAGTATGAAGCAAATGCATCTATTGAAACTCTACCCGCTTTAAAAGCTGATGAAACTCGTATCAAAGAAATTAAATTAGTAGAAGCAATTTCTGGTGACGAAGCAAAAATTGATCCGAAACAGATTTTAACACCTGCGAAGGCAGTGGAATTTTTAAAAACAGGTTCTCTTGAAAAAGAAGTATATGCAGTACAATCAGGTGATGTACTTGGTTCAATAGCAAATACTCATAATCTAACGACTGCACAAATTTTGGAGTTGAATCCAGATTTAAAAGAAGACTCTTTACTTCAAATTGGTCAAGAAATCAATATTACGGTTGAAAAACCACTACTGAATGTAGAAATTGTGAAAGAAACAAATTCGTTAGTGGAAATGCCTTTTGAAAAAATCATTGAAGAAGATGACTCAAAGTTCAAAGGCGAAACAGTTGTTAAACAAGAAGGGTCTAACGGTCAGAAAGAAGTTTCTTATCTAGTTTCTCAAATTAATGGGGCTGTAGTCGAAAAAACGGTTACGAAAGAAACTGTCGTATCCGAGCCAGTTAATAGTATTACAGTAGTAGGAACAAAAGTTATCTCGTCACGCGGGACAGGCAGCTTTGCATGGCCAGCAGTAGGTGGTTATATTTCCAGTCATATGGGTGAACGCTGGGGAAGCTACCATAGAGGTATTGATATTGCTCGCCCATCAAACTATAATATCAAAGCATCAGACAATGGTGTTGTGACTGCAGCTGGTTGGGATGGGACATACGGACAAAGAATCGTCATTAACCATAACAACGGCTATGAAACAGTATATGCCCATCTTTCAGAAATTAATGTAAGTGTAGGGCAAGTTGTACCACAGGGTTCTGTTATCGGAATTATGGGATCAACTGGTCGATCAACAGGTACTCATTTACACTTTGAAATGCATAAAAATGGTGCTCTGGTGAATCCATTATCTTATTTAAACAATTAATGTAAGTAAGACAGTCCAAACTAAAAGGACTGTCTTTTTTATTAAAACAGAATGACTAAATTTGTCGAATTATTTCCCAAAAAATAATCAACAACCAGGTATAACCTATTCAGATAATACTGATTAATAGATTAACGGTTTCTAATACTTGTTGATCGAGTTTATTTGGTATAATAGCTTTATGCATTTATTCTAAATGAAGAATGGCTATAGGTTATTTGGAGATTGTGTACGTGATTCACGAATCAGAAAGGCAATTTGATTAAAGTCATCTTGCACTTATAAATTATAAATTTTGAACTTTATTAATCGAACATAGATACATTGACAAAAAGGAGAAAAAAATATGACAAAAACAATATTAGTTTGTGATGATGAAAAGCCGATTGCAGATATTCTGCAATTTAACTTAGTTAAGGAAGGATACCAGGTAATCTGTGCCTATGATGGAGACGAAGCACTAGAAAAAGTGGAAGAATCTCAGCCTGATTTAATGTTACTGGATATTATGCTTCCTAAAAGAGATGGGATGGAAGTTTGTCGTGAAATTCGTAAGAAATATGATTTCCCAATTATTATGCTAACTGCTAAAGGTTCCGAAATTGATAAAGTCTTAGGATTGGAAATGGGAGCCGATGACTACGTAACAAAACCATTTAGTACACGAGAGTTAATTGCCCGTGTAAAAGCGAATATGCGTCGTTTAAAAGTGTCAAGTCAACCAGAAGAGGTAAAGGAAGAAACAAATGATATTACTGTTGGAACTTTAATTATTCAACCTGATGCGTATTTAGTTTTAAAACGCGGTGAAGCAATTGAGTTAACACACCGTGAATTTGAACTATTGCATTATTTAGCGAAGCATATTGGTCAGGTAATGACACGTGAGCATTTGCTTCAAACGGTATGGGGTTATGATTACTTTGGAGATGTTCGAACTGTCGATGTTACGATTCGTCGTTTACGTGAAAAAATCGAAGATAATCCAAGTCATCCAAACTGGATTGTAACTCGTCGTGGTGTTGGTTATTATTTGCGAAATCCTGAACAGGAGTAGTCTGAATGCATAAGGTGAGCTTTTTTAAGTCTATTCACGTAAAAATAGTTTTAATCTATGTATTGTTAATTATTATTGCACTACAGATAATTGGAATTTATTTCTCCTCTAAATTAGAAGCCAGTTTAAAAGAGAACTTTAAGGATTCGATTTCTCAACGAATCGACTTAGTTCAATACAGTATTCGAGAAGAATTGTTAAAGGAACGTGATGACACAAGTCCAAGTATTGAACAAAGCTTAAGTGTTATTTTATTGGAGTTTCCAAAACAAGATATCAACGAAATTTTAATAATTGATAATCGAAATAAAGTGCTAGCCACTTCAGATATAGATAATCAATCCATTGTAGGACAACGGAGGAATATTGATACAGTAACAAGATCCATTTCATCTGAAAATTATGCAGAGAATATTGCACTCGATTCAGGAAATCGGGTATGGGTCCTTGCTGCCCCTATAATGGATAATGTTGGACCAAATGGAGAAGTACTTGGTGCAATCTATATTGAATCTGATATTGAAAGAGTTTTTGAGCAAATGAAGGATATTAACCGGATTTTTGCCATTGGTATCGCTATGTCTCTTGCGATTACAATTGTGCTCGGGATTTTATTTGCTAAAACGATTACGAAACCAATTTTAGACATGCGCAGACAAGCCCAAGCCATGTCTAGAGGGAACTATTCAAGAAAGGTTCGAGTATATGGGGACGATGAAATCGGTCAACTTGCCCTAGCCTTCAACCATTTAACGAATCGTTTGCAGGAAGCACAGTCTACAACAGAAGCAGAGAGGAGAAAACTCGCTTCTGTATTAAGTAATATGACAGATGGTGTAATCGCAACAGACCGTAAAGGAAAGGTCATTCTTATCAATGATCCTGCTTTAAACTTTTTGAATGTTACACGTGAAACAACTCTAAGTCGTCCTATTGCTTCTGTATTGGAGTTGGATGAGGAATACAGTTTTGAGGATTTAATTCATATGAAGGAATCTATTAACTTAGATTATAGTACTCAAGACAAGCCTTTCATTTTGAGAGCGAATTTTTCCGTCATTCAAAAAGAAACGGGGTTTGTAAATGGATTAATCACTGTTATTCATGATATTACGGAACAAGAGAAGATTGACATGGAACGAAGAGAATTTGTTGCAAATGTCTCTCATGAATTGCGTACGCCATTAACGACAATGCGGAGTTATTTAGAAGCACTGGCAGATGGTGCGTGGAGAGATGAAAATATTGCACCAACATTTTTAAATGTTACACAAACCGAAACAGAGCGTATGATTCGACTTGTTAATGATTTATTAAATCTTTCAAAAATGGATAGTCGAGATTATAAGTTAAATAGAGAGTTTGTCGAGTTTAATAAATTCTTTAATCGAATCATTGATCGATTTGAAATGTCTAAATCACAAAATGTTAAATTTGATCGTTATATTCCAGATACATCATATTTTGTTGAGGCTGATACAGATAAACTGACTCAAGTAATTGATAATATTATCTCCAATGCATTGAAATATTCTCCGGATGGAGGGAATATTCGATTTGGTTTTACTGTACAAGAAAACATGTTAAAAGTAATGGTTTCAGATGATGGTATGGGGATTCCAAAAGAAAATGTCACAAAAATATTCGATCGCTTCTATCGCGTCGATAGAGCTAGGTCTCGTGCAATGGGTGGAACAGGTCTAGGTCTTGCTATTGCAAAAGAGATGATTGAAGCACATGGCGGAAAGATATGGGCCGAAAGTGAGGAAGGGGTAGGAACAACAATCTTCTTTACGTTACCATATGAATTAGATGAGGCGGGTGATTGGGAGTGAAACATGTAGAACAAATTAAATCATTTGTACTGTTCCTCCTAGTCTTTTTAAGTCTTATACTAACATTTTCGATATGGACCTATACGCCGGACTATCAAAACATTCCAGAATCACAAGGTGAACCAGTTACATTAGGGCAGAAGAAGGATATTCAAGAAGTGATAAAACCCTACCGTATTTTAATACATGAAAATGGGAGCTTTTTAGGTACTACAACATCAACTGCTATCGATAATGTAATAGAAGCCATTCAGGATTTGGATGCAACTGAACTAAGATTTATCCAAAGTAATCTATCAGATGAAAAGATGAATAATATGGTGCATTCAGAAAACCAGATAACACTTTTCTTTTCTGCTGAAGTGCCGATCAATACATTTCGTTCGGTACTCCAATTTACTCAAAGCGAGTTGCCTGAGATTGCATTTAGCCATATTTTGATTGATTGGAGCAATTTAGAAGAAACAAATACGCTGCAATTTTCCTTTGTCAGCAAAGAAAAACAAACCTTGTATACGACAGTTGTACCTATCGGACAAGAACAATTTAATTCTACTTATATGAAGACAATTCAAAAAGCTGTTCCTTATAAAGAAATAGTAAGACCGAATGCGCTCTCTTTATATGTTCCAGCTAATCCAGTCGATTTAGTACAATACACATACTATATTGACGAGATTTCCACTGATGTCTTTAAAGATGTATTGTTTGAAGATACAAAACTCGTTCAGAAGAATTTTGATAATACTACTTATACGGATGGCATGGCTATGATGACATCTGATTCGGGCAGCAAAACCATTAACTATGTATATCCCGCAGAAGAAAGTATTATTGATATTAAACACTCCGAGTTAGTACACGACAGCTATGATTTTATAAATGACCATGGCGGTTTAACAGGAGATTATAGATATAGCTATAGTAATGTACAAAGGCATATTATCGAGTATCAGCTATATCTACAAGGCCTCCCTGTGTTTAGCAGTGTCACGTCAACTCGAATAGCGGTTACATGGGGGAGAAATCAGGTTTTCGAATATAAAAGACCATACTACTTATTTGTTGCTTCTGAATCCTCTACTATACAGTTACCTTCAGGAGTGGAAATGGTCAATACAATTCAAACTTTACAGGATATTGATGAGTTGGTATTGGGGTATTATTTAACGCCAGATCCCCTTAACCCTAAAGTATATTCTCTTGAACCTAGCTGGTTTGTTATTCGAGAGGGTAGTTGGGCACGTTTAACGACAGATCCAGTAGGAGGGCCTGAATATGGACTGGAGTAAATCGAAATCTATATTCATCGTGGTATTTCTAATACTAGATGTCTTTTTATATTCACTCTATCTGAACCGCCATACGGAAGCACAACTAGCTCAGGGAGAATCTTTAAGTGAAAAAACAATTGAAGCACGCTTAAAAGAGGACAATATTACCTACGGGATGCTACCGACGAATATTGAAAAAGCTGCTTATATTTCTGGGAAAGTAGTAAATTTTGAAGAAGAGAGCCCTAAAATTGAAAACGCCAAAGATGTTTGGATCGATAAAAATAAACTGGTCGTTACTTTAAAAGAACCAGTAGAAATAAAGAATATCGATGAAGCGACTTCTTATAACGACTTCTTAAAATTAAATGTTTATGAGGGCGCTTCCTATACATTATGGCAAATTGATAAGGAAAACAAATCCGCAACATTTTTCCAAACGGTTAATACGAGGACACTCTATTACATTTTAAATGGACTTGTCACAGTCTACTGGAATGATCAAAATGAAATAGTAGAATACGAACAAACTCTATTAGAAGATATTGCAGCTTATGAGGAAGAAAAGGTATTATCAACGCCTTTAACAGCAATCCAAAATCTATATAATAAGGGGCTTCTATTACCTAATTCAAAGATTACCAAGATGAATCTAGGGTATACAACCTTAGTGCAATTTACACAAACTCAAGTATTTGTACCAACCTGGGAAATTCAAGTGCAAACAGAAAATGGTGAAGTCAGAGAATACTTTGTCAATGCTGTGCAAGGGGGAGTACTTGATTTAACACTAGATGCATCCAAGGTTGAAGAAGTTGAGGAAGCTGTAGAAGAAGCTATTACAGATGATGATGAAAATAACCTGGAGATAGAAAAAGATAAAAGTAGGGAGTAGTAGTATGCGATTTAGTGTTTTAGCAAGTGGGAGTACTGGAAATGCTATTTATGTAGAGAACGATGAACATGCATTTCTAGTCGATGCCGGCTTAACGGGTAAAAAAATGGAGCAACTGTTTGCTAAAATTGATCGTGATATGAAAAAATTATCAGGGATTTTAGTAACACACGAACATAGTGACCATATTAAGGGACTCGGTGTTCTAGCTCGAAAACATAATGTCCCGATTTATGCGAATGAAAAAACTTGGCAAGCAATGGATAGCCATATTGGAAAGATTCCATTAGAACAGAAATTTGTTTTTAATATGGAAACGGTGCAGTCTTTTGGGTCCATAAATATTGAATCCTTTGCAGTTTCTCATGATGCTGCTGATCCAATGTTTTATGTATTTCATGAGAATGGGCGCAAGTTAGTGTTAATTACTGACACAGGTTATGTCAGTGATCGAATGAAAGGGATTATTCGTGGAGCGGATTCCTTTGTTTTTGAAAGTAATCATGATATCGGTATGCTACAAATGGGGCGTTATCCTTGGTCTGTTAAACGACGAATTCTAAGTGATGTTGGACATGTTTCCAATGAGGATGCTGCAGTTGCCATGAGTGAAGTGGTTTTTGAAAAGCCAACTCAAATATATCTTTCCCATTTAAGCAAGGATAATAATATGAAAGATTTAGCAAGAATGAGCGTAACACAAACTCTCCAATCCTGCGGCATTATTGCTGGTGAATACGTGCATATACATGATACAGATGCAGAAGAGCCAACTTTACTAGTAACGGTTTAAATTAGAGAAGGTATGACAAGAATTTCTTTGTTATATCTTCTTTTTTTAATTTTGTTTTATTTCATTTTCATGTAATTTTAATGTTTGGATTGTATCATAATGACAAGAAGAGAAGGAAAGGACTGAAAATAGTGAGTTACTATCATGATGATGAAAATAAACAACAAGAACATGAATCTGTTAATTCTTACTCACCCCTTCAAGAACGATTAAGACGTGAGCAGGAAGAAGAAAATAAACGACGCTCCAAAAAAAATGGAGGCAGTAAAGCAGGGTATTTTTTAAGTGGACTATCTGGAATTATCATAGGAGCATTACTGATTTGGTTGTTGGTGCCTTCTATGACGAACCAGCTTTCAAGTCAATCAACGACCAAGAATAGCAACACAGAATCGACGATTACACAAACTGCAACTGAGGTTAAATCAGATATTGTATCAGCAGTTGACACAGTGTCGGATGCAGTTGTAGGTATTACTAATATTCAGGAGGTAAGTGATTTCTGGAACCAACAAGCAACTACGGCTGAGGCAGGTAGTGGTTCAGGGGTTATCTATAAAGTGGATAATGATCTGGCCTATGTAATCACAAACTATCATGTAGTGGAAGGTGCAAAACAGCTGGAAGTCACATTAGCAGATGGAACAAAAGAAGAAGCAAAATTAGTAGGCAGTGATATTTGGACAGATTTAGCTGTCGTTTCAATAAGCAGTGAAAAGGTTGAAACAGTGGCCAAATTTGGTGATTCAGATGTATTAAAGCAGGGTGAATCAGTTATTGCCATTGGGAACCCTCTTGGCTTAGATTTCTATGGTTCCGTCACGACAGGTGTTATTTCGGGTACAGACCGCTCAGTTCCAGTGGATTTAAATGCTGATGGTAACGAAGACTGGGAAGTAGAAGTCCTTCAAACAGATGCTGCCATTAACCCAGGGAACAGCGGTGGTGCACTAATCAATATTACTGGTGAATTAGTTGGGATCAACTCGATGAAAATTGCCCAAGATACAATTGAAGGATTAGGCTTCTCGATTCCCATCAATTCAGTCATCCCAATTATTGAAGAACTAGAACAACATGGTGAAGTAAAGCGTCCAACAATGGGAATTGGTTTACTAGATTTAACGGATGTACCGGCATTCTATCAACAACAAACTTTAAAATTACCTGAAGAAGTAACTACAGGTGTTGTCGTTTCTGAAGTAGTCGAAGGTTCTTCAGCAGGAAAAGCCGGAGTGCAGCAATATGACCTGATTGTTGAAATGGGCGGACAAAAAGTTGAAAACTCTATTGATTTACGTCAATACTTATATAACGAGACAGAAATTGGAGATACAATTACAATTAAAGTCTATCGTCAAGGTGAGTTAGTGGAGCTAAACTTAACATTAACTGAAGGAACAGCTGTGTAAAAGTCTAGATAAGCATCAAAATTGTGGATAACTTTTAACAAAATATGCACAAAGAGTAGTGGAAGAAAAGCCTTTTCTTTCCTACTCTTTTTTTGTTTGTTACAATGGATTGTGGATAACATAGAATAAACTGTGAATAAGTTTGTTAAAATTTCTGAAAAAAAGGAGGTACAAAATAGTGGAGACGTATAGCTGTGAAACCCATATAGACCACGCATTAGACATGTTTGTAGCGCAAACGCAAGAGTTCCCAATTATGGACAAATTATCGGATAATGAAAAGTTATCCACAAAGTGCTCTTATTGCGAGGAGCAAGCAACATATATTGTATCAAGTAAATAACTTTACACAATATATAGAACGTAATTGTGGATATGTGCATAACTTATGTGGATAAGTTGTTTGTAAATGTAGTATTAAGGTGGATAAATTGTTTGTATTTAAATTTTCTAATAAAAGTGAAAACTGAAACCCTATATGTAGTAGGGTTTCAAGCGGTTTCTTTAGGCAATAGTTGACTGGAAATCATATGTTGTAAAATTTAATTATGAATGGAATGTAAAGGTGGTAAATCAGTGAATATCACGATCATCTCGGTCGGAAAATTAAAAGAAAAGTATTTGAAAATGGGCATAGACGAATATGTAAAACGTTTAGGCGGTTACGCAAAAATTGAATTAGTGGAAGTCCCGGATGAAAAAGCCCCCGAACAATTAAGCGATGCCGAAATGGAAATCGTCAAACGAAAAGAAGGCGAACGGATACTAGCCAAGATCAATGACGGCACGCACGTCATTGCACTTGCAATCGACGGAAAAATGAAATCCTCAGAAGACATGGCAAAGAACCTCGAATCCCTCATGACATACGGTACAAGTAAAGTCGCCTTTGTCATTGGCGGTTCACTCGGTCTACATGAAGAGGTCCTCAAGCGCGCAGATGAAAAACTAAGCTTCGGCAAAATGACCCTTCCCCATCAGCTTATGAAGCTCGTGCTAGTCGAGCAAATTTACCGAAGTTTTAGGATTATCAAGGGCGAACCGTATCATAAGTAAGTGCGGTTTTATCAAAAGAACCACCTAGAAGTTGATAAAACATCGATTTAGGTGGTTTTGTTATTTTAGTACTTATATTTATGTATGGGCTTTTTAAAGGTTAGAAGCATACTTATTGATATCGTTTGGTTAATTTATCTTTATGGCTTAACATTATTTCAGTTAAATCAATTTCGTACTTATCAGCTAAAATAAATAAATTATCAAGAACATCGCCCAGTTCTTCTTTTAAATTCTCAATTTGGTTTTCTTTTGGTAGAGTTTCTTCATCCGGACGATCACGCCCAATTTCAATTGTTCGAATGGCTTTTGAAACTTCACCAACTTCTTCCGTTAAAAAATTTACACGAATAAAGGCGTTTAAGTCATACCAGCCACGTTTTTTATAAAATTCTGTAATCCACGTTTGGTATTCAAAAATATTCAATGAAAATCACTCCTTATACTTCTATAATGATAGCATAAAGGAGGAATAGAATTTGAATATTTCAGTTTATTGTGGTGCAAGTCTAGGTAACAATTATTTATACGAAGACGCAGCAAAATCACTTGGAAAATGGATTGCCGAAAATGGTCATACTTTAGTATACGGCGGAGGAAAGGCTGGTCTTATGGGCGTGATTGCAGATGAAGTTTTATTACATAATGGCAAAGTAATCGGCATTATTCCAACATTTTTAGTCGACCGTGAGCTATGTCATTCTAATTTAACCCGTTTAGAAATTGTAAATTCCATGTCTGAACGTAAAAACAAAATGATTGAATTAGGAAACTGCTATATTGCACTACCTGGAGGACCTGGAACGCTAGAAGAAATTTCCGAGGTAATTTCATGGGCAAGAATTGGACAACACCATAATCCATGTATTTTATTCAATGTAGGTGGCTACTATGATAAATTAAAAGAATTTTATGATGATATGGTAACAAACGGGTTCTTTACTGAAGTAGATAAAAAAGCAATGTTATTTACTACCTCTTTCAATGAAATCGAACAATATATAACAAATTATGCACCTCTTATAGTTCGGGCATATTAATACAATAGTAAAAAACTACACTTAAATATGGTGCGGATAACCGTACTATATTTAAGTAAGGTAACCCCCTAAACGTTGATTTAACAAAGTTTTAGGGGGACCATTTTATATGCTAAAATTCACTATATATTTATTGGGGTGTTTATTCAAATTCATGAACGAACTGCACCGATTATTCCGCCAATTTCAAAAGAACCTTCGTATAATCCTTAAAATCATGAATATGCTTTTCTAAAATCGCTTCTAAAGTATCGATTTCTAATGTTTGGTAATCATGAACAGCAATATTGCGGAAACCTACTATATTGATTAAGGTCTTGTCTAAATCAGCTTTAATCAATCCAGCCTCTTGTAGCAATTTAAATCCTTCACGACTTGCTTTTGGCACGCCAAGCTTACGTTCACTGACGATAAGCATTGCTAAATCAATGCTTGCTTCACAAGCGCGCTGAATATTTAAAATGATACTATCTTGTTTTATGTAATCCGATAAGTTAGTAGGATTTCCCTCATATACTTCATGAATCCGATTTATACAACGTTCAATGGTCGTTGTTTTATTTAAAATCACGTAATCAACGTCAAACACACTCCCTCTTTCTTTAATTGCATCAACAATTGCAGCACATTGCTCGCTTAACGTAGCATACATGCTATAAGCACGCATTTTTTGACGTTAAATTCGTTTTCGTCATGTATATAAATTGGGTTACCTAGCCCAAATATTTGCATTGTAAATACTGAAATGAGGATTCTTACTTAAATATATCCAGCACTGAGAAGTTAGACGATAGTACCTAATACAAAGATAAAAGGATAGAAAAGATCACAAAAGCAGCTTAGAGTATTTCTAAGCTGTTATTGATTCGTAATCCGATAACATCCGTATAAAAAATATCGAGTGAAAAATCAATGGATACAATATGATGTAACTGTAAAGGAGGGAAATGGAATGTTACAAGAATTCAACCAATTAATGGATTACATTGAAAAAAATTTAACGAAAGAAATCTCTGGTAAAGAAATATCAAATATAATTGGGCTATCTGATTATCATTTTAAAAGAATGTTTTCGTATATGGCAGGAATGTCATTGAATGAGTATATCAAAAACAGGAGATTATCAGTAGCGAATGTTGAATTAATAAACGGTGCGAAGGTTACAGATGTTGCCTTTAAATATGGCTATCAATCAATCGAGGGATTTTCAAGAGCCTTTCGTGAATGGTGTGGCTTCTTACCATCAGAAGTGACGAAAAATAAAATTCAAAAATCATTTCCCAAATTTACATTCATTATAGATATTAGGGGAGGAGTTTCCATGGAATTCAAAATTGAAAAGAAAGAGAAATTTAATATAGTTGGAGTATCGAAAAGGGTGCCAATACAATTTGAAGGCATCAATAATGAAATTTTACAACTAGCCCAAACCATTACCGAAAAACAAAGAAACGAGATGCATCAATTAGCTGATTTATATCCTCAACAAGTCTTGAATGTATCTTATAACTTTGATGATGGTTACTTAGAAGAAAAAGGTTACTTAACTCATATGATTGGTCTTGCAACAACTAAAGAAAATCCGTTTGCTGAATTAGAACAACTTCCTATCGAAGAAAGTTTGTGGGCAATTTTCCCTAATCAAGGACCATTCCCTGCCACTCTTCAAGAAACAACTGCAAAAATATATTCGGAATGGTTGCCATCTTCAGGTTATGAAATTGCCGACCTACCTGGAATTTCATTTACAAAGCATGATGGTACTTATGAAAATGTTTATAGCGAAGTTTGGATGCCAATAAAGGAAAAAAGTAAGCATTCGTTATAACCAAAAGAAAAACCACTTTTGCAGTGGTTTTTCTCATGCTTTATTAAGCTATCGTCTCCCTTTATCTTTATGGATCGGCTATGGTTTATCCATTTATATTGTTGGATGATTTTTCAAAACATAGATTAACCGTTCTTTCTTTAGACCAAGTACGGTGCATTACATTACGTGGAATGGTGAATATTTCCCCAGGTTTCAGAGCTACCGTCTTATCTTCCAAATCAATAAAGAGTTCCCCTTCAAGAACCATAAACAGCTCATCACAGTTTTCATGTTTATGCCAATGAAATTCACCGTTAATAACAGCTATACGTAGTGCATGATCATTTACTTCACTAACTATCCAGTTTTTATATTCTGATATCCCATTCGAAATGTCGTATAGATTCAGTTTCTCTAATTGTCCATTCTTCATTTCAAGATATTCCCCATTTCTGTTGTAGTAGTGCTGAATCTATTATACAGAAGCCGTTCTACATAATCATGCGCTCATTAACGAAACCAAATAAGGTTTCTATTTGCTTATTAAGGCAGTGATAAAGTGGAAAAAAATTTTATGGTATCTTCAAATGCTTGCTTGGATAACAATTCGGAGTAGTTCTTGTTTTGGGGGTCTGCAAATCCGTGGAGACCCTCATATTTACGAACCTCAACATTACCATTTTCACGTAAGTTGCAGATAAGTTCCTCAACATTAAAAGACATTTCTTCTGATGGGAACAGTAGTAACGAAGGACATTGGGGTTGTTTATCCAGGTAGTCCCTTATACGAGACCCATAGTAGGCAACAAAGGCATCAACCAGGCCTTTTTCTGTCCCACATAACCATGCAATGGTGGCTCCAACACTGTATCCAATCACATATAACATTTGATACTTATGTCTCAACTGCATTAGAATTGAACGTGTATTTTCCACTATTGGGGAAAAACCAATATTCACGAAATTCTTGTATGCCATTTCCTCTTCTTCGTAATTATAAGGTTCGTCTCTATCCAGCAGATTGGGACATATTACATCATATCCAATGTTGGACAATCTTCCACAAACCTCTCTGATATGTTGATTTATGCCATAAATTTCATGAAGAACAACAATAGCTGTTTTTGAGTTGTTATGATAAGTAAGCATCAGTCATTAGCCTCCAATTTAACGCATTCTATTGTCATATTACTATCCAATAAATGACATTACTAGTGTCATGGCGAAATTGTGTGTCAATGAAAATTGAAGGGCGCAGGAGAAAATTTGATTCCACCACAAAATTCGATGAACCTAAATAAAAAGAGCCTGATGCTTGAGACAGTCTTTTTTGCATTACAGAGATAAGGCGAACCGGATCAAAAGTAGTGGTATAACAGAGGGAAAGGCCATGGATAGGGATTAAATGCATCATGAACAAAAAAAGTATGGAAAATTTCCATGTATCATTTAAGTTCTCCTATAAAAAATAATCCCTAACTGCTTGTGATGGTGCAATGGAAATCTCTTGGTTCACTTTATCTTCAAGTTAGTTTTTACTTCTTCTACTTTATTGTCATACTCTACAATTACTTCTTTCTCTTTTTCAGTTAAATTCAATGCTTTAGCATAAAGTTCAAAATTGATTTTCCAGTCACCTGCAAGAAGTAGCCCGAAAACTGGCAATTCTCCCACAGGGGCCAGATTCACCCGAAGGAACGGGAAAGGCCGATCTCCAGTTACTGTTTAAGGTTTTCTTAATTACGTATCGTAAGTGCAGTTTATAAAAAAAAACCATCTATAACATTGATAATACAATGTTTTAGGTGGTTTTGAATGTATATACCATCTTTAATATCACTAATATGCCAAATTCATTCACAAAAGGCTATAAATCTTTAACCCTCTCGTTTCATTGTCACAGCTTTGTTCAGTTTTCTTGCTAAATCAGGGGATGCATTATTCATATATTGGTATATAAGGTTAAACACATCTGAGGAGACTGTGGTTAATCCATGTGCCATATTATCAATTAAATCATTTTGTTGTCCCTCGGAAAGAGATTTATAAAAAAGCCCAGCTTGTGTAAAATCATCCTGTTTTTCAAGGTCAGCTCGTTGAAGCTCTCCTTCCACAAATCGACCATTACCACTAGTAACTAAATCACCCGGCCACCAATCTGCTTGTTTGTTTACTGGTACATTTCGGAAATCTGGCCCAATCCGATTACGTTGAGAATCCCAGTAAACATTGGCACGACCTTGTAACATTTTATCATCGGATAATTCGGCACCATTCAGTAAATTCGATGGTGAAAAGGCGGCTTTTTCAACTTGCTCCATGTAGTTATCTGGGTTTTTGTTTAACACCATGCGACCGACAGGATGGAATGGAAATTGTTTCTGATCCCAAATCTTCGTATCGTCTAATGGATCGTAGGGCAAGTCCTTAGATTTATCTGGATCAATCACTTGGACATACAATCTATATTCTACGTGTTCTCCATTTTCAATCGCATTATATAAATCCTGACCAGCAATATCCGGGTTTTCTCCAGCTAATTTCACTGCTTCATCATTCCGAATGTATTGCTGACCTGCCATGGGTGACCAAGTATACTTAATATAATGACGTTTTCCTTCATCATTTTTCCAAACATATGTGTTCACACTATAACCCGGTAAATGACGCAGACTTTTAACTGTACCTAGATTAGAGTAAACAAGAAGTGTAAATAACAACGACTCAGGTGCTCTTGCAACAAAACTCCAGTATCGGGTAGGATCGATTAAGTTGTTTTTCGGTGATGGAAGGAATGCCTTAATCGCTTCAGGGAAACGAATCGGATCGCGTACTGAAAATACTGGGATATGATTACAAATAAGATCGAAAATGCCTTCTTCTGTATAGAATTTAGTAGAAAACCCTCGTACATTTCTTGACGTATCCGGTGTTCCTTTTGTGCTGACTGCTAGTGAGAATCTTACAAATACGGGTACGCGCGTTCCTGGCTGTTGTAAAAATGAAAGGGACGTATAATTCGACATAGAATACAACGTTTCAAAATAGCCAAATGCACCCCATCCCTTAACATGTACGGGTCTTTCTGTAATCTTTTCATGAATAAACGTCTGTAATGTTTCGTGTTCAATGTTATCTTGTTCTAAAATTGGCCCTCGTTTACCTACTGTTTGTGAATGAATTTCAGCTGGAAGGTCTATATTCCATTTGTATGTACTATTTGATGACTGTTCTTGCTTGCGAAGGTTTTGTTCCGCATGATTGTTGTGCGGATCTGTACCTCGATTATGGATAAATTCTCCTCCTATTCATTTAAGTCTAATGTCAATGAATTATATGGTAGGGCCTTAGTATATAGAACATTGAAGTACAGCGGATCAGCCGCTATTCTTCCTTTTGCATAACCATATCACAAGTAGAATGGGTAACGACAAGATCACCTAGAACGTATTAAAGTAATAGGTATTGATAGCAGCCGGGCCAAATGCTAAGTTTATAGAAAACATATTACTAGGAGAATCATATATGATGAAAAATACTGCTTTGCCGTGGAGAGAAGTTTTGACAGGCGATAAAATGCATACGATTAACGGTGATGTAAGGGTAATCGAAGCGTTCCCGATTCCTCAGCTGCAGACGGAGCGAAGAGTATGGATTTACCTGCCGAGAAGCTATAACGAAGGTGCTCGTAGGTATCCGGTTATATATATGCATGATGGACAAAATGTGTTTGATCAAGCGACGTCTTGGGGAAGTGAGTGGGGAGTCGATGAGACGTTGGAGCAAATGACGATCGATGAACCTGCACTCGAGACTATTGTGGTTGCTGTTGATCATGGAGGCGACCAGCGCAACAATGAATATAACTTCACGATTAATGCAGAATATGGCTTCGGAGGCAAAGGCGAAGCTTACGCTGCGTTCCTTGCTGAGACGCTCAAGCCGTATATAGACGACCACTATCGTACCCTCCCTGGACCAGAACATACCATGATTGGTGGGAGCTCTTTTGGTGCTTATATATCGCTCTACACCGCTATTCGCTATCCTGCTCAGTTCAACCGAGTTGGCGGCATTTCTTTCGTTATGTGGCAGGACAACGGCGCGATCATTCAATTGATTCAGCAGTCGGTTATTTCTCCTACGCTGCGCCTCTATCTCAGCATCGGAGAACTGGAGACCGATAATCCAGACTTTAACCGGATTGCTTATGAACACATCGCGCTGCTCATCCAGACGCTTACCGGTGCTGGGGTAGCAGATAGCAGAATCCGATTTGACGTCATTCCAGACGGAACGCACCACGAATCCACATGGGGACCGTTGTTTACTGAGGCTCATCGTTGGTTGATTCAGCCATGATATAGTGCTTCAGCTTCCATGAGAAGATGCAATCACGGTTTTGCTTCTTATGCTTGATTCAAAATAAAACAAGCCGCACACAATCTATTATTTAATGTTATTTTTCCATTTAATGAAGATCAACTTGAATAAGAGTCTTAAAGAAGGCTCTTGATTCAAGTTGGGATGTTTATAGGGTTAAGATATTGCAAATGGTGATGAGTGCAGCTCCTGTTCCTTTGATGAATGGTCATAATTCTATTGGAATAAGGCAGATAAGCTCTTAACCTTACAATAAGTAAACGAGTTTTATCGAACTCTAAAAAATGCGGATTATAGCTATCATCCCACTAACTGAGGTTTATAATATAAACCACCTAGAATGTTGAAGAAACATTTTAGGTGGTTATTGGCTTCCTACTTACTCATGGTCTTATGAGGAGATGTCTAGAGTATAATTAATTGTTAGTAATCTCACTCAAATAAGTGTGTCTCAACCCATCTTGGATATTATACAAAGGAGCTGCATTTAACATGCATTTAGCTTTTTCATTACTTAAGCAGCTATGTTTTATATCACCAGGCTTAGCGTCGTAATAGACAGGACTAACCCCCTGATCATGTAGTTGTTTAAGGATTTGAATGATTTGATTGATCGATGTACGTTGTCCGGTACTTACATGAATGATTTCCTGATTACCTTTTTCAATGGAAGCTAAGTTTGCCTGTACTACATCTAACACATGGATAAAGTCACGGGTTTGCTCTCCATCCCCATAAACTTTTAAAGGATTCTTATTACCTAAGCCTTCAATGTAAATCGCAATCACACCACCTTCACCTTTTGCTACTTGTCTAGGTCCATACACATTTCCGTATCTTAGAATGGTATATGATAATTGGTGGTATTGATTATATAATTGGATATATTTTTCAGCAGTTAATTTTGAATGGCCATAATAAGAGATTGGATTCGTTAAATCATCTTCTGAAATCAAATCTTTTTGTATATCTCCATAAACTGCGGAAGTTGATGCAAAAATAAACTTTTTTACCCCTGCTTCTTTGCAAGCGTCCAGTATATTAATTGTACCGTCTATATTAATGCTAGCATCATCGATTGTATTAGTAATTGATGTGGTCACATCTGCTTGTGCCGCTAGATGAAATACGACATCTGGCTTTATCTGTAAGATTAATTCTTTGGCTTCTTTACTGCGGATATCTAAAACATGTGTATGAACATGTGAAGGAACATTCTCTAGTTTCCCAGATGATAGATTGTCAATTATATGAACCTCGAATCCTCTAGTTATAAGTCCCTCTACTAGATGGGAGCCTATAAAACCCGCCCCACCTGTCACTACTGCCTTCATCTTTATACCTCACTCTCATTTTCATATTAGTAAAGTATGTTGTTTTATCGGACATTGTATAGTATACAAACCTAGTTAAGGTGAAACTTCAATTGAATGATTAGTTGAATTTATAATCAGTTGGTAGGTTATTTAAGATTTGACCATGCACTTCATGATTTACTTTATTATTTGAACTTAATACTACAAAGGGATTATTAGAATGACTTATAGATACATTTGGGTCAAGGAGACTGTAATTTTGAGGTAAATGATTCTTGATTTGATCTATTATTTTATGATCTATTTTTGCTATATTAAACTTTTCCAACTCATTCTTTAATAATTCGGTAGTATCAGGATTTGGAAATACATAATTATCGGGTAAAGCACGAAGTATCTGGAGTAAAGTGGCTCTCGGCATATAAATCTGGGGGGTGGTCGATTTAACAAGAAATAATGAATCATATTCATTTTGTTCAATTGCGGATATTTCCGTTACTTTATCAATCGAGGAATCGGGGTCGTTCAACTTATTTCGATTAAACCATAAACCCTTCCACCAATTTATGACATTACCCTTGAGTTTTAAATAAGAAAGCAGGATGAATAGTCTTATACGCACAAAGATTATGCTCATATACTTCTTCCTTTCATTACACCCTTATAGATCTCCATTAACTTCAGCATACCACTGTCAATAGACCAGTGTGTCATTCCCCATTTTTTTGCATTAGATCCAAGCAACTTCCTAAGTTTGTTGTTTGATAATAGCAAATTTAGATTATTGGTTAACATAGCAGTATTTTTTGCTGGTGTTAATAAACCTGTAACACCGTGTTCGATTACTTCTGGGATACCACCAACATCACTGGCAATGACTGCCTTACCAGCAATTTGAGCTTCAATAACGGATATAGGTTGGTTTTCAATTAAAGTAGGAAGGACAAAAATATCCGTTTGTTTTAGTAAACTAGGGACATCATCTCTTTTCCCTAAGAAGATAATATGATGATCGAGACCTAACGAACTTGCCTGGGCCTTTAACTCTGCTTCTTGCTCTCCAGTACCAGCAATCCAGCATACCCAATCATCCCTTATTTCTTTTAAATCACGTAAAGCTGAAATTAAGAAATTTATACCTTTTAGTTCAACCAATCGACCTGCATACAGGATTACCTTTTTATTATCTGGACGCAGCATAGTGGATTGTTGCCTGGATTTTAGTAAAAATTGTTCCGTGTCAAAGCCATAATGAAGTACTTTAATTTGTTGTTCCGGAACATTAAATTCATTCGTCAGAATCTTTTTTAACCATTGATTGCATACGATTGTCACATTTGCTGAAGTTGCGCCTTTATTTTCAAGGATATCATAATAGGAACGTGCCATATCGGATGTATCTGATTTATGGACAGTTTCCAATTGAAGTCTGATTTCATGTGCTACTGATCCATGAATTGTTGCGATTAGGGGGGTATCCTTCGGTTTTATTCTACTTAAACAGTAAGTGGAAATGACATCTTGTGTGTGAATTAAATCATATTTTTCCAGACCAAAATAAGCTGCACTTAATTCATATACATATCGTTGAAATTCAGTCCATTTTACCAAGAAATTTGCATACATCTCAGGGTAATTCTTTTCATTTAAATTTGCATTAATAATGGGAATGATCTTCTCTCTTTGGATTACTCTTCCTTGATTATATAATCCAACAGATAAATTCTCCTCATCGTACCCTAAGATATCAACTTCATGACCATAAGATTCAAGAGCACTTGCCAATTGTTTCAAATAGCTCCATACGCCTCCAACGTGAGGTATTGGCCAATATGTTGCTAATAATATTTTCATCTTAATGTCTCCTCTTCTATTCTTCTAATTCACATTATTTATAAGTAAGTAGTTATGATGTAAGCACTTGAATAACGTATTTTTTATATTAAAATCATTTGGAGAATAATAGGGGAACCCTTTATTGGAACATCATCTGTAGTTAAAATTAGTTTTTCGTCCTCAATTTTGTATGTTGCACTTGGCTGTAGGACACCATTGATAAATAAATTATAAAGTGAAACATTTTCAGTATCCTGAATTTTTTGTTCACCATAACCACTTAACGAATCATTATTTGTAAATATTTTCTTATATCCATCAGACACTGAATAATACTCGAAGATTGTAGCTTTCTTTGGAATTTTAAATAAAGTTTGCTCATTCTTGTTTAATTCCGGTATCGAAAGAAAAGGTTTAGATAAATTAGATTGATGGTTAATGATACTCATCTACTTGTAGTCCATCCCTTCATAATAGAATACTATTTATGGGAATCGAAGGATGCTCCCATTATATTTAGTAAAGTTATTAAAAACATATTTTGCCCATTTGCATATATTGTAGTATATGGAAGGGGGAGGATTATGGGTCTTAAAATAATTAAATCGGTGTCGGCTATGCAAAATAAAATTGTAGTGGCACCAGAAGTGTCACGCTTTTTTTATGAACTCAAGAAAAATGTTGGAGAATCCTCAATGTTAAGAATTAATGCTGAAGATTTTTTGGATGACTCAGGTAATCGTATTGATTCATTACCAGCACTAAATATGATGAACAGTTATTTCAATGTTTACATTAATGGTATTTTGCAAATGGATGATATTTTTAGCTATACTTCTGGCGGAAAAGGGATTGGCAACCTGTTAGTTTCACTTCCGGAAGAAACAGAGATTGAATTGGGAACTCCTATAATTTTAGAAGTAATCAACTTTGAACCTACAGTTAAAAGCGGAACATAAACCTCATGAACTCTTTATTAGTAAGGCCAAAGACATTAGATTCATAATGCCTTTGGTCTCTAATTATTTATGAAATAAACAGGGCATATAAAATTTTTAAAAATATAATGTAATCTTTTAATCTAATAGTAGAATGTTCAGCTATTAATAGTGATATTGCCAAAAACTTAGATAATTCCTCTTCATCCATAATGAACGTATCCTCCAATGGCTCTATCTTTCTACTATTAACGCTTTAATAGCTTAGTTTCATACCATTTAATTGTTTTAATAAGCCCTTCCTCTAAGCTTGTTTTCGTTTGATAACCTAATATTTTGTTCGCTTTATCCAAGGAAGGGAGCCGAGCAGGTATATCTTCAAAGCCTTCACCATAGGCGACTTCATAAGGTACAAATTCATGTTCTGAATTGCTGCCAGTTAAAGTGATAATTTTTTTAGCTAATTCCAGAATGGTAATTTTTTCGGTTGCTCCTAAGTTAAATGCTTGATTATTTGCATTTTGATGCATGGCTGTTTCAAGCCCTTTCATAATATCCTGTATAAAACCGAAGCATCTGAGCTGAGTTCCATCCCCGTGAATAGGTAATTTTTCATTCATTAGTGCCTTTTTAATGAAAATAGGTATTACGCCACCATAAGCAGAATGATCTTGCCTTGGACCGAACGCGTTAAAAAATCTAACCACTGTTACTGGTAGACCCTTCTTTGCATATGCGAAACACATATGTTCGTCTAATGCTTTTGCAGTAGCGTAACACCAACGATGAATAGAAGGATCCCCTAAGATTCGATTAGACTCCTCTGTATAAGGTAGTTCAGGATTTTTTCCGTAAATTTCTGAAGTAGAAGCAAAAATTACTTTTTTGCTATATTGATAGGCAATCTCCAATACAACCCTTGTTCCGTCAATATTCCCCTCAATGACTTTTAATGGATCATCAACGGTATTTTTTACCCCTAAAACAGCAGCTAGGTGATAGACAATATCATTTTCTTTAATCAATTCTTCCATTAAAACTCGATCAAGTACTGTCCCCTCGTAATAGGAGAATCGGGGATTATTTAACGCATCTCTTAAATAATCAGCAGATCCGTTTGATAAATTATCGATGACTGTTACCTGATAGCCTTTTTCAAGAAGGTAATCCGTTAAGTGGGAACCAATAAACCCTGCGCCGCCTGTTATTAAAATCTTATTCACTTTTCCATTTCCTCCTTTGAGTATCGGGGAGAGGATACAAAAAACTTTTTAAGATCTAATAAATTCTTTGGCGATGCGTAAATCTTTTCATAGGGAAGATTTGTATGTTCCGTTAACAACACATTCACATCATAATTACTGATTTCATCTACTCTAATCGAATGATACATTTGGGAATTAATCATTACTTGTGGTACGTACGGATCATAATAAGCTACATCGATGCCCTTTTGAAGAAGATACTCCATTATCTTTAGGGAAGCGGACTCTCTCACATCATTAATATCTTTTTTATAGGCTAACCCAATTAAAAGAACAGATGACGATAGTTTTCTTGGTTTAGATAGTAGAAAATCGAGTATTTTTTCAGTAATATATTCCGGCATTTTTTTATTAATTTGATCCGCAATATTGATAAATACTGATTCATGGCCGAATTCCTTCGCTTTCCAGGATAGATAGAGAGGATCAATAGGAATGCAATGACCACCGATACCAGTACTAGGTGTAAAAGGAACAAATCCGTATGGTTTAGTTGCAGCAGCCTCAATAACTTCAAATATATCAATATTCATTTTTTCACAAAGAATGGCACAATCATTAATAAAGGAAATATTAATAAATCTTTGTGTATTTTCTAATATTTTCGTCATTTCTGCAGCTTTTGTAGAAGATACTTTATGAACTGTATCGAAAATACTTTCATAAACTTCAACAGCTCGTTTTAGACATTCTTCAGTAGTTCCACCTACAACCTTTGGAATTACTTGAAGTGGGATCGTACTTCCTGGATTAATTCTTTCAGGAGAATATGCTAAATAAATATTTTTACCAATTTGAAAACCCTGTGCTTCTATTCTAGGTAGAATTAATTCTTCTGTAGTACCTGGGTATGTTGTACTCTCTAAACAAACTAGTTGATTTTCTTTTAAATAGGGCAAAATGTTAGAAATTGCTTGAATCACATAAGAGAGATCTGGTTTATTTTCACTAGTTAACGGAGTTGGTACACATATGATAATGACATCTGCGTTAGCCACTCCTTTAGAAGCGTCATGAAGAACAAATTGACCTTTCTTAATACACTCACTTATAAAATTTTTATTAATATCGGGATTATATATCTCGCCATTAAGTATACTTTCCACTTTTCGTCTATCTATATCAATTCCATGGACAGTATTCCCTATTTCTAAAAATCGCTGACATAGGGGTAAACCTACAAATCCTAATCCAAGGACTGCAATAGATTGTTTTTTAGTTTCCATTTTTTTCCTCCAATCTTAGTCTCTGAAATTAACATATGAAAGGAGAAAATTTTAATATAGACAGTAGCCTCTATTTAATAGAATTATTTATTTAAAATGTACTAGTAAATACATATGAAGGATAAAGCAAGACTTTAACTAATTTTATTTTTGAGCTACTAAATCATAAAAAATGATAATGGAGAAGGGAAAATACCTTTTTACTGATAATGGGGTAGGGGTAAACAGCTTGATATAAATGGAAACCAAAAAAGCCATAAAAATAGCAGCATCCGCTATTTGCGGATGCTGCTACTATTTTTTATTAGTTACGGATTAGGTAATCAAAAGCACCTAAAGCTGCATTTGCACCTGATCCCATTGAAATAATAATTTGTTTAAATGGGTTATCTGTACAATCACCAGCAGCAAATACACCTGGGATGCTTGTAGAGCCATGCTTATCTACAATTATTTCACCCATACGTGTACGTTCAACTTCATCACTTAACCAGTCTGTATTTGGTACAAGACCAATCTGAACGAAAATCCCTTCAAGTTCAATATGATGGATTTGTTCTGTTTCTTGATCTTTGTATGAAATCCCATTTACTTTATCAGCGCCTGTAATTTCAGTTGTTTGTGCATTTTTGATAACCGTTACGTTTGACAGACTATTTAAACGATCTTGCAGGACAGAGTCCGCTTTTAATGCATTTGAATATTCAAGAACTGTTACATGTTTCACAATTCCCGCTAGGTCAATGGCAGCTTCAACACCTGAGTTTCCACCACCGATAACGGCCACTCGTTTTCCAGCAAATAAAGGACCATCACAATGTGGGCAGTAGGCTACCCCTTTGTTTTTAAATTCTGCTTCTCCTGGTACGTTCACATTACGCCAACGAGCACCAGTTGAAAGAATGACCGTTTTGCTTTTTAGAACTGCTCCATTTTCGAGCTCAATTTCGATTAAATCTTTCTTTTCTAGACGTTTAGCACGCTGAAGATTCATTACATCAATCTCGTATTCTTTCACATGCTCTTCCAAGCTTGCCGCGAGTTTAGGACCCTCAGTATATTTTGTACCAATAAAGTTTTCAATGCCTAGTGTATCCATTATTTGGCCACCAAAGCGTTCTGCCACAATTCCTGTACGGATACCTTTACGTGCAGAATAGATGGCAGCACTTGCACCAGCAGGCCCGCCGCCAACAACAAGGACATCAAATGGCTCTTTGTCAGCAAACTCGGATGCGTCTGGTGCGCTGCCAACCTTGGCAAGGATCTCCTCCAGGGTCATACGACCATTGCCGAAAGGTTCTCCATTCAAGAATACAGTTGGTACAGCCATGATGTCTTTGCTTTCGACTTCTTCTTTAAAAGCTGCCCCATCAATCATCGTATGAGTAATATTAGGGTTAAGAACGCTCATTACGTTAAGAGCTTGAACAACATCAGGGCAATTATGGCATGTCAAACTGATATAAGAGTCAAAGTGGTATTCTCCTTGAATACTTTTTACCTGATCAATGACCTTTTGATCTACCTTTGGGGCTCTTCCGCTAACTTGAAGTAGTGCTAAAACTAAAGATGTAAATTCATGTCCAAGTGGAATACCAGCAAATGTGATGCCAGTATCTTCCCCGATGCGATTTACGCTAAAGCTTGGTGTTCTATTTAATTGGGCATTTTCGACTTTAATATGTTTGGACATAGTAGTTAATTCATCTACTAAAGCCAACATATCGCGGGAAATATCATCATTTCCCGCACTTACTTTAAGTAGCACATCGCCTTCCATCAGTTGAAGATATTGGGCTAGTTGTGCTTTGATCTCTGCATCTAATAACATTTTAAATCGTGCTCCTTAAATCTTGCCAACAAGATCTAGGCTTGGCTTAAGTGTCGCAGCCCCTTCTTCCCATTTAGCTGGGCATACTTCACCTGGATTGTTGCGTACATATTGTGCTGCTTTAATTTTATTTACTAGCGTACTTGCATCACGACCAATACCACCAGCATTAATTTCAACAGTTTGAATAACACCGTCTGGATCGATGATAAATGTTCCGCGATCTGCAAGTCCTTCTTCTTCGTCTAACACGTCAAAGATACGAGAGATTTTTTGAGAAGGGTCACCAATCATAATATACTCAATCTTGCCGATTGTTTCTGAATGATCATGCCATGCTTTATGAGTAAAATGCGTATCTGTTGAAACTGAATATACTTCAACTCCTAAATCTTTTAGAGTTGCGTATTGGTTTTGAAGGTCTTCTAATTCAGTTGGACATACAAATGTGAAGTCTGCAGGGTAGAAACAAACAACACTCCATTGACCTTTAAAGTTTTGTTCAGATACATCAATAAATTCACCTTTTTGGAATGCTTTTGCTGAGAATGCTTGTACTTCTTTTCCGATTAAAGACATATTATATTTCCTCCTAGGAATTAATTTTTGAAAGTGTAACTATATTATAATAATTATAATTATGTATACATTTTTATATACAAATGATTATCTTGTCAAGGAATGACACAAAACGTTGCTAAATTTGTCCAAAAATAAAAAAGTATGACTTATTTTGACGTTTTAACGAATATAGTCATATATAATTTTAGATCTAAACTTAGAATTTTAAACTAATTAAATCTAATATTATCAACTATTTTTTATGATTCATGTATAAATGAGAATAAAAATATATTAAAAAGGTGAGAAATACTCACCCTTTTTATTGAAGGTAGCTATTGTTGACATGCTCAACCCGTAACTTTAAGTAAAATACTCCAATTTTGCATTGGGAAAGAACTTTTCCATATACATGTAAAGATATTTTTTTATATCCTCTTCTTCTTCCTTTTGATAGATATACTTCCCAATTCCGTATTTCCCCCATTTATATCTTCTTTTTTCTTCGTCTAATTCTAATTTTGTCATGGGGTAGTTTTTCTCAATCACTCGCTTCGCAGGCTTTGTAAAACGGTGCTGAATAAACTCAAAGGTAATATCTTCCCTGGCATCAACGGGCAATTCCGCATCCAAACGCTCAAACATTTTATAGTAGCCATCCTTCCATCCTTCATGAAGATAGATTGGTGCCACTATAAATCCGAGTGGATAGCCAGCACGTGCAACTTTACCTGCTGCTTCTATTCTTTTTTCTAAAGGAGAAGTCCCCGGTTCAAAGTTTTTAATGACATAATCAGCGTTAACACTGAAACGGAATCTTGTTTTTCCGTTATGTTCGGCATCAAGCAAGTGGTCTACATGGTGAAATTTTGTCACAAATCTAAGTTTGCCAAGCTCTGATTTTCCAAAATGCTCTATAGCTCTTTTTAAAGTATGGGTTAAATGATCAATTCCAACTATATCAGATGTACAGGAAGCCTCGAACCTTGTTATTTCTGGAGCGCGTTCCTCCATATATTTGTCCGCTGCCTCAAGAATCTCCTCTACATTGACATATGTACGGATATAGGGTTTACTTCCCATCGTAGTTTGCAAATAGCAATAATGACAGTGCCCCATGCAACCCGTTGCAAAAGGAATTGCGTACTCTGCGGATGGCTTGGAGGTGTCAAATTTAAGCGTTTTTCTAATTCCTACTACAAGTGTGGATTTGGCAACGCGATATTTTTTAAAGTCATTATCGCCTGGTAAGTTCCTTACTTGATTGTGTGAAGTAGTTTCACGTATTTCAATATTCATATTTTTAAATTTCTCATATAGTTCTTTTCCTAAAGGATAGTCCAATGCAGCTGGTTCAAAATAGACAAGTCTAGGTGTAAATGGATTATTCATTGCAAAAATCCTTCTGAAGTATCCCCGTAATAATAGTTGTAGGCTTGGTTTGCTTCTTCTTCTGAAGAATAAACTGCCATTTCAGTTGAAAGGGGATAATAGGTTTCATATAAAAATAAAGCCAATTCATCCTCGTTCTCAGGGTTATTTACCACGGCTGCTGATTGAACATTTGCTACATCTTGTGTATGAGGATTTCTGTAAAAAACATAAACAATATCGCCAGCCTGATAATTTTGATTTTCCATTTTATATCACCTTCATTTTAAATTGTGATTATAGTATCCCTTTTGCTTCAAAAGTTATGATTTCATGATTATGGAAAGAGAAAACCTGGAAATAAATATACTTGTCCATTTTGGTCCATAATAAATCTGCTCTAAAAATAAAAAGGAGTTGATTGGATTTGGAATTGAATGCTGGAAATCAAACTGAAGCAGCACTGATCAAATATAAAAAGGGTCTTGGTGTATTTAACGAAAAGATGCCTGGATTTGTAAGTCAGTTTAATGCCTTTACAGAAGAATGCTTTAAAGATGGTGCAATAACTCAAAAGCAAAAACATCTAATCGCATTAGGAATAAGTATCCATGCTCAAGATGAGTATTGCATTATTTATCATACAAAAGGATGTCTTGATCATGGATGTTCAGAGCAAGAAATTATTGAAGCGATAGGTGTGACTGCAGCATTAGGTGGTGGGCCATCGTTGAGTCAGGGTGTTACTCTTGTTCTGGATTGTATGAATGAAATGAATCATATGAAACAGTAAAAAGTTCTAGGTGAAATCGTAAAGGTTTCATCTTTTTTTGTTGTTTAGAGGAAAAGGAAAACTAGTTCCAACAGCCGTTAATTATCCCAAATTATTAAAAGATGTGTTCCTTAGCGATTACCATTCTACAGATGAACTCGAAATACGTTTGACTCCTCGAATAGCAGCTATTTCCTCCACAAGTTTCTGCATAGCAAGGTTCTTCTGTTTTGCTTCTATCATTATGTCAAAGTTCTGGTCCAGTTCCTTTGCCTTCTTTAAGAAGGGGAGGACAAAGTCTAATGAGACATAGTCTGCATGTGAACGGAAGGCTTGATCAGATTTGGGAGAAGAAATGTGAACTTTCGGTAGAACATTTGTTGAATTCCATGTGTGAAAAATACGCTGTAAATCAAGTTGAAGGTCGGCTTCCTCCTTATTAGCCATATGGTGATGATAATCAAGTACCATTGGAATGCCTTCCTTTTCACAGACTAGAAGTGTTTCAGGTACATTATATGTCTTATCATCGTTTTCAAGGGTCATATGTTTTTTAATTTCATGTGGCAACTGTTTGAGATTTTGATGGAATCGATCTAATGATTTGCTTTTATCCCCATAGGCTCCCCCTATATGAATATTGATTAAACCTGTATGTAGGGCATTCATGGCTCTCAGCATTTTATAGTGATATTCCATATCCTTTACAGCATTCATTGTTACTTCTTCTTTTGGGCTTGTGAAAAGTGTAAATTGATTTGGGTGAAAGCTTACCCTTAGCTTAAATTGTTGGACTATTTTTCCTAGCTCCTCCCATTCATTTTTGAATGGAGTATAGAAATCCCACATCACCTCAGGATGGGTTGCCAAAGGGACTAAAGAACTCGAAAACCGATATAATTCTATTTCATGGGCAATATTGTAGTACAAAATTCTTTTCGTATGATGTAAGTTTTGTGCTGTTACCGATTTTAACTTTTCCATTCGTTCATCTTTGGGAAGTGTTGAATACCGGGCAAAAGTTAAAGTTTTTGATGGACTTGCATCCCATAATCCCATTGCATTTGCTACGTATCCGAACCGTATTTTCATCTACTTTTCTCCTTAAATTGATTCTGTTAAGTTGATATAGTTTAAAGGGACAAGCCGTTAGTAGTTTATTTTCTACTGAAATCCATTACAGTATACAGATGAGTTAAAAAAGGTAATTCGATATAATACGTTGTATATATAGTAAATTTCTTCCCTTTATTATGGATTAACAAGGTGTTGAAGAAATAAACATAATAGCGAAATAGTAAAAACAGAAAAGAAGTGCTTATATGAACAAACGAGAACAAAAGAAGTTAGAAACAAAACAAACGATTATTAAAGTGGCAAAAGAATTGTTCTTAGATCGTGGGTTGCTAGAGGTTCAAATGCAGGAAATTGCGGATGACGCACAAATTGGCATTGCCACGCTATTCCGTTACTTCCCTAAGAAGGAGTACGTTGTGTTTACAGTAGCGAATGAAATTTTAGAAGACATGGATACACATATCCGAAAGATTATCGAGCAATCATTAACTGCCTATGAAAAAGTTTCGCGTATTTTAGATTACTACACAGAAATGACGGGGGAGGCTCATACAAAGCTTATCCGTTTCCACCATTCATTTGATTTATATACATCAATGGCCGAATATCCGGATGATATGATGACACCTTACCGTCAGTCTAGAGAGCGCTTTTTGGCAACCTTGATGCAAATTGTCAAAGACAGTGAAGTAGACCGTTCCATTCGTGAAGATATCGATCAACATTTACTCGTGACAACTATTGTCCATAGTTTTAGCTTTTTCTGCGTTAAAATTGCGACAACAAATCCGCAGATCGTGCCGGTTACATCACCGGACTCATTAGCGCAGATTGAGCTCATGAAGGCTATGTTTTTGGAATTTATCAAGCCTTGAGAAGATCTAGAGCGATTTGTTTGACCTAAGAACGGGAGTTTTGATAAAGTGTAATTGAAAAGTGATAGTTAACTATCACTTTATTAGTTAAACTTATTAGGAGGTCTACTTCATGGGTCGATTAAAAGATAAAGTAGCAATTATTACTGGAGCAGCACAAGGGATGGGAGCAGCCCATGCCAAATTATTCGTGGATGAAGGCGCAAAGGTCGTTATTACAGACTTAAACGAAGAGAAAGGCCAAGCTTTAGTAGCAGAACTTGGTGAAAACGCACGATTCATAAAACAGAATGTAGCATCTGAAGAAGATTGGTTAATAGTTGTTGCTAAAACTGAAGAAGCATTTGGCCCTATAAATATATTAGTAAATAATGCCGGGATTACTATGGCAAAATCTTTGATGGAGACAACTTTAGAAGACTATCGCCGTATTGTAGAGATTAACCAGGTGTCTGTATTCTTAGGGATGAAAGCAGTAGTTCCATCTATGCAAAAGGGAGGCGGCGGTTCTATTATCAATATCTCCTCAATGAACGGTTTAGTTGCGGGTGCTGTAGGTTATACAGATACGAAATTTGCTGTACGCGGCTTAACAAAAGCTGCAGCAATGGAGTGTGCTAACTTTGGAATTCGTGTTAACTCTGTACATCCAGGTGTAATCGCAACGCCAATGGTTGTTCAAGAGGATACTAAAGCTGCTGTAGAAGAATTTGCAAAGCATATTCCAATGGGGCGCGTTGCACAGCCTGAGGAAGTTTCAAAAATGGTATTATTCCTAGCTTCTGATGAATCAAGTTACTCGACTGGCTCAGAATTTATTATCGATGGCGGTATGACAGCTCGTTAATCTTTAAATCTAGTTAGTAAGAAGTTTGTCCTAAAGAGTTAGATAAACCTGACTCTTTGTGGATAGCTTTATTCTATATCTTAAAATGCTCCTCAATCGAAATAATAAGTAATTTCAATTGAGGAGAGTTATTTAAATCCCATTGGATATGAAAATATTATTCGTTTTATTAACTTTCTAATATCCTTGCATCGTCTGATTTAATTGATCTGCTATTTGTGCAACTTTTAAACCGGCTTGTTCAATTTCTTTTAAAATGCTTGTAAAATTAATCATTTCTTGGTTGGTACGCTCATTTTGTTTCTTGCTTGTCTCGCTTGCTGTTAGAATTTCGTCAAAGCTTTTTACCGTATCTTGGACATTCTGATTCGCTGACAAAGTTTGAGAATTTACATTGTTTATTTCGTTAACTACATTTTCAATTTGCTTTGTTGTTGTATCTACTAAATTGGTAATTGTACTCGACGACATTTTTGTTTGTTCCGCTAATTTTTTTACTTCGGTTGCTACTACTGAAAATCCTTTTCCATGTTCTCCAGCTCTTGCTGCTTCAATAGCGGCATTGAGTGCTAAAAGATTCGTTTGTTCAGCAATGGAAGTAATGACTTCAACGATGCTTCCAATTTCCCTAGAGTTTGTTTCCAACGAACTGATACTCGATTTAATTCCAAATACACTATCTTTTAAGATAGCAATTTGGTTAATTACTTGATCTAATTGATGTCTTCCCTTTTGTGAAATCTCAGTTGTATTAATGGATGAATGTAATCCTTCCTCTAATTCAGACTTCATGCTTTCTGAACGGACTATGACATCTGCAACGGATGAGCCGACTTCTTCTGACATTGCGGCCAACTCTTCCGTTATTGTCCCAATTGTTTGCTTGATGTTTTGCTTGGCATTCATTTCATGCATGGCGGCTTCTTCATTCTGCAGTTCTTGTAAAGCTGATAATGAAAGTTGTGTTTCTAAATTGAATATCTTACTAAGTACGTTAGAAGCGAGTGCTAGACTATCTTTATCCTCTTTGAACGCTTGTTTTAAAATATCGTGTATGTTGTTCATTAGGAATTGATTTACACAAAGGTACCATTTTATTTCGACACCAACCTTTAAATAATATTTTCCAAGTTGGTATTTCATCTCAGCAAAAGCATCATCAATTTTTCCATCAAAAAAACCAACAACGTATTTTTGGGAGCGCTCTAAATCAAGCCCAATCGGAGTCATATCGACAACTTTACGAATTCCTTCAATAGAATGGTTGTAAATGGGGTTATAAATTTTCTCGATATTCTCTTGAATTATTGGTTGTAGAGCTTTTGCTACCGCTAGATCTTCTATAGTTAGGTCAATGATGGATATCTGCTGTAATAAACTTTTGTGTTTACGGATATCAATTCTTACATTTTGTATATGTTTGTCGCTTTCCTCTTTCAAGTAACCAGCTGCTTGTTTTTTTGCAAAAATACTCATGACTATTACCTTCTTCCAAAAGTGTAAGATAAATTCTTTTTAAAGCTATAACAATATAATAATCGACATAATTACCTAAAGTTTTATAGAAGAAAGGTAAGTAGATAAAAAATTGTTATTATTTAACAAAGTCATGGATATCTTCCATAAGCTATAATAAAGTGAAATAGTAGAATTTTTTGTATTTTTAGTGATACATACCGAAGAACCATGCCCTATTTCAACAAGAACAGGAAGATTAGCTATGATTAGTAATGAATTAATTCATCGTCGAAATTCAATATTATTTGTTTTGATAAGTGTTTTTTATTTCGTGCAAGTAACGGTTAATAGTTTCATTGAAGGATTAGCAAGTATTTTCCCTCCAGCTTTTTTATTTACCGTTTTTGGCATTCTTCTGATACTATTCATTCACAAAAAAGTAAATCCCAAAATAACTATGTATGTAATGGTCAGCTGTATGTATATCTATATCTATTTCTTACTGACTGATTCTCCGTATTTAGTAAATTATTTATTCATGTGGCTAGCTTTACCTCTAAGTGCCATCTATCAAAATTCTCGATTGGTAGTGATAGCAGGTATTGCTTCTATCATTCTTACATTTTATTCTTTCTTTTATCTTCATAATGAAATTTTTCCGAATGTCGTAAAGGAGGATTTTGTTTATCTTGTTTTGTTTGGCTTATTTACTACAGCTTTTCTATTAACTTTTATTCACAAGATAAAAGAGGCAAACGTTAAGCTCCAGAAATTAGCGTATCAGGATCCTTTAACTGGGGCAGCAAATCGGTTACTACTCAAGGAAAAGTTTGATTTACAAAAAGAATTAAAAGTCCATTCGATCGCACTATTATTCATGGATATGAATGGATTTAAAAAAATAAATGATACATATGGACATGAAATAGGGGATCAATTATTAGAGGGAATTGTTTCAAGGGTAAGTGGTGTACTGAGAGAGACGGATTTACTTTGTCGATTAGGTGGAGATGAATTTGTGATTTTAGTATCCAATATCGACAATCTAATACTAGAAAGTTTATCGGAGCGTATTCAATTTGCTCTGGATAAGCCAATCGTCTTGGATCATCTAATGATAAGTGTTTCTGCTAGTATGGGGTGGGCCTACACTACTGATGTTCCCCATGCAAATTTAGACAATATGATCAAAATTGCAGATAGAGCCATGTACAAGGACAAGGGAAATGAACTGATTGCCAGTCACATCTAGGAAATGAGAAAGAATTAAAAGGAGTGAAAGAGCTATGAATAATAATCCTAGCTCTTTTTAGCTCTGATTAGAAGTGGTGCATGAGCAAGTACAATAAGCAGCAGCATCGTACCTCGTGCTAAGTCTAATGAAGCTGCACGTTTTTTTCCTTCATTTGTTCTGTTACTTTTAGGAACTGACATATTGAACTTCTCCTCGGTCTTCCAATAATAAAAACTCTAACTTTTACTTTTAAAATTAGTTAGGAATTTAGATTTTGTCAAATAGCTGAAGAAAGTAGATGTTCGATAACTAGAAGCGGTAAGTCTACAAATATGTTTACATGTACACATTCAGTAAACGATACGTGTACATTTCTGTATACATGTAAACAATACCGTGTACATGTTGAATATATGGGATGTAAACGAATTTGTTACCAAAGATTACGGAAATGTCTACAAATAGCCGCAGTTTACGAGGTGTTTACAGTTGTATTTCTTTTAGGTAAACCTCATTGAAGAATAGAGTAAACTCTTATAACCTTTAATTAGAACTAAAGGATTTTACAAAATTATCCTTTAAAATCTAATAATAAAATGAAAAGGGATGATTACATGATTAGCTCTCGAACTGCAGCTGTAGATGTTGGTAATGACTCCATTAAGGCAATTTTTGGTGAAGTAGAGTACGAATTAAATATTCCTAATATTGTTGCAAGGGATACAGAAGATCGTCCGGTTATTGGAATAGAAGAACTAGATACTAAAAATCCGCTAGAAGGAATTCATATCAAGGTGCACTCCCCTGCATTAAAAGAAAATAATGCCATCTATCGAGTAGGTAATTTGGCAACAAAGAGCAGCAATGCCACTGAATTAGATCCAGGCAGTGCTAAATCGGAGGAAGATCAAACATTGATCATGCTTTTTGCTACGCTGGCGCTAGATGCTGTTAACGAAAAAAATACGAGTAATTTCCCACGAACAAAAAATGTAATCGATGCAAATTACACATTAGGCACTGGACTTCCTCTACGCGAAGTGAAGGAAGGAAAGGATGCTGGCTACCGCTCAAAATTGGTAGGCTCCGTCCATCAGGTGGAGTTTCTGGTTACACCGAAATACCAGGGATTGAAAGTGAATATTAAATTCAATGAAGTGAAGATTTATCCGGAAGGCTTTGCAGCTTATATAAATCTTGTAATGGATAATCAACTTAAAATTATTAATAAAGACTTAATTGACAAACGAATTATTATTCAGGATATAGGTGGCCTATCGACAGATATAGCGGTCATTAAGAATCGAAATGTAGATGACGATAAGGCTCAAGGATTCAACCTTGGCGTATCGGAATCATTGGAAGCCATAAGAGAAGAAATTAGGTCGAGACACGGCATTGAATTAGACAGCCGTCGTGATGTGGTTGAAATTATCACAAGAAAAAATGATCGTAATCACATTATGGTAAAAGGAAGTCGGACAAGTGTTCATGATATTACAGATCGCATCTTACTGGAACTAGCTAAAAAACAGTATCGCTTATTACGAAATGTATGGCAGAAAAATTCGCAAACAGAAATCTGCTATTTCGTTGGCGGTGGAGCAAATGTTTTAAAGGAATACATTAAGACGTTAAATAATAATCTAGATGGTTATAATATCGATTTCTTTGAAGATGAAAAAGAGAGCATTTGGATGATGGCCAATGCGTATTATAAACTCATTAATGATTTTATCAGAAAGTCAGAAAAGCATAAGCAATCCCAAGAACCTGTGAAAAATTAGGGTGATTATATGAAAAGTGCGAAGGAGAATGGGATTAAGAGAGGCCAAGCCATTTCATTTCGAATTCCTTCCGATACGCCTGACCATCTTTTAAGGCACTTACAAAAGCTAAAGGAAACGGAGAGAAGGAATTTTTCGAGTAAAATGGCCGAGTTTGTACTTCAAGGTGTCGGACAATCTTTTTCGAAGGAACGGGAAACAATCACGATTCCTCTTCCTCATAAACTAAGTAAATCACAGCGGAATTGGTTAAAGCATGAGCATTCGGAGGCCTTATTGGGAACAATTATTTACCAACTATTAATGGATCCAGTTCGTGCCACGGCTTTGCTTGCATCATTAAATAGCAGCTCCTTAGATATAAATGAAGCCTTGTATTTGCAAGAAGAAGTATCCCATGCAGAGCCTAGTATGGAAGAAACATACCCCGTGGAGGACATTGTCGATCCTATTGAAGAAACAACTGCTTCGATTGATTTAGAAACAATAGATGATTTAGACGCGTTTGATTGGGAAAGGGCGACACAAAACCAAAGTGATGATAAAAATGAGCAACATGAAGAAAATGCAGAGTTTGATCTAGACAGTCTGCTAGGGGATTTTCTTAATAAGATGAATAAGTAGTATCATAAATATGAAGTCCGCATTGTTAAAAGCAGCAATGCGGATTTTTGTCTTGCAATTTTAAATTTGAATTTTAAAAATAGATGGATACTAACAGAACTTTCTTCATATTAGACTCGTATACAGGAGTAAATAAAATTTTTGGGATAGGAGCAATCGCGACGATTTTAGAGAAAAATTACGTTTAACATCTAAACTTAGGAGGTTCAAGATGAAACAACTTTATATAAAACAAAAGGTCTTTAGCTTAAGTGGGAAGTTTACTGTCAAGGATCAGCAGGAGAACGATGTGTATTATGTAGAGGGCAGTTTTATGCAAATTCCAAAGACTTTCTCTCTTATGGATACATCTAGAGCTGAAGTGGCGCTTATAACGAAAAAGGTGTTTAGCTTTTTGCCAAAGTTTTTTGTCGAGGTGAATGGTAAAGAAGCGGTAACCATCAAGAAGGAGTTTTCTTTTTTTAAGCCACGCTATACGATTGAGGCAGCAGGAATTGAGGTTCGGGGTAACTGGTGGGATATGAATTTTGAGATAGTACAGAATGGAGAAGTAGTCGGTAATGTGAGTAAAGAATGGTTCACGTGGGGGGATAGTTACAAGGTCCAAATAATCGATGAGGACATGGAGGCTATTATAATAGCACTCGTTGTTGCCATTGATTGTGTAAAGGCGGACCAAGGAGCAGCTTCTTCAGCAGCAACTATTTAATATGACATGGCCTATTCAAGCAGATCTTGAATAGGCTTGTTGTCTTTATTAATTATTATCTGTTGCTGTAAAGTCATATTCCATTTCAATTGTTCGCTCTAGAATTTCAAGGATTGATGCGACTTCTTTTGCTATCTTCATTTGTTGAGCGTCTTCGCTATGAAAATTTTTTAGAGCTATTTGCTGACGTTCGAATGAAGAGCGAGTTAAATCTTCTTTTAGAATTTTATAACTGAGCTCACTTAAAAAATCGCGATAGACTGGACTAATAAAAAAATAAAAACGCATACCTTGTACAAAAATATATTCCCCCTGCTCATTTGTAGTAACCTTTAGTTCAAAATTCTCCGTATTATATGGAAGCTGCGGCTGTGGTTCCATTGGCTCAAGTGGTTCAGGTTCTTTTTCTGCTAGGTCATTCAAGTAGTTTTCAGGGAGTCCGATTAGCTCTTGATATTCCTTTATAGCCTCTTCAACTGGGTAATCATTTTCCTCTAAGCCTATACTTTTATCTAACATCTCTTGTTTAAGTGATTCATATTCTTTGTTTACTAATAAATAATATTCTATATACTCCTACTCTGTAATTTGTAGTTCAGCAAACATCTTATCGTAATAGGCCTTCAAATTTGTATTCTTCATATCATACTCAATGGTCATTTTGGCAAACTTCCTTAAACTATCAATTCGCTCTTCATCTATTTTATAACCAAATTTATCCAAATAATGAAAAAGGGCAAATTTTTCGATCGTCTCATATAAACTAAAGAATTCAACTGCCTCCTTTGTGTACAAAGAAGAATCCCGATAAAATAGTTCATATTTGGTAATTTCCACTGTCCGATCATCATACATGCGAAAATCTACAGATGCGGGCTCCGGTACCGTTAATTGCTGCGGTTCTTCAGTATTTAGGAAGTCTATTATTGATTTGACGCTAACTATAAAAATGAACAACGCAGCAACCACTATCAACGCTTTTATGTATAATTTTTTTGATTTTACCTGTTGTTTATATAGCTTCATTTTCTCCCCCTCTTCCTATTAAACAGAATTAGATAGATTGAGTATTTAAAATATCCAAATTTTGTATCTTTTAATTTTAATATAGAAAGATGGAATGTACATCTATTTAAATTCTTTGAGAGAGAAGTTTTAATAAAAATACAAAAGGCCAATTCAAGGTTATTTCTTGAATTGGCTCAAGTGTAAAAGTCTTCAACATTACATTTCTTTTGGAGCTTTAATCCCTAATAATCGTAAGCTTTCCTCTAGAATGATGGATACAGCATAGGCAACTATCAATCTCTTTTTTTCCAATGAATCATTTGTTAAGAATTTCGTATTTGCATAATATTTATTGAAACTTCTTGCTAAAGACAAACTGTATTTTGCAATGATTGCCGGGCTTGATTGCGTAAAGGCTGTCTCTATAACCGTTTGGAAGGATTCGATTAACTTAATAATTTCCCATGCCTCTTCGTCAAGGTAATTTAAATTGCCGTCTGATAGAGTAAATTTCCCTTTAGTTAAAAGTGTTTGAATACGCGCATTTGTGTATTGAATATAAGGACCCGTTTCTCCCTCGAAGGTTACCATTTTTTCAATGGAAAACTCGATGTCGTTCATGCGGTCATTTTTTAAATCGTTGAAAATGACTGCGCCAATGCCGACTTCATTTGCTACGGTTTCTTTATTTGGAAGGTCGGGATTTTTCTCTTCAATATTTTTCTTAGCAGCTTTAATCGTCTCTTTTAAAACATCGGCAAGCAAGACTACTTTCCCTTTACGAGTAGACATTTTCTTTCCGTCTTTTAACATCATGCCAAAAGGGATATGCTCACAGTTATCCGCAAACTCATAGCCCATTTTCTTAAGAACAGCAAATAATTGTTTGAAATGCAGAGATTGTTCATTACCGACTATATACAATAGTTTTGCTGGCTGATAGACTTTGTGGCGGTAAATAGCAGCAGCCAAGTCTCGTGTTGCATATAACGTGGCCCCATCTTTTTTTGTAATTAAACAAGGGGGCATATTTTCTAGCTGGACAACCATCGCTCCATCAGACTCTTTAAGTAACCCATTTTGGGTAAGCTCATCTACGACCGGCTGCATTTTGTGGTTATAAAAGGCTTCGCCATGGAAAGAATCAAATGAAACTCCGAGCATATGATAGATTTGTTCAAATTCCTTTAATGAAGCTGAGCGGAACCATTCCCATAAATCCATTGCTCCTGGATTACCTTCTTCCAGTTCTTTAAAAGCGTGACGAGCCTGCTCATTTAGTGCTTCATTGTGTTCAGCCTCATCATGGAATCTCACATAAATTTTCAGTAATTCTTCAATTGGATTTTGTTCAATGGCTGCTTTATTTCCCCATAGTCTATAGGCAACAATCAACTTTCCGAATTGAGTGCCCCAGTCACCTAAATGATTAATGCGAATTGCATCATATCCTTGTTTTTCGGAAATGTTTGCTAAGGCGTTTCCAATTACAGTTGAGCGAAGATGACCCATTGAAAATGGCTTTGCAATATTTGGTGAAGAGAAATCTAAAACAACTGTTTGGCCATTTTTTGGTTTCGCCCCATATTGATCTTTTTCAGTAATTACTTTTCTCATGACCTCTTTTGCAAATTGTAATTGATTGAAGAAGACGTTGATATATCCATTTTCCACACGTACTTCTTTTATAAAATCTCCATGGATTTTTTCTGCGACTTCTTTTGCAATTAAGGCAGGTGATTTCTTAAATTTCTTTGCTAACGTAAAACAGGGAAATGCCAAATCACCTAACTCGGAATGCTTAGGTGTTTCTAATAAACTTTCTATTTCGCGAGCTGAGTAACTCTCTTCCAATGCAATTGAAATAATCTCTGCAAACTTTGTTTTCACCGTCATAACCTCCTTAAAATAAAAAAAGCCCTCGTCTCTATATACAGAGACGAGAGCATAAGTTCCCGTGGTACCACTCTAGTTGCCACAAACCAATCGGCCGCTTTTTCGTTGTTAACGAGGTGCCTTCCCCGGTTTTCTCTACAGCTTTCGTTTCAAGAAACTTCTCCAAAGTACGTTTCATCAATATTTCCAGATTAGGCTCCCACCAACCCTAATTCGCTTTGCCGTTCTTATTGATTACTCTCTTTTTCACAGAATTTTTGAAAATTAAATTATATTGATTTTAACCAATCGTTTCTAAAATAGCAAGGAGATAAAAGACCTGTATCTAAATATTGCAAATATCTTTGAAGGGGATCAAATTCCTTCTGGCAATTTCTAATTAAGGGATGGCTCTGAGTTTCCTGTTTTTTTACATGAAAGGTGGACTTACATTTTTCCACCTTGGCATTCTCCTACTTGAAAATTCTCAGATGGTGTATAATTTACTTTAATTATTGATTTGATGAGGGTAGGAATAGATAGATTATGAGTAATGGAATTAATGCTAGGGATGTAGCTAAACTTGCAGGAGTATCACAATCTTCTGTCTCGAGAGTATTTTTTGGAGGGGCTACCGTTTCGGAGAAAACACGGAAGAAGGTGCTAGCTGCTGCTGAGGAATTAGGTTATGTTCCGAATGAGTTTGCTCGCAGTTTAATTACGAATAAAACGAGATTGATTGGGCTTGTGATGAAGGGAGTTCATAACCCGTTCTATCCACAGGTATTAAAAGAATTCACGACGCATTTTAAAGAGCTCGGTTATAGTATTTTGTTTGTCCATACAAACCACGATGAAATACAAAAAGAGGATATCGAAATGCTGTTACACTACAATGTGGCAGGTGTTATTATTACGGACGCTACACTTTCATTGAAGGTTATAGCGGAGTTCAAAAATAATAAAATACCAGTGGTATTATTTAACCGAAAAGTGGAAGAACAAAACTTCTTTTCAGTAGGTACAGACAACTTGGTAGCGAGCCGTCAAATTGCCGAGTATTTAATAAAAAAAGGTTGCCAGGACATGGTCTATATTTCAGGGGTAAGAAACACGTCTACAAGTATTGAACGTGAAAAAGGTTTTTCAGAAATATTAATAAAATACAATGTGCCGTACCAAGTCTATCATTCCGATTATTCTTATGATGGTGGTTATAAAACAGCAAAGATGATTGTCCAAAATGGAGATGTTCCTGGCGCTTTCTTCGTGGCAAACGATATTATGGCATTAGGCGTTTTAGATGCCCTTCGTGAGCAATCAATTGAGGTTCCATCAGAAACGAAGGTGATTGGATTTGATAATATCGAAATGGCGGCTTGGCCAATTTATAATTTAACAACTTGGGAGCAACCAATTTCTCAAATGGCGGAAGAAACTGTGAAATACATCATTTCCGAAATTGAAGAATACACAGATAGAATCGGGAATATAGAGATAAATGGAGAACTAATCGAGAGAAAAACAACATAAGGGTATTGACATTTTCGTATTATCAGAATATTCTTGTCTTATAGCTTATTTGCATACGTATTCATAATGGATGGATACGTATATCTTTTAAAAGTTTTTGCATACGTATTCATTTATAAAGGAATGCTAATTTTATTATTTTAAATACGCTTTCAAGATAGTTGTGAAAGCGTATTCACAACTTAAGAGGAGGAATTAATAATGGTAAAGGTCATTAAAGCCGGTAAGTCAAAAGAGGAAGTTTCAAAGAATGATTTAGAAGTAACACAAATCGTAGCGAACGCTATTAAAGATATCGAAAATCGCGGAGACGGGGCAGTACGTGAGTATTCGGAGAAATTTGATAAATGGTCTCCAGAATCTTTCCGTTTAACTAATGATCAAATTCGTGAAATTGTAGCAAAAGTTCCGGAAGAAACAATTGAAGATATTAAGTTTGCTCAGAAAAATATACGTGAATTTGCTGAAGCTCAATTAGCATCACTTCATGATGTAGAAGTTGAAAATATTCCTGGTGTTATTTTAGGTCATAAAAATATCCCTGTAAGTAGTGTAGGTTGCTATATTCCTGGAGGACGTTATCCAATGGTTGCGTCTGCACATATGAGTGTTCTAACTGCAAAGGTTGCCGGTGTTAAACGCGTTATTGCTTGTACACCACCTATTAACGGTGAAGTACCAAACGCTACAATTGCAGCTATGTATCTAGCAGGAGCTGATGAAATCTATTTACTAGGTGGAATTCAAGCGATGGCAGCGATGGCGATTGGTACGGAAACAATTGAGTCTGTTGATATGATAGTAGGGCCGGGGAATGCTTTTGTTGCTGAAGCAAAACGCCAATTATTTGGCCGTGTTGGAATTGATTTATTTGCAGGTCCAACTGAAACATTAGTCGTTGCGGATGAAACAGCTGATGCAGAGATGATTGCAACAGATCTTCTTGGTCAAGGAGAGCATGGTCCAACTTCACCAGGTGCATTAATTACGACATCGGAAAAATTAGCACAAGAAACTATCGAGGAAATCGAAAGACAGCTTCAGATATTGCCAACAGCTGATGTTGCACGTGTATCTTGGGAAGACTATGGTCAAATTTTAATAGTTGATAGTTTAGAAGAAGCGGTAGTAGAAGCAGATAAATTAGCGTTCGAACACGTGGAAATTTTAACGGAAAACCCTGATTATTTCTTGGAAAATATGACGAATTATGGGTGTCTATTCTTAGGGCCAGAAACAAACGTAGCTTATGGTGATAAAGTTATCGGTACAAACCATACGCTCCCAACAAAAGGTGCGGCACGTTATACTGGCGGTCTTTGGGTTGGAAAATTCATCAAAACAGTAACCTATCAGAAAGTAACAGAAGAAGCTTCTGCTTACATCGGAGAATATGCGGCACGTTTATGTCAGCTAGAGAACTTTGCAGGACATGCAGAGCAAGCCTTATTGCGTGTCCGTAGATATGGAAATAAAGAATAGTATCATATAACTATTAAGGGGTGAATAGATGGTGTTGGGGTTTATTGGGTTATTTGGTGGATTAGCATTACTGATCTATCTATCCATGAAGGGGATGAACTTACTAATTGCAGCTCCGCTTTCGGCGTTGTTTGTAACAATTTTAAATGGTTTACCATTGTTTCCGCAGCTTGCTGAAGAAGGTGCGGCAAACTTTTTAACGAACTATATGACCGGGTTTTCGGGCTTTATTGCCTCATGGTATTTAATGTTCTTGACTGGTGCTATCTTTGGAAAAGTTATGGAAGATAGTGGTGCAGCTGATAGTATATCAAAATGGATAGTTTCAAAAATTGGGATGAAACGTGCGGCGTTAGCAGTTATTATTGCCTGTGCTGTACTTACCTACGGTGGAGTAAGCTTGTTCGTAGTGGCATTTTCAGTATATCCAATGGCACTTAGCTTATTTAAGGAGGCGAACTTGCCGAGAAGGTTTATTCCAGCGGCACTTGCCTTTGGTTCAACTACTTTTACAATGACTTCAGCAGGGTCACCTGAAATTCAAAACTGGATTCCAATTGAATTTTTAGGAACGAACGCTTATGCAGGTTGGCAGGTTAGTTTAATTGTGGCTGTATTTATGATGATCTTTGGCTATTGGTGGTTAACGAAAGTCATACAAAGAGCTGTTAATAAAGGTGAAACATTTATTGAAAGAGAATCAGATCATCATGAGGTTAGAGAAGCATTACCAAATCCATTGCTTAGTTTAATTCCTTTAATTGTGGTCTTGGTAATTTCATTTATCTTCCATGATTCTTTGAAGCAGTCCGCATTGATTATTGCATTAACAAGTGGAAGTATTGCAACGTATTTAATTAATCGAAAGTACTTTACAAATGTTGGAAAAGCGATTACGGATGGTACAATTGGTGCGATTATTGCGATTGCCAACACATCTGCAGTAGTAGGATTCGGCGGAGTAGTAAAAGCTACATCAGCATTTGAACAATCCGTTGCTTTTATGACGGATATTCCCGGCAGTCCTCTAATTGGAGGGGCACTGGCCGTAGCGGTTATAGCCGGCTTAACCGGTTCATCTTCAGGAGGGCAGGCGATTGCCTTACCATTACTAGCACCGCACTATCTAGATTTAGGTGTTAACCCTGATGCCTTACACCGAGTTGTTGCCATATCCTCTGGTTCCCTTGATTCACTTCCATCAGGAGGGTATGTAGTGACAACCATCCGATCTATTGCAGGAGAAACCCACAAGGATGCCTATCCAATGTTTGGTGCATTAACCGTGGTTGTTCCAGCAATCGGAACAATTCTAGCCGTTATCTTGTTTTCAATCGGATTATAGAAGTTAAATACCCAACAAACGAATTTGTTTGTTGGGTATTTTGTGTTGAGAGCTATATTTTTGAACTCGAACTGAATATATTTAAATAAAACCAAATTCAACCTCATAAATACCTTTTAAGTTAATAAATAATGTAAATCTTCTAACCGATATATCTGTCGTGATACGATAAAGAGAGAAAGAAAGCATTTTGGGGGAAACGTTATGGGTGTAGATAAACTGAGGGACCAATTAAATCAGAAACAACCTCTATTTATAGGAGAGGATACGGCTTTTCGTTCGGCAGTGTTGATTCCGTTAGTTCAGGTAGAGGAAGAATGGCATGTTCTTTTCGAGGTTCGCTCGCTTAAGATGAGAAAGCAACCTGGAGATATTAGTTTTCCTGGCGGTAAAATCGATCCGACAGATGCATCTCCCGAAGAAGCAGCCATAAGGGAAACTCATGAAGAATTAGGGATTAAAAAAGATTCAATTGAAGTAATTGCAAATTTAAGTCCATTTGTCACTTCTTCTTCATTTGTCGTCTATCCGTTTGTAGCTGTTCTTCATGCCGATTCACTCGATTCTTATAATAAAGACGAAGTAGAGAAAATATTTACTGTACCACTAAAATGGTTATTGAATTATGAGCCATATTGTCATTTGGTATCAGTGGAACCAAGACCTTCAATCGATTTTCCATTCCATAAAATCGTGAATGGAGCTAAGTATCAATGGAGAGCACGTGCCATCGAAGAATGGTTTTTTGATTTTGAAGGCTATACCATATGGGGACTGACAGCTCGAATTCTAAAATATTTTATCGAGCGATTGAGATGAAAGTAGAAGGATCATTTCATTTTCTGGAAAACCTAAAAAATCTTTACTTCTAAAAATGAGCTAAGGATTTTTTAGGATTTTACTTTTATATCTTTTTCACTAAACCTTCTATTCGCTCGACTACTTCAGTTAAAGTATTCATAGCCAGTGGAAATGTCATTTACTGTTTTATAAATTCGGTTGTTATTAGTGGATTAATTTCTCAATATTTTCTTCGCTTTAGCCTGCGCATATTTTCCGGAGTTATTACAATACTAAATCTAGATAAACGTCGTGTTATCGAATCTCTTTGAAGGGAAGATGCAAAATTGGCTAAGCACTCAGATACAAGTTGGAAACAAGACCATCCAAGTACGTTGTTTAGTAACTCTGTTCAAAAAGCAGATCGTGCAGTAAAACAAGCGATGTCCCATCCTCAGGAAATAGCGGTTGAGCATGCTTTCAACTCAATAGAACATGCAGAAAATGCATTCCAAAATGCTGTTCAAGTTAACGAGCATATGGATACTGTTGAACAAAATAAAGAGTTTTTAGAGCAAGCAAAGCAACAATTAAATGAAGTCAAAGAAATTGTAGAAGAACAGTAATAATTCAACTCCCGTATGGCATAAAGCTACGGGGGTTTTTTAGTGTTTCCCATTTAACGCATATTATAAAGAAATCTTTGTAAAGAATAAGTATTTAGGAAGTATAAGTAGATTTTGAAGTAAGGAGAAATTAAACTCGGTAATCTTTTTAAGGGAAATGGTCCTTGTTATATCGATTCCATTACATTTTCTGAAGAGATTTAGAAAATTTTGGATGGATTTCTACAAAAAGATGAAATTTATAGAAAGAAGCTTCCTAAGTGATTTGTTATTAGTTAAACTGTAACTATTATTTTTTCATCTTAGAAGACAGCCGGAGGAATCTTAAATTCTATGAAAGAACAGCATAAAGAGCAAATCGTTTATATTGATTTTTTGAGGATATTTGCTGCTTTTGCAGTTGTCCTTTTGCATACATCTGCACCGTTATTAGTAAAAATAACTGAAAGCAACACAGAGCATTTCATTCAAGGGAATATCATAAATAGTGCGACTCGATGGAGTGTACCTATATTCTTCATGATTAGTGGTGCACTATTACTAAATTCGAAAAGAGAGTTCGATTTAAATTTTTTCCTTAAAAAAAGATTTAGCAAAATTTTGATACCATTTTTATTTTTTAGTATCTTCTATTTTTTAGTTTCCAGTCAGACAGTAGACATTCGTCATTTTATCGTAGGTTTAGCGAATAATGGAATAGCAACACATCTATGGTTCTTTTATGCACTAATCGCAGTATATTTATTTGCACCTATCCTGATAATATTTGTGAAACATTCAAATGAAAAAATTAATATCTATATATTGATCGTATGGTTTACCTTGTGCTCTATCGTTCCTTTTATTAATAGCATGATTCCCATTTTAAATATTAATAATTTTGGCGTATTTGGTACTTACTTAGGCTATTTTTTATTAGGCTACGTTCTATTTAACCGATCCTTTAAAAAAACTGAAAGACTTATAATTTATTTCATGGGAATCGTTGGATATTTAATGACCTTTATAGTAACCCATTTTTACTCTTTAAAAGCTGGCAGTTTTTATTCGATTTTATATGAATATTATTCACCGAATGTTTTATTCATGTCCATTGCCATCTTTGTATTCTTCAAATATGCATTTAATTTTAAAATGAAGCGTACAAAACTTCTGACGAAAATTAGTGCATTAACATTCGGTGTTTATTTAATGCATCCATTCTTTTTACAATACTTCCGTGAAAGCAGTTATCTTAATTTCTTGTACAAGGATCATTTAATAGTAACAACACCGTTTATCGCGATTCTGGTATTTTCCCTTTGCGTTATAGTGGCATTTATTATTTCTCTCATACCGGTTTTGAAGAAAGTAGTTTAATAAACAAAATGATATAATTGTTACAATATTAAAAAAACGGTTTGTCCATTAGGGCAAAGCCGTTTTTTTAAACTATTAGATTACTAATATCTTAGAGGAGTGAAACAGTTGGATTACTTAAATCATCCATTTCCATCGAAAAGACATACAGTTTTTGCGAAAAAGGGCATGGTCGCAACTTCACAACCCCTAGCAGCTCAAGCGGGGCTTGAAATACTTAAAAGAGGTGGCAATGCGATTGATGCTGCTATTGCTACTGCAGCAGCACTCACGGTTTTGGAACCTACTTCAAATGGAATTGGTGGGGATGCCTTTGCGCTTGTTTGGGTAAAGGGAGAGCTTCATGGACTAAATGCATCTGGCCCTTCTCCTGAACTACTAACTGCCGATAAAGTCAAAGCTCAAGGTTATGACATAATGCCAAAATTGGGGTTAACTCCAATTACTGTGCCGGGTGCTCCTGCTGCTTGGGCAGAGCTTTCTAAAAAGTTTGGTAGATTGTCTCTAGCAGAAACGTTAAAGCCAGCTATTGCTTATGCAGAGGAAGGTTTTCCTTTAACACCGATACTCGGGAAATATTGGAGCAGAGCATATAATGCCTATAAAAAGCTGGAAGGATCGGAATTTTCACATTGGTTTGAGACATTTGCACCCAATGGGCGTCCTCCTGAAATCGGTGAAATATGGAGTTCAAAGGGGCATGCTGAAACATTAAAAGCTATTGCTAGAACAGATGCCAGAGATTTTTATGAAGGTGAATTGGCTCAAAAAGTGGAGGAATTCATGATAGAGCATGGGGGGTTCCTAAGAAAAAGTGACTTAGCTTCATACCAAGTAGAATGGGTAAAACCAATTTCCACAAATTATCGAGGCTACGATGTTTGGGAAATCCCACCGAATGGTCAAGGCATGGTTGCCTTAATGGCGCTAAATATATTTGAAGAGCTAGAAGAGCCTAAATGGCAAAATGCAGATACATATCATCAGCAAATTGAGGCTATGAAACTAGCATTTACTGATGGACAGGCGTTTATCACAGAACAAAAGGAAATGCCTATCAGTGTTGAACGATTACTATCAAAAGATTACGCTTCAATCCGAGCAAATGAAATTCATGAAAAGGCAATTGATCCAAAGCCTTATGAATTGCCAAAGGGTGGCACAGTATACCTAGCTACTGCGGATGATGAGGGGAATATGGTGTCATTTATTCAAAGTAATTATATGGGATTTGGATCTGGTATTGTTATTCCTGGTACTGGCATCAGCTTACAAAATCGTGGAGCAGATTTTTCTTTGGATGAAAACCATCCGAACTATTTAAAGCCAGGGAAACGAACATTCCATACAATTATTCCAGGATTTTTAACGAAGGATGGAGATGCTGTGGGCCCATTCGGGGTGATGGGCGGCTATATGCAACCTCAAGGACACTTCCAGGTAGTCTCAAATACAATTGATTACTTGTTGAATCCACAAGCGGCACTTGATCTACCGAGATGGCAATGGGTTGGTGGAAAGAGGGTGCATGTGGAAGCGGAGTTTCCGAATTATTTAGTGCAGGCATTACAAAGAAAAGGCCATGAAATTGAAGTTCTGCCTGACGGTGGTAGCTTTGGACGAGGGCAAATAATTTGGAGAAATGCACAAACTGGCGTTTTAGCAGGAGGCACCGAATCAAGAACGGATGGAATCGTTGCAGCTTGGTAACTAGAATTGATTGAATAGTTGAAAAGTTAGGTAAAAGGAAATGTGAAATTTCGCATTTCCTTTTAATAATGAAAAAATACTTTATTTAGATGCATCAAAGGAAGATTTAATCCATCTAAACAAGGTATTTAGTATGCATAAGTGGGATCTATTCGCGCTACATTTGTTATCCTCCTAATAAACCCCACTCATCTAAATTCGGCTATTGTATTGGGTAATGGAAGGCATATAAAAAAGTAATAAATTCTTCAAAAGGAAGGGAAGACTCGCCTTCAAGTTCGCCATTTCCAGTCACGCTCGTATGGATTGATTTTCCCCAAATTTGAAGACTGTCATTATTTGGGTTGTAGAAATAAACACGTATGACGCCTGATGGATCTGTATCAATCCTTTGGATGAGAATAGCATGAGCCCCTAATACCTGACCGGAACGGTTATAAATCGTAATCCCTGCAGGCTGTGGAAGACCTTCATTGACGTTTGGGTTGTATATCGGATGATAGTAACGACGGAAATTCATTTGAAACTCTAAATCAGTATAAATATCTGAAAATCCAGACCATACGCCTATCGTATGAAATGCAGGATTAATCCATTTATGTGCATCTTGCCCGCGACCATCAGCCAATTTTAACAACTCAAAATAGATTGCATCCAAATGTGGTACTAACAGTAAGGAAATTGCATCAATATTAATGGTATCTTCTAGTGGGACGGGTGCAAGTGTCTTGGTCGAAATCTCTCTACCTTCAAAAGTAAAGGAGAGTGTACCTGTCCTTAAAAACTCATTCAATATTTTCAGGAGCAGAACCGGCTTCTTCTGAGCCCAATAACTGATGGCCCTTGTTGATTGGCATGTCGGATTAAAGCCTTGCCCAATCCCTAAAGGTGTTCCTAATATATTTAACACTTCGGATATTAGAACAGCACTTAAAGCATCTTTATTGGTCAATTGATGAACTGGAGAAAGAATGTTTGCGATTGTCTCGGAGGTAGGAGCTTTCATTAGTTCTTCCAATTCTTTTATGAGTTCAGGAGTAAAAATATCGCGTTGTAAAAAACGAAGTAATCCATAAATACTTCTTCTAGTTTTAATTGTAATGGAAGAATTAATAAGTGATGAGATTAGGGATAAATTCGCTTGTAAATTGCTCTTCGCTATTTCATCCACAGCAAGTAATTCTTTTAGCAGGTGTGGCTTCTCATTATTTAAATAATGTAATAATACAACATGGTAAGGAGAGGCTAACCCGGTTTGTAGCATAGTGTGACGAAATTGCGCTGCTTCTTTCGCTAATACCACATCATTGCACGTCTTTAATTTTTGCTCATAGCTTTCTAATGGACCCGCGGCTAAAACCGAGGGCGAATAGACAGCTCTTTCATAATCCTTTAGTTTTGGATTTGTTTCATCTAATCCTCCAGCTAACTTCTGGGCACTAGCGATGAGCTTTAGGATTTTATTGGTTACAATAGGCCTTTGAACAGCAAGATTATCAATCTCTTGGTAGAGGTTCTCAAAAACACGAGATGAAAAACAATGTTGTGAGATAAAATGCAAGAGCTCTGATGCCTGTTCGTCTTTATAGAGCTGCTTTACTCGATTTTCCTCTGTTTCCTTCATAATGAGCAAATCAATATTTAATGCCAAAACCTTCGTTAAAAAATCTGCTGCTTCATAAGAGGACATTTGGGGATGAACATAGTCGCCTCTTGCAATGGCAAGAATTCTTAAATCACTCAAGGACTCAGCAGCAGCTGTGGTACCCCCTGCATGAAGCGTTCCTCTAACTAAGGTAGCATCAAGTTTTTGAACGTCCTCCCAAGGCTTTCCTAGAAAAAGCCCTGATTGATCGAATAAAGGGGCATATTGATACAATTTATCTAAACCAATAGGCTCTTTAAGAAAATTCAAGGCTTCGGTCAAAACTGTTTCTTGATAGAGTTTTTTACTTAATAAGGGTACTTGTAACAATTGTTGAAAGGCTTTTTGAAATGCATTCTCAGATGAGAAAAGGTAAAGTCCCATAACTCATTCTCCTTTCCCGTATTTTTCCTATAAATTACAATTGACAAATTTGACGGTTTTTAAACAATTTTTGTTAATAACGGGAGAAATTGCATTATTATTAGAATATTTAATTTTTTGGTAAATGTACCAAGGAACGGTGAATTAATTTAGAAGAAAGTCAGTTCAAAATAAAAAAATCTTAGAGCAGATCTACTGAAGCTTTTAATATTGGGGAATAACATTGGAACTTATTTCGAAAAGGTGTTGATGGAACAGTGAATTTTACGTTGGGAACATTCCTAATAGATGAGGAATTGTTTTTATAAAAGAATGATATAACATGAATAACTTTTATTTACAATCGAGTATTATTTGGAAAAAAATAAATAAATGGTCCTGTATCCTTTTTCTTAATTGTTTGAAGTTTGTTGTCTAATGATGTCGTTACAATATTCATAATTTACCGTTCTTAAAAATTTACAAATTATTACTTTTATTTTGGGAAGATATCAGTTAGATTATAGATAGTTTCAAGATATTAACAGTAATTATAAATTACACTACTGAGAAATTCCAGATAATAGACCGCTCCCACAAAGAGTAATTTTACTATTTTTCCTTTTTCGATGGATAAATATTGCCTATTAACAAGAAGTGCGGGTTATTTAAATAACCTTACTGTATCTTGAATAACAACATTCCAAACAAAAGGGGTAACCTTTTTTTAGATTTACACAATTCACACTAAATCATTTGAATAATATGAGGTGAAAAAAATGTTTATTTTAGATATTTTAATCGACATTGCTTTTTCTATTTACACTTCCTTGGGCTTTGGAACACCTCAACATAAAATAAATACCAAGATGGATAAATTATCTAGCAACTATCCGGAAGTGTATCAGTTATATCAGCAACACCAAGAGGTATTTGAAACGAACAAGGAACTATCAAGTTTAATAATAGAGCATAAAATAAGAAAAAGTGAAGATAAGGAACAATTAGCAATTAAAATAAAAGAATTTTTCGCTTCATCACAATGGAGTTTGGCTAATGGGAAATAACCGGAATGGTACGCTCTATGGTTCAATTGAATATATTTAATTGGTAAAGTAAATGAAAAGATGACGCCTGTACATTCCAGACATCATCTTTTTTTTCGTTTAAGAGTAACATGCTAACAAAATTTACGCCCAAGTATAGCTTTTGCCCCAGCTTTCCTTAGCTAGAGATTCAATGGTATCTACTAAACTATCTTCTACCATAAACGTATCACCTTGTTCATACGGATTATAATGGTAGGCATACATTCTAGAAACAAATTCATAGAAAGGAAGGCTGGATTCCCCCTCTAATTCACCAAAGCCTGACACGCTTGCCTTGATACCTTGCCCCCAATTTTGTGTGCTATCATTATTTGGATTATAGAAATAAACTCGATAGTCCCCGTTCTTATCACGCTCAATTCGTTGGATAGAAACGGCGTGAAGGCCTAAAAGCTCCCCGTGTACATTTGTAAGGAAGATGCCTACTGGGTTGGGATAAATTAGTTTTGAGCCCTCATTGTACTCAGGGTGGTGTGTAGCATAGAACAATTTTACAAACGCCGAGTAGTTTGTAACGTTTAATGTAAGCTGGTCAATCGCATTGAGAAAACCACTAGGAATCCACTCACCATAAAACTCACGGTTTACCCACTTATGACCATCCTCTCCGCGTAGAAGAGTCCGTTTAATCATCTCGTTATAGATTTTATCAAGATGAGGGACCAACAAATTCGAGACAACATCTAAATCCTGTTGGATGCTACCCGCAACGCCTTCTTTTAAAAGACTGGAATTGATAGGTTCATTCTCAAAGGTCATCTCGATATTGTTATCACGTGCTGCATGGATAATATACGTCAGCAATTGACTAGGATTAAACTGTGCCCAAAGAGAGAGTGCTCTTGCAGATTGACATATAGGATTTTGCCCTTGACCAATACCAAGTGGTTGCCCAAGCACACTTATTACCCCGGCAATTAGGATACCATTTAGACTAATTCCACTTTGTTCATGAACAAAAATTGAAACGGCTCTTCGTACTTCCGCATGTATAGGCAGTTCAAATAATTGTTGAATGGAAGGAACTAAAGATTCAATCTTCAGCACTCCTCGATTCAACATACTTGAAAGACCGTAAATGGCTTGTCTCGTTTCAGGATAAATGGCAATCTGCACAATATCATAAATTAGCTTTTGATTTTCATCAAAGCTTGCACTGCCTGAATCTGTTAATGAAAGGGCAGTTGGGAGTATAGTAGGTTTTTTTCGGTTCAGGAAGCGAACTAACACCGTATGGAAAGGTGAAACTAGGCCAGTTTCCTTCATGGATTGAGCAAACAATTTTGCCTCGACAGTTAGTTCTTCCTCTGTTGCATGCTCTATTTTTAATCGGTATTCCCTTTGGTTAGATGCTTGATTACTTATGGGTGTTGGAGCACCAATCGCCTTTGTATATTTATCTATTGCCTCTAAAGTCTCGTGATCAAGCTCGCTAGTTGCTAATTGCTGAGACAACTGAATCATTTCTATAATTCTGCGAGTGATAATTGGGCGTTGCACCGTTAATCGGTCAATCTCTATAATCATCTGGTCAGCTACTTCTTTAAATGATAGTTCTTGGCCAAGATAAGTTAAAAGATTTTGTGCGCGAACGATATGTTCTTCTGGTGGAGCGTCTGTAGTTGCAGAATCTTCGAGAGATAGAAGATTGAGATTTAGAGCAACCACTTCATTTAAAAATACACAAGCTTCTTCTTTTGAGATGCTTTCATGCTTGTAAGTCCCCTTTGCAATGGCTAGCATACGCATTTCGCTCAGCAATTCGAGAATGGAATAAATACCTCTTAATCTTAAAGAATTCCCTACGAATGGAGGCTGTAACTTCGTTGGATCTTCCCAATCCCCAGAGAGGAATACACCTGCTTCATCAAACTGATGGGCATATTTATCAAGTACAGCCATTCCTCCATCCATGCATGCCAACTCATTAGCTAACTGGAAAACATCTGTTTGATACAAACCTTTCGCAAAAGGCTTTGCCTGATTGAGAATAGTCAATGCCTCTTTAAATTTGTTTTCTAGAAGATCGATTGGTTTTACAGCTTTTCTTGTTCTGGAGGCACCTGTTGCTCGTCGTTTCGTTTGGGCAGTAGACTTTTTTTCCGTTGTAACAGTAGGACTCATCCTTTAATACACTCCTTATAAGTAGAAATTATGTTTTTCAAATTCTTCTAAAAGCTTTCTCATTTCCTCTGCGTCTTCACCAAAAAAATTGATGGAACCATAATGATTACCAAACCCTACACGTTCAGCTACTTTAGATGAGGCCGGAATAAACATATTGTGTTTCACAAAATAAGGGTGCTCTTTTAATTCTGTTGGGATATTGAGCCTTGAAATTGCTTTAACTTTTGGATAAACCATTAAGTTGCCAGAGTGCCCTTTTGCTGATACGACTTCTTTAGGGAAAAAGGCGTTTAGCTGTTCTTCTGTTGTATCTGGGTCACAGCAAAGAACTTGGCCTTGATATGGGCTAAAGCCATAAGCTTTTTCGATATGCTCGAAGATATGACCACCCGGTATTCGATTTGCTACCTCACCGAAATAAATTTCGCCATTAGGAGTGATGAAAAATTCAGGATGAATGATGCCAAAGTCTACTTCAAAGGCATTTACAAGCTTTTCAATTTCTCCAAGAATTTGAGGTCTCCACTTTTCCAGTGTAGGAGAGGCTGGAACAAAGTTGGAGTGACCAAGCTTTACATATTCCGTTATATTTAAAAATTTTACCTGGCGGTTATGAATAAAGGCTTCACATGAAAATTCCTGTCCCTCTAAGTGACTTTCCATTAATAACGGGAATTCCTCATCATCAATTTCATCAATATCTTTTTCTTCTCTAATCATTCGATGACCAACTGTACCGGCTTTATCGAAGGGTTTCACGTGAATTGGTTCAAGCTGGTCCTCATCTAGTCTGATTAGTGCTTGATTGATTCTTTTGAAGAATCGAGTGATATCTTCTTTATTGTAGGCTTCTTCAAATATACCTACACGAAGTCCTCCTATGTGGGCACGACGTTTCATTAATCCTTTATCTCGTAGTAATAGGGATTTGTTAAATAGTTTAGGGTTTTCAAAGAGTAAAGAATTCATCATGCCAGCCCATTCCACTGTTTCCTCGTATATAGGAACCGTTAATTTGACATTCAGTTCTTTTAACTTTTCATATAATTCAAATGATCGTTCAATTGGGGTATTGAACTGCCATGGTACAAATGAAATTTCGTTTTTATCAGCAAATGCTTGAAATTCAGGCGGTCCGACGACAACAAAGGGACGCCCCATTTTATCGATTGCTTCGATTGCTTGTAGACTCCATCCAAGTAGTGCAGTTGTTTGGTTGTGATTTGCATTCATTCTCCAAAAATCTCCCGTCTCTTGAAAATATTTTTGACTTGCTAAAGCAAAAGAATCTTTGCGAACTTTATTTTACTAAAAAAAAAACGAATTGAAATCCTTTCGACAAAATATTCTAAAGATTTCAAAAACATTAACAATTTTTACATTTTATCCTATGTATATGTCGACGAGGCTAATGATAAAATGTGAATGGCTAAAATTTCAGGCTTCTGTGAATAGAGAAAAAAATGACACTAAGGGAGAATTTTAAATTGCTAATTCAGAGAAGAGAAAGTCTAGTTGGAGAGTTACTTGGGGGAAAAGACTGGTATGAAAGACTGAAGGAATATTTTCCAGAGAGAGAGATGAAATCGAAGCAACACTTTGAAACACTTTTAAAAGAGAAAAATGAACTCTATCAAGTAATGGAAGGGAACGATTATGTTGTTGTTTATTTTGAACAACAGGATTATGTTTTTATAGATTATATATTAGTATCAGGAAACACTCGTGGGAAGGGAATCGGAGGCAAGGTATTAAACCTGTTTAAGGAAAAAGGGAAGGCCATTATTCTGGAAGTAGAGCCTGTTACAATAGAGGATGGTGACTCTGAAAAAAGAATCCGTTTTTATGAACGTCATGGCTTTTTGAAAATGGAGAATATCGGCTATGAAAGAATCCACAATGTCTCAAAGGAATTAAATAAAATGGATATTTACTGTTGGTCTATTGAGAAATGTGCCGAAGACTGGGTATTAGAGAAAATGAGTGAAATTTACACAAATGTCCATGCTTATAAAACACAAGAATTATATGGTGTGGAACCTCAATCAGTAGCCGATGTACTTTGGCTAAGAAAAAGCTTGCTAGAGGTAAACTAAATAAATCACAAAAAGGGAGAGAGCTATAATATTAAGCTCTCTCCTTTCCAATCTTTTAGAAATTTATTTAAATAGAGGGGTTCTTTTTAATACAATACAAACTGGAATAGCTACAAGCATCCCTACAGCATTTTGTATTAGGTTCCCTGGTATTGAGCCTAAAGGCACGATCCAGTTGCCAAAAATAATGGACTCATACAGATAATAGACTACTAGCATCACAGGAACTGAAACGATCATGGCAAGTAAATTTAATCCAACGCTATTACCATTTTTCCCGTTTGACCAAGCTATTTTCCCTGCTATATACCCCTGCAAACCTCGGGCGATAAATGTGCCTGGTGCCCAAATTGTCCATCCTGACATTAAATCAAATAATGCCATCCCTAAACTGCCTGCGATAGCGCCTTTTTTAGGGCCAAACAAAATGGAGGCGACAAAGAGCATTCCAGTGCCAAGATGAACTAAACCACCATTTCCTCCAATTGGTAGTTTAATATTTAAGAAGACTGTAGCAACAAATACGAGTGCAATAAGGAGTGCCGAAATAATTAAATCAAAGGTTTTTGTTCGTGTGCTTGAATAATCGAGTGTTTTTTGCATCTTAAATATCCTTTCTTACTTTAAGAATTTACAGATAACAATAGCAGATGACTGGTATTAAAAAAAGTATCACTTTTTTAAAAAGTTTTAAGGTCAGATTAAATGAGAAAATCGATACAAAAGAAAACCTTCATTTTTTCAACTAGTTAAAATGACTTAAAATGCAAGTTGTGTAGGACTGAAAAAGGGGGTGATTGTTATCATTTTGAAATGGTAATTAGTACTTTTTACTTTTAAAATCTCTTATTCTTTAAGCGCTGATTGTAAGTTTAAGTTGACTGGATAGGATTAACTAATCATTTTTTTTCTTTTGCTGTATATTTCCCCTTATAAAACTTTCTATTTCCCGCATTTTGAGTAATTTCAGACTAGGATACTTCCCTCTAATGACTTAAAACAATTATTCCCAAATAGTTACAAATAATCAAATTACTAAATGATGGAAGATAATTTACAAATTTAGACAAAAAATATACTTACATTACTATATAGTAGTTTTTACAACTAGAACGATTAAGAACATCTGGGGCTGCTGTTAACCTCAATTCTCGTAAAGAAAGGAGTACTGGATTAGACAATACGGTAGGTGAACAGGTTGTTGTTAATTTCGGGAGGAGGAGAGTTTTTTGAAAAAGAAACGTTCAACCAAAGTTTTAAGCATTACAGCTTCTTTACTTATGACAGTATCATTAATAGCACCTAACGTAGCAAGTGCGCAAGAAGTCAATAAGCTGCATGAGTCTTTAAGACAATCTAGTGTGTCTAATGGTCTTGCAAAAGAAAAAATTAGTGAACGATTACTAACGAATTTTAAGGACAAAGAAAAGGTTACCTTTCTAGTCAAGTTTAAAGAAAAAGCAGATGCCCAGAAGGTTGCCGATCAGGCTCGTAAAACAGCAGAAGAAAAAAACTTATCCGCTCAAAATACGAAGTTAGTTCAACGTTCTGCGGTGGTATCAGAGTTGAAGGCAACTTCCATTGATTCGCAAGCATCTGTTATTAATTTTCTTGAGCAAGAACAAAAAAATGGGAATGTAGAAGAGTTTGATTCTTATTATGTTGTTAATGGAATGGCAGTAACAGCAACAAAAGAAATTGCCGAAAAGATTGCAAGCTTTACTGAGGTAGAAAAAGTACTTCCGAATGAAACTAGACAGTTGGTTACAACTAAAACGGAAGAAGCTAAAACTCCTGCATCAGAAGTTGCTAACGTCGAGTGGAATGTTTCTCGTGTTAAGGCTCCTGAAACATGGGAAATGGGCGTTGATGGCTCTGGGACTGTTGTAGCTAGTATTGATACGGGCGTTGATTGGGATCACCCAGCCTTGAAGGAAAAATACCGAGGCTATAATGAGGCAACGGGTAATGTAAATCATGATTTTAACTGGTTTGACGCAACAGCAGGACAAGCTGAACCATACGATGACGATGGGCATGGAACTCACGTAACAGGTACAATGGTTGGTAGCGAACCAAATGGCTCAAACCAAATCGGCGTAGCACCTGGTGCAGAATTTATCTCCGTCAAAGCGTTCACTCCTGCTGGGGGTACAGATGCAGATCTTTTAGAAGCTGCGGAATGGATTTTAGCTCCAACAGATTCTGAAGGGAATAGTCGAGTTGACCTAGCTCCAGATGTAGTAAACAACTCTTGGGGTGGAGGACCTGGACTTGATGAATGGTACCGAGATGTTGTGATTAGCTGGCGTGCAGCTGAAATTTTCCCGGAATTTTCAGCAGGTAATACAACGCTCTTCAATCCAGGTGGCCCAGGGTCAGTTGCAGCTCCTGCTAACTACCCTGAATCCTTTGCTACAGGAGCAATTGATATCAACAACAAAGTAGCAAGCTTCTCATTGCGTGGACCATCTCCTTATGAAGAAATCAAACCAGATATTTCGGCTCCAGGGGTTAACATTCGTTCTTCTGTACCAGGCGGTGGCTATGAGGGTGGATGGAATGGTACATCCATGGCTGGTCCTGCTGTAGCAGGAGTTGCGGCCCTTCTTCGCCAAGTAAATTCGAATATTACGGTTGATGAAATGGAAGAAATTCTATTAAATACAGCAACACCTTTAACAGACGGGGAGTATCCATCCTCTCCTAACCATGGATATGGCTATGGTTTAGTGGATGCATATTCTGCTGTATCATCTATTGTTTCTGGTCTTGGAACAATTGAAGGTCAAGTAACAAAGCAAGGGGAAGATACGGAAGAACCAACATTTGAACATGAAGCTCCTGTGGAAACCTATGCTGGAATGGATTTATCATTATCGATTTCTATTACAGATAATATTAGCGTTTCATCTGTGAACCTAAACTATGTTGATGGAAATGGTGATGTACAAACAATTGAAGCTGGACGTACATCAGGCGACTACAAATCCGGTGAGTTTGCAGTAGTCATTCCAGGAAGTTGGATTACAGGAAATGAGTTTACTTACTTCTGGACAATCAATGACTTTGGTAATAATGAAGTAACAAGTGATGAATATACAGTTCAAGTAAAGCCAGGCATTACAACAGGTTATTCTGAGGATTTTGAAGGACAACCTATTGGCTGGAGCTCCTTTGGTAATGAAAATAGCTGGGAATGGGGAATACCAACCTCAGGTCCAGGCAATGCAGCTTCGGGAGAGAAAGTATATGCAACTAATTTAGATGGCACATATGAAAGTAATATGAATGCAACATTGATTATGCCTCCAGTGGATTTACCTGAGGGCAGCAGCTATCTGCAGTTTAAGCATTGGCATAATTTTGAGATGTCTTCTTCAGGAAGAGCATGGGATTATGGTCATGTCGTTATTTCTACTGATTTAGAAAACTGGACTCAATTACAGCAAGTATCTGGGGTTTCGAATGGTTGGTTAAGTTCAGAGATTAATTTAACGGAGTATGCAGGCCAACGAGTGTATATTGGTTTTAATGCTTATTCAGATGGCAGTGTTTTACGTGATGGCTGGTATATTGATGATGTGGCATTATCTAATACAGCCCTTACGAAAAATCAATTAGGCGTTATTAAAAAGATTAAAGCTGAAAAATCGAAAAAACTAACAAAAGACGAAAAGGCTGCTGAAAATGAAAAGGACAAAACGCAAAAGCCTGTTGATCCAACGAAAATTGAGCCAGTGCTTCCTGAAAAAGCAAAAGCACCAATCGTTGAGACGATTGTAAATCCAACTCTTCTTCCACTTGGTGCACAAGTTAGTGTTCTTGAATCAGGTCGTTCGGTTTATACAAATCCTGCTGATGGGTCCTACTCATTAATGCATAGTGCGGGTACATTTACTGTAAAAGCTGGAGCGTATGGATATGAATCAGAAGAACAGACGGTTGCGTTAGATGCTGATCAAGCTGTTACGGCCGACTTTACTTTAGAAGAGCTTCCTGAGAATACAGTAACGGGTTCAATTAGTGATGCACAAACTGGTGAGCCAATTGAAGGAGCAACTTTACTTCTTGTAGAGGATGCTAACATTACACCGGTATCAACTGATGCAAGTGGAGAGTATTCATTAACTGCCTACGAAGGTGATTATACTTTAAAAGTTGTGGCGAATGGATACCATAGCAAAGAAGTATCTGTTTCAATCGATGCAGATGGTGCAATACAAGATGTTTCCCTTGAACCGTTCTACACATATCCAGGTGGAGAAATTGGTTATGATGACGGTACAGCAGAAAATGCTCGTGCATTCTATGATGCCGGGAATGGATGGGCAGTTAAAATGTCACTACCGGATGGTGAAAAAAGCGGTATTGTAACAGACGGTGTATTCCGTTTCTGGGATACTTCTTGGCCAAGCCCTGGAGGCACGAACTTTAAAATTGAAGTTTGGGATGCAACTGGATCAGGTGGAGCACCTGGTAAAAAAATCGCCGGACCGATCGATGCAACGGCGCTTCGAAATGGTGAATGGACAGTAGTGGACTTACGTGAACACAATATCACTGTAAACGGTGATTTCTATATGGTTTACATTCAAGCAGCTGCTAATACGAATTCACCGGGACTGGGTACAGATGAAAATGGTACAAATGCTGGAAGAAGCTATCAATTTGTCTCAGGTTCTTGGTCTCCGTCCCCTGCTGAGGAAGGGAACTATATGATCCGTGCACGAGTAAGCTATGAAGTAGATGCACCAGTCATTACGGCTCCGACGGAAAGTTTTATTACAAATGAAGCTGAATTGACTGTGACAGGAACGGCATCTCCAACTACAACAATTGAGCTACTACAAAATGGAGAATCAGCTGGCTCTGCTAATGTAAGCGAAAACGGCCAATTTGAAATTCCGGTGTCGCTTGTGGAGGGAAATAACGAGTTAAAAGTTACTTCCACATTAGATGGCAGAAAAACTGGAGAATCTTCGCCGGTAACGGTTGTATTAGACTCAGCAAACCCAACAATTACTATATCAGCCCCAGCAAATGGAGAGAAAATTAAAAGGGAGTCAGTAACTGTCACGGGTACTGTTGAAGATGCTAACCTAGAATTTGTCAAGGTAAATGGGCAAAAAGCTACTATAACAAATGGTAAATTCTCGCAACGTATTTTACTGGAAAATGGAACAAATAATATTAAAGTAATTGCACAGGATTTAGCAGGCAATCGTGCAACAAAATCACTTACTGTATCCGCAGATTTTGATGCACCTGTTATTGAAAACGTGAAACCAGCAACTGATCTTAACTTAGTCACTGGTAAGAGCGTAAAAATTGAATTTGATAGTGAACCAGGTTTAAGAGCTACATTTATGGTTCATATGCCTTTGACTAACGTAGGTGGCCAGCTGCAAAACGCAACGGAGTTACCTATGATGGAAGAAAGCTCAGGACACTATGTTGGATATTATACAGTCCCATATGGAACAATTGCAGATGGCGCACAAATTGAAGTGAAAGCTGTTGATAGCTTTAATAATGAAACCCGAGCAAAAGCAGCTGGAAAACTTTATATCAATTTAGAAGCATCCAATACCAAATCAACAGATGTTAAAGAAACTGGAAATACTTCCATTAAAAAACCTTAAAGTTGCGCTAAGACCCTCAAAGATCTTTCTTTGAGGGTTTTTTTGGGTAGTTTATGAACTTGGTTCAAATTAAAATAAAATTCTTTAATTGGGGCAAAATAAATGCGAAAAGAGTGTAAATAAGAATAATGCATAATTCTTTTTATACTTTTTACGACAATCTTTTGAGGAGGATAGCAATGCCAAATGTAGAAGTAAGCTGTGCTGTTTCGAACTGTATTTTCCATGAAAAAGGAAATGTTTGTGGAGCGGAAAAAATTCAGATTGATATGGATTACCATTCTAAAAACAAGAATACAGAATTTGCATCAGATTTTGACTTTGAGAAAATTTCTGAAGAAGCAAATAATTCCCGAGATACGTGCTGTAAAACGTTCGAACCTAAGGATGAACGTAGGAATAAATAGATTCTTTCTATTTTGTGAATCATTTATTCAAAATGAAACATGAAGGCAAAGCTGTTTGAAACAAATGATTGTTAGGGTCAGGTAGTAAGGACTAGTTCTTTACTACCTGATCTATTTCCATTATAAGAAAATAATGGATTTACAGAAAATTATTACTTTTATTCATAAGTAACTTAATATATAAAATTGAATCCGATTCATATATAATTTAAGACAAATTAACTAAGAAACAGAGGTTCAATCATGTTTTCTATTCCTGATTCCCAGGGGATTACCATCCTGCATGGAGACTATTCTGTCCCATTAGTCGTCTTATCTGTTTTTATTGCTTGTTGTGCATCTTATGCCGCATTACTTATGAATCAAAGAATCCAAGAGAATGGCTTTTTCCCAAAAGCTTTTTGGTTATTACTCTCTTCAGTGGCAATGGGACTAGGGATATGGTCGATGCACTTTATAGGAATGAGTGCGTTTATGCTTCCTATACCAATGAGAAATGACCTCTTCTTAACGATTATTTCTATCCTACCTGCTATTATTGCATCGTATGTGGCATTTAGTTTTGCCAATAAGTCACATCAAACACTTCTTTCCTATCCGATTATAGGAATTATTATGGGATTAGGAATTGCTTCTATGCATTATATAGGCATGGCAGCAATGAAAACAGAAGCCAAGTATTTTTATAAGCCAGGTTTATTTATCCTTTCTATTTTTATTGCCATTGTTGTGTCTATGGTTGCCATGTTTGTGTTCTCTACCTTACAAAAATATATGGGAAATCGGTTAATCAAAATTATTACAGCGATTTTGTTAGGAATTGCCATCTCCAGCATGCATTATACTGGAATGTCGGCTGTTGTTTTCTATTTAGAGGGACCTATAAAAGTGGCTGACCATATGCATATTTTCCATATGGATTTATCGGTTATCGTATTAGCATCTGTTGGAATATTATTTATTATTATCGGACTAACAGGTGTTTTAGAACGCTTTGTAGATTACCGTTTAAATTACTATGATGCCTTAACATTATTCCCAAATCAACGTCAGCTCGAAAAGGATACAAATAATTTAAAGACAACAGGTAGTCTTGCGATTCTACAAATACAAGATCTTGAAAAATGGATTAACCAATATGGTTATGTATTTGGTGATAAGGTCATAAAAGCGATTGGAGAGGTTCTTGAGAATAACAAATTACTTTCTTTTAAGATTTATCGAATAGAAGGAAACCGATTTGCCGTGTATACTTTTGACCGATCTGATAAATTAAAGGGCTTAATGGAAAGCATCTCTTCTAGTTTAAAAAAGCCGATTGAAATAGATGATTACTCAATAGTAGTAGATACAGTTTGTGCAATCTCCTCTTCAAAGAATAAGGAAAGTGTTTTAGAGCTATTATCAAACAATTTAGCTGTACTCCATTATCCTTCTAGTAATTATGACCAAAATGTCATAGAATTCGATCCGAAGATCCATACCTATAATGTAGATAGACAAATTGTCGAAGATATTGATAAAGCCATGGTAAATGACGAGTTATTTTTGGTTTACCAGCCAAAAGTTCAATCGCATTCAAAAAAGGTCTCTGGAGTAGAAGCTTTAGTTCGTTGGAGACATCCAGAAAAAGGATTGGTTTCCCCAGGTATGTTTATTCCAATTGTTGAAGCTGCAGGGGATAAAATATTTGATTTAACGGATTGGATTTTTGAGCATGTATGTCAGCAAATTTCACGTTGGATACAAGATGAAGTAGAATTTGAACAGGTATCTATTAATATCCCTGGATCTTATATTACCTCATCCAGACTGTATGAAGTGATTACCTCAAACCTCGAAAGATATAAGGTTGATAGTAGATATATAGAACTGGAAATCACAGAAACAAGTGTCGTTCATGATATTAAACATGCAATAACAGCGATTAATAAATTTAGGGAAATCGGTTTGTCAGTTGCATTAGATGATTTTGGAACAGGGCTTTCTTCACTATCGTATTTAAAGAGAATGCCGATATCGACAATTAAAATTGATAAATCCTTTGTAGATGGAATTTCCAATTCGGAAAAGGATTCCGCTGTATTAAAATCAATTATTACTTTATCGAACTCTTTAAATTTGAAAATAGTCATTGAAGGTGTAGAAACTGAGGAACAATATAATTTTATTTATTCAATGGAGGAAGCTCCTCTTATTCAAGGATATTACTTCTCTAGACCATTAACATCCGAAGAATTTATAAAGTGGGCAATCGAAAGATAATATGTAAATTGATGAGGTGTTCCAATTAGGACACCTCATTTTGAATAGTAAGTAGATTTGTTATAAAATGGGGAATAATATTGATGATTTAACTAAAGGAGACCCAAAAATATGATTACAAATATTGGAACAGTGGCAGTTTATGTAGAAAATCAACAAAATGCAAAAATTTTTTGGACAGAGAAAGTAGGATTTGAAGTAATAGCGGAGCACGAAATGGGACCAAATGCATTTTGGCTTGAAGTAGCACCTGCAGATGAAAAAAGCAGACTTGTTATTTATCCTAAAACAATGATGCAAGGATCAGAAAACCTCAAAGCTTCCATCGTATTTGATTGTGAGAATGTATTGGAAACCTATGAAAAAATGAAGGCCAATGGGGTAAATTTTAAAGGTGAACCACAACAAATGCCATGGGGAACTTTTGTACAGTTTAGTGATGAGGATGGAAACGAATTCTTATTAAAAGGCTAGTTTAGATCATGGCTTAAACCCTCTTGTTTTTTGCAAGAGGGTTATTTAAAAGGGAATAAAATAAGAAGCATTCCTTATAATAGATTTAAACGATGAGGTTAAAATGGAAGAAGTAATATTAGATAAATTAAAAGAAATTGAAAAACAATATCATGTTAGAGTTCTACTTGCAGTAGAATCTGGAAGTCGTGCATGGGGATTTGCTTCAGGTGCAAGCGATTATGATGTGCGATTTATCTATGTTCATCCACCAGAATGGTATCTTTCCATTGATCCTCAAGGGACAGGTTCAAAAAAAGATGTCATTGACTATTCGAATCATAAAAATTTAGATATCAGTGGCTGGGAGCTTACAAAATCTTTACGTCTTTTTAGAAAAAGCAATCCAACCATTTTTGAGTGGCTTAGAAGTGATTTAATTTATCTTCAAAATGAACTGTTTGTGGAAAAAATACATGTACTTGAATCAGCTGTTCTCAATAAAGTTCCAATCTTGCATCACTACTTTAACCTTGCAATGGGTAACTACAAGAAATATTTCCAAGGAAAAGATGTGAAAATTAAAATCTACTTATATATTCTAAAATCATTATTGTCATGTCAGTGGATTGATAGGTACAACTCTTTTCCACCTAATCGAATCCAGGATCTAATAATGGTTATGAATGATGAAAAAGTGAAGCAAGAGGTTGAACAATTGGTGAAACAAAAACATTTAGGGGAGGAGAAGGTTTCTCCTTTAAATTACCCTGTAACAAAGGAGTTTATCGAAGCTGAGATACGCACTATTCAACAACGCCTTTCCTCACAAAAGGGAGAGCAAAAGCATATAACCAATCAACTCGATGAACTATTTAGAGATACTTTAGCTAATATGTGGTCTCTAAAGTAATGAAAGCCAATAAAGATGTATACTGCAAATACCGAAATAAAGGCAAAACACGCCAACCAATGAAAATAAATAGAGCTTTTGAAAGTAGACTTGACTATTCGTATAAACCCAATAGGAGACAAAAAGGATAAGGAGAGATAGGCCCACCTTTAAACCTATAAATAGAGCGGGGTTAATAGAAATAATGAAATCCATGATGGGATTCATTTCTTCTATTAATTTTTTCATTAACCCATAGTTCGTTACAATTCCATCAAACAAGTTTAAAAGAGCAATGGAAATTCCAAATAGCATAATGTATTTTTTCCCCATGATACCTTCCTTCACTATGGTAAAATTTTCATATACATTATTAACTGATTTTTCCATTATTATTCTGATTACTTTTTTACGAATGTTACCCGAGTTATACTCCTACCAAATAGTATGCATTTATATCTATCTAAATGTATGTAAATGAAAATCCCACTGAATACTAAATCAGTGGGATTGTACGATTTATTGAATGAGATATTCTTCTTTTAGCTCTGAAATGTTTACTTCAGAATGTTCTTCATGAGCATGTCTTAAGTGAACTGTGGCAGTTTTACCATCATCATGTAATTTATCAATCCAAACAGAAACACCATTATAGCTAACTTCAAACTCCTTAGATGAAGCAACAATTTCTTGTGCACGATTATAATCCATCGAGAGCAGCCTCCTTAACTTTGGTTCTTCTTTGCTTTTTGCGCTAATTGATGAAGTTCGTTTAATTCTTGAGCAATTTCCTCTCGCATTTCACCAGGTGCAATTTTTGCATTTTTTGGTGTTTGCGGTAGTGACTGTTTGTTCGTACCTTTACTTTTGCTGTCGTCTCTTCCCATAAGGAAATCTCCTTTCGATTTGAATTCCTATTTAATATGGCTTCTGGTAAGATTTTTATCATTAAAAATTAGCATTTTCGCAAATTAAAAAAACCTAAATAAAAAAGAGATGTCTCAAAAGCCACCTATAACTTTTGAGACACACTATTTAGAGTGCTTATTGTAAACTAACGCCCGTTTCAGCCGAGATGGCTTCCAATTCATACAACCAATCCCGAAGCAGTGCTCTTGCTTGATCCAAGCCTTGGTTAGCTTGCGTCATTGTTTCCATATCTTGCTCTTCTAAAGCAGAAATCATTAATGTAAAGGCATTATATTGTGTATTTGCTCCTTCAATATATAATTCATGAAGGTCTTGTATACGTGGGTTTTTCGGCATGATGGTCTCTAGCTCTACAACAAATTGTCGATAACCTGGAAGAACATCATCTAGTAATGTATAGTAAAGAATTTCATCACTAACATAGTTAGCTCCAGTCACACTATCATAAAGACCAATTATTCGATCTTCTTCCGGAGCCAATAAAATGATTTCATCAATATAATTTGTAAAATCTTGAGCTAGTTCTGAATCTGGATTGGAAGTTACAGTTTCAGTTTTAGTTTCAGATTCATTTTCAGTTCCTGATTGTTCGGTTGATGACGTTTCCTCAGTTACAACTGGTTCTTCAGTTGTTGTCGTATTTTCTTTCTTAGAATCTGAGTCACTACATCCAACTAAAAAAACAAAAGTAACAAGTGAAAGATAAAGTGATAATCTTTTCATGTTTCTCCTATCCTCCAACGAAATCCTTTAAAAGGACGTTGAATTTTGTTTTTAAAAATCGCATTCTTTGTAGGATATTCAAAAACACAAAAAGGGTGATTCTGATTACAAAAAAATACCAGAGAAAAAATTCTCCGGCAAATACTTCATTACATATATAATCCAGCTAGGAAAATTCCTAAGGCATCTTCATAAATCTCATCAAATTGACTTAAAGGAAGAGGGTTTTCACCTAATCCGAGCTCGACAGTAAACCCAGGCCGACGCCAATCTTGTATAAACCAATCTTTATAACCGGCATAGCTGTCTAAGGTTTGGACTGGTTCATATCCACTAACTCTACTGAACTCATTGACAAGTATCTCTGATTCAGGTGGCTCCATATTTTGAAAGCCCCAATAAATCACTTGCCCTTGTGTATGGAAGGCAAGTACTCGAGCATAATCTCTTCTTCTAGTTAATTGTGCGATTGCAATTGCTTCGGGCTCTGTTAATGGAGCTTCACCTCCATAATCCCTTGGTCCTGGAGTTTTTGGATTGCGGTCTCGTTCTTCTTCCCATTTGGCCGGGAATTGGTCATTTAAATCGACGCCATTAATATTTGCTTTCCAATTTGAGAAATCCGTACTTCCATTATTCCATTGAACTACTTGGTCTCGCCAAGGAGCGTTTTCCGGAGCGCCATTAATAACTAAATCGACTCCATCCGGATTTACCATAGGAACAACAGAAAGCATGGCTTGAAGATAATACGGGAAAGTAGATAAGCCTCGTATGGAATTTTGATTCGTAAGGGATAACAGATAATCGTTTACAAAGGTCATAAGAATAGGTGTAGTAATCCATTCATTAGCATGAAACGAAGCGTTATAATGAACCCTTTTTGCCCCATTTCCAACTAAAAGTTCAGGAATGTTATTCCCTAATACTGAATCTCCAGTGTTTGTCATCCGCATAAATGGATACACAGCAATTAATGACCATAAATCATTCATAAGCGATTGATAATCGTAATTTTGTTTTCCATTTACAATTCGCCAAGTTACTCTTCGAGGAATTCTAATCGTTTGCCCGACCTGTAAAGCATTAGGGTTCACATTTGAGTTTACTAAAAAGAGGCTCTCTACAGGCAAGTTGTTTCTTTGAGCAATTAACCACAAAGAATCACCATTCTGTATTTGATAGTTGACTGTGACATAGCCTGGTACTCTTAATCTTTGGCCTATAGCTAGATATTGTGAATCCACATCTCGATTGGAATCCATTATTAATCGAAGAGGTATTGAAAACAGTTGGCTTAAGTACCAAAAAGAAGTTCCCGGCATTACATAAACGTCCAAATTGTTCCTCCTTGTTGATTGTTTATAAATTACGGTTATAAAATTATATGAATGGATATCTTGTTTATGTTTAATGTGATTTTGAAGGATAGAAAGCGTGTCATTTTCTATGGAAATTATGTAAAAAATGGATAGTGGAAAATTATAATTTTAAAGTTTTTACCATTAAAATAGTGTTAATATAGTACTATAGTAGAAGGAAGATAAAGGAATCTATAATTTCTGTTCTATCTTATCAAATTGTAGAAAAGTGGTGTTTCCTATGTGGTTTGTTGCTCTTGGGTTAATCATCCTCCTTTTAGTAGCCATTATTAGTGTACAATATTACCAATTGGCTAAAAGAAAGGAGCAATTGGATTACGTAAAACCGCTTATTGAGACAGTTAAAAATGTGAAAGATATCATTTATTATTGCGAAACACCGCAATTAAAATATCGTTACTTGAGCCCGGGAGTAAATCAGTTAGGTCCCAATACGCATGATGAGCATATGAAAAATCCTTATAAAATTTTAGAAATTGTTCATCCGGAGGATCGTGAAAAGCTAGAAAACAAAGTTTTAGGAAAGGTGGATTTTAGTAAACCGTTTACTATCCGCCTTTTAAATGATAAGGGGAACTATATTTGGTTTGAGGAGTATGCAACACCGGTATATAAAGATGGAAAGTTAGTTGCAGTACAAGGAATCTTCCGAAATAATGATGAGAAGATAAAATTACAAAAACAATTGGAATATGAAGTTTCTCACGATGGATTGACAAATGTCTATAACCGTAGCTTTTTCCAAACGAAATTAGGATTATATAATAAGGTAAAGGATGTCCCGATGGGCATCATTATCTGTGATTTAGATCAACTAAAATATATTAATGATAATTTTGGACATCAAACTGGAGATAGACTGATTATTGAAGCAGCCAATATATTAACGAACTGTGCCAATGAAGAGATGATTATTGCTCGAATAGGTGGAGACGAGTTTGCAATACTCTTACCAAATGTAGTGGAGGAAGATGTTGTCACGTTTATCAATAAAGTAATTCAAAATTTGAATTATCACAATACTTTTAATGAATCCCTTCCAATTCATATGTCTATAGGGTATTCCTATATTCCCTCCTCTATAAGAAATATGGAATGCTTATATAGTGAAGCAGACCATCAAATGTACACAGCAAAGAATGCTAAAAAGGTATTAGCGAAATTAAGAAAATAACTTGTACTTAGTCTTCATGTATTTTTACTAATTTTTAAAGAATACACTGACTACGCGAAAAAGCGTTTGTCATAAGTCTGAACTCTGCACTTGGTCTAGTGCAGAGTTTTTTTACAAAAAAGATTAAATTAAAAATTTTTCAGATTAATCGTCTTTTTGAATTTCAAAATTTGCATTTAATAATGCCCAATTTTGAGGGTATGGGTAGCCTAATGCCCAATAACTGATGCCTCTAAGGTTGTATTGTTTCACGATGTCGAATTTGGCTTGGGCGCTTCGGGCATCTTCAAACCAAACCTCGTGACCTTGCCCCTGTTCGTCAACATACCGGAAAAATGGCGACTGGGCAGTTTCGTTGTATCGGATGATCGAATTAAATTTTGTAGCACGACGAACAGCTTCTTGAGGACTGAAGGTTTCAGCAGTAGCTCCTTTTGTATGTGGAATCTTCCAGTCTCTTGCATAGATTTGAAACCCTAGATAAATTTTATTAGCAGGTATGACAGATAAAGCGTATTCCACTACTCTCCGCATTTGGTTGATTGGTGAAATCGCTTGTGGTGATGCACCTCTCCATCCCCATTCATAAGTCATAAGGATGACAAAATCAGCAATTCTTCCATGTGCCTCATAGTCATGTGCTGTATATAATAATCCTTCTTGTGAACTACTAGTTTTCGGTGCTACTGCTGTTGAAACAAAATACCCTTGCGGATGTAAACGGTCTACTGCCAATTGAAGAAATTGATTATAGTTTTCACGATCCCCAGGCCGTACGTATTCAAAGTCGATATTTAATCCTTTGTAGCCTTTATCTTTCATGAGTTGAAGTACATTTGTAAGTAATTTTTCTCTTTTTTCAGGGCTGGATAATACCGTGTGAGCAAGGTTTGATCCTGTTGAAGTTACGGATAAATTTGTAATGGCTAACATTGGAATAATATTTTTAGCATGTGCAGCAGCAAGCATTGAATTATCTGCAAATGGCTCAAGGGACCCGTCTTCTTTAATTATATAAGCAAAGGGACTAAAAATAGTAAGAAAATTTCCAATTTCATTTACTGTTTCCGCAGCCTCATCATCTTTTTGATACGAATAGGCGTTTACTTCAATTGATGGTTTTCTTCTCGGGATCGTTATGTGGGCGCCTGCGTTAATGAGATTGGGATTTGGAAGTTGATTTTCAGCGAGGATAGCTTGAATCGATGTACCGTAAAGGTTAGCGATTTGAAATAAGTTCTGGCCAGGTTGAACAATGTGAACAATAGGCGGTATATAGAGTGTTACACCTGTATATAAGAGGTCTGGATTAGTGATTTGATTTGCATTTATAATGGTATTTACTGAAACACCGTAATTACGAGAAATAGCCCATAGATTTTCATTAGGTTGAATAGTATGAAGTACACCACCAGTAGGAATGACAATCGCTTGCCCAATTAATAATTGATTTGGATTCGGTAATTGGTTTACTTGTTGGATGGTACTCTGATGTACATCATATCGTTCTGCAATCTGCCAAAGTGTTTCACCACGGCTGACAACATGAATAAGCACAACACAAGCCTCCCCTTAAATATATTCAATAGGTACTATATGAACTACAAACTGAGAAAATCAATCATTAAAAGAATAGATTAATTCTTAATCCAACTAAAAAACATGAATTCGTAGTGCTTTTCGAATTCATGTTTTGTTACTATCAGTTCTCTTTTCGAATAATAAAGCTTAAATGTCTGCCGCTCCTTTTATCTTGTCGATAAGAGAACCCTTCATCACTTTGAAATGTGCATGTTTGATCAATGAGTATATTTTCTGACGGAATCCCTGCTAATTCACATTGTTTTTTAACGGTTAATTGATTATCGATATGGTATTTATTTGTCTCTTCGTTAAAATACATAAAGTCATTTGCATATTCAAGTGCTGCAAACTTTTCATATACATCTGCATCTACTTCAAATTTCTCCTGGCTAAGGGCCGGTCCAAGGATTACATTAATATCCTTTGGATTACTTTGATGTTTTTCAATAATTTGTTGAAATACTTTTAGCGTAATTTCCTTAACAGTCCCCTGCCATCCCGAATGAATAACCCCTGTAAGTCCATTTTCTTCATTATAGAAAATTACAGGAACACAATCAGCCGTAAATGTACAGAGCAATGTATTGGATTCAAATGTATAAAGTGCATCTGTGTTTGCAACTGCATCATCCGTTCTTAGAGCTCCCCGTCCTTTATCTTCTAAAGTGACCTGATGAACGTTTGCGCTATGCGTTTGATTCGCACAAACGAAATCATTGATATCACAATTTAAAGAAGAAGCGAGTTTTTGGCGATTTTCAATGATATTCATGGGATTTTCACATACATGAAGTGCCATATTATTCTGTTCAGGACTTTTTTCATCCTTTAGTGTTGTCCCTGCCAAAAATTGATTATTGTCTAAGTAATATTTTAAGCTCATTCCATCACCCCGTTTCCATCATATTATACATCTCACTTCTAAATCAAAAAAACAGAATATTATATTAACAAAGTGTTCCATGTGAAACAATGGGCGTTCTGTAGTTATTTTGAAATCTATTAATCTGTAAAAATAGTATCTTAATAAATCATAATAAAAAGTATTCTTATTTATCTATTATTCTAACCAGAGATTACTATTCCTATACAGGAAAATTATCGGTAATATGTAATTCATGGTTTTTCTTTATTATTGAATATGTGTCCAGCTCACAGCTATAAAAAAGAAGGTGCCTCATAATGAGAGACACCTTCCGAATTTCTTGGCGGATAGGAAAGTATAAGTTTTAAAAGAAATCAGCATAAGAAAAGACATCAACTCGACCTATCCTGGTCGAGTTGTGTTTTTCTAATTAGTCTTCTTCGATATCTTTACGATTTTTCTTTAACATTTTAGAAAGAAGCTCGTAAACAATAGGAACGATTACTAATGTTAACAATGTAGAACTTAATAGACCGCCGATTACAGTTATAGCAAGGTCGGCTGACATTAGTCCACCGCCGCCGCCAACACCAAGAGCCATTGGCATCATTGCTCCGATTGTAGCGATAGCAGTCATTAAGATTGGTCGTAAACGTGTCGCACCAGCTTCTAGGATCGCCTCACGCATCACCATTCCATCACGTTCCATATGAATAATACGGTCTACTAATACAATCGCATTTGTTACAACGATACCAATTAACATTAATAGCCCCATCATTACTTGAACGGAAATTGTATGGTTTGTTACAAATAAACCGATGAATGCACCGATTACTGTAAACGGTAATGAGAATAGAATAGCAAATGGCGCTAGACCTTCACCAAATGTTACAACAAGGATGAAGTATACAATAAGAATTGCGGCAATCATAGCAACGCCTAATTGTGTAAATGTTTCAGCCATGTCTGCTGCAACACCGGCAACTCCACTTGTTACACCTTTTGGTAGATCAAGATCAGCAATTTTTTCATCCGCTTCTCCAGATGCTACAGAAATATCATCACCAATGATCGTACCTGAAACTGTCGCATAGTATTCACCAGCAGAACGAGATAGAGTATTTAAAGTTGTTCCTTTTTCTAATTCCACTAATTCAGATAATGGCATATTTGTACCAACAGCTGTAGGAATTTCAGTATTTAAAATATCGTCAACTGATTCTGGAGCAGCCTTTGCTTCACGTTGAATAATAACTTCAATTTCATCTCCATCATTTTCAACTTGAGTTAATACCTCATCAGAACCTGTATTTGATAAAGCCATTACAATTTGTGCAGTTGTAAGGCCATATTGAAGGACATGCTCTTGAGATACTTTAAAGACGTTTTCCACATATGGATCTTCTGCATCAGAAGTGATATCTTCCAAGTTTTTAACTTCTCCTAGAGCATTTTCAACTTGGTCAACTGCTGTCATTAAGTCATCTAAATCTTCACTATAAAGTGTATAGCTTACTTCGTTTGATGACATAGACATTGAAGTGAAGTTTTGCGATTTCCATTCACCGGATTGACCTATATTGAATACATACTCTTCGATCTCTTCTCTTACTTCAGGGAAGTCTTTCATATCTGGGTCAAAGATTAGGTACATTAATGCACCGCCTCCGCCACCCATCATCATAGCAGAAGGGTCTGTGTTAGTCGCATCTGTAATAGATAATTGAAGAACATCGATATCTTCGCGTTTCAATAATTCTTGTTCAACTTTTTCAATATTTGTTTCTGTTTCTTCAGCTAGCTCTCCTGCTGAAGGAGTATAAGTTAGATACATAACTTTTTCTTCTGCGGAACCCATGAAACTAAATCCTATTAAAGGTGTAAGTGCAAGAGAACCAACTAATATAACAATGGCAATAATGGATGTAATCCATTTATGGTTTAACGATTTTTCTAGAACACCCTTATACCATAAAGCCAGTTTTCCAACTTCTTTATGGGCTTTTTCAGTTTTCTCACCATAAAGCTTCTTACGGAATAAGAAATGAGATAGTGCCGGTACGATTGTAATCGCAACAAGTAAGGATGCACCTAATGCAAATGCCATTGTTAATGCAAACGGCATGAACAGCTCACCAACCATACCACCTACAAATAGAAGTGGGGCAAATACTGCCACTGTTACTAATGTAGAAGAAAGGATTGGTTTAAACATTTCAATTGTTGCTTCGCGGATTAAAGCACGGCCACGAAGTTTTTCTTCTTTTAAGTGCATACGACGGTAAATGTTTTCTACTACTACGATTGAGTCATCGATAACACGACCAATAGCAACCGTAATCGCACCTAATGTCATAATATTTAATGTGATATCTAACCAGTTTAATAATAGTAAAGCCATAAAGATTGAAACTGGAATAGAGATTATCGAAATAATAGTAGATTTAAAGTCGCGTAAGAATAAAAGAATGATTAATACTGCGATTAATCCACCGAATACAGCCTTTTCAACCATTGAGAAAACTGAATCCTCAATTGGTTTACCTTGGTCTAGAGATAAATCAACAACTAAACCATCAATATTGGCTTCTTCTTCTTCCATTAAATCCTTTACTGCATTTACTACGGTTACAGTGTTAGCCTCTTGCCCTTTAACAATTTGGATTGCAATTGCATCTTCACCGTTCGTACGTGAAACAGATTGAACTTTACCAACTGTTTCGATTTTTGCAATATCAGTAAGTTTTACAAATGGTGTTGGGTTTTCAGCAGTTGGTGTTACTGGGATTAGCATCTCTTTTAATTGATCTACTGTTTGGATATCCCCATCAACGGATACAGCTTCTTCCCCTTCAACAAATTCATATAAACCTAATGATAAAGCCATATCACTCGCTTGAACCATTTGCTTTACAGTATCTTCTGTTAAGCCAAGTGAAGCCATTTTCGCATCATCAAATGTAAATTCTACTTCTTCAATATGTTGTCCAGTAATAGTAGCAGAAGCTACACCATCAATTTTCTCAATCTTTGGCAGTAGGATATCTTCAACAGTTGACGTTAAATCAACAATATCTTCTTCAGTACTACTAACTGAAAGCGCAACAACCGGCATCATATTCATGCTAATTGCCATAATCGTAGGTGATTCTACTTCTTCAGGTAGAGTAACACCATCAAGTGCTGATTCTAATTGACGTTTTTTCTCATCCATATCAACGCCATATTCATATTCAACCTGAATTTGTGAGACGTTTGATGAAGAACTTGAGTAAATTGCGTTAACGTCCTCTAAGCCTTCAACAGCCTTTTCCATCGGGATCGACAATTCGTTCATTACTTGTTCTGGGGTAGCACCTGGATAGACACCCATAACAATTAAGTAAGGAATTGAGATGTCAGGGATTGACTCCATCTTCATTCTTGAAGCGGAATAAATACCAGATACCGTGATAATAATTGTTAGCAACCATACAGCTAGTTTATTTTTCAGTACAAAATTTACTAAACCCTTCACTTTTACACCTGCCCTTAAAAATTTGACTCCTATTTTACATTTATTTATACTAATGACTAATTGGTCAGTTGTCAAATGAAAGAGTAGGGGTGTTTTAATTGGTAAAAAAACAACTCATAATGGAGAAATCGCTAGAGTTGTTTGCTGAAAACGGTTTTGAAGCAACATCGGTACAGCAGATAACAGAGCGATGTGGGATATCAAAGGGAGCTTTCTATTTATATTTCAAATCTAAGGATGAGCTTATTTATAGTTTAATTGACCAGTTTATGACTGGTATTCTAACAGATCTTGAACAGGCAGTCAGTGAGACGCAATCACGTGAGGAGCTGTTATATAATTTTCTAAACATCGCATTAGGTGAATTCCAAAAACAAGCGAATTTTGCTAAGTTTTTTATAACAGAGCAAGTACTATCCTATAATAAGGATCTTTTTGAAAGAATGCAGAATTACATGGCCATGTTCAATAGAATAATTTATTCAATTGTTGAAAGACAATTTGCACAGACGCCATCGAAAATGTACTTAGATTTAGTATTTACTATTAATGGTTTAGTCAAAAGCTATTCGGAATTATTCATAATTGATGATTATAAGTTGAATTTAAATTTGTTATGTAGGTCAATTGTTGAAAAGGTTACGATTATTGCTGAAAAAGCAACAATCCAAATCGTTACACCGGAGTATTTATCCTATATAAATAAAGTCCCTAAACTAACAAAGGAACAATTGATTGAACTAATAAATACTATACAGGCAGAGATTCTAGATGATGCACTTGTTGAAGAATCTTTACAATTATTAAAAGAGGATTTACATGAGCCGACATTAAGCAGAGTCGTGCTTGAAGGGTTGTTAAAAAATATAAAAGAGCATGAACATTGTAAATGGTGTGCCTATCTTTACCAAAAATTTTTACAAAACGAGAACTAAAAAAAGTGAGTCCAATTTAGAAGAGGACTCACTTTTCATTTAATGATTTAATTTACTGTTTTTTCGTCCATAGATGAAATAGAAGATTAACCCAATCACAAACCAGGTACCACAAGCAATCCACGTATGAATTGATAATTGTGTAATTAAAAATAGACAAGCAAAGAACGATATGATTGGAAGCACTGGGAACAATGGAACCTTAAAGCCACCTGATGGAATCTCCTTGTTTTTTCTTAAGTAGAGCACACCAATCGAAACAATCATAAAGGCAAGTAATGTGCCCATATTAACTAACTCTGCTAGTTTATTTAACGGAATAAATCCGGCACAAAAAGCAACCGCAAAACCAAAAATCCAAGTATTTAATACTGGAGTTTGATTTTTAGGGTTTACTTTATACAGCATTTTAGGAAGTAGACCGTCTCGAGCGATCGCGAAAAGAAGTCGTGATCCGCCATATAGCATGACAAGGATTACTGTCATCATCCCTGTTACAGCACCTAAAGAAATAACCCCCGCAATCCAATCCTGACCAACAAGTTGAATTACAAAGCTCACAGGATTGCTTACGTTTAACTCTGTATAAGGAGCAATTCCGGTCATTACTAAAGAAATTGTAATATAAAGCAGTGAACAAACTAATAATGAACCGATAATTCCAATTGGTAAGTTTCTTTGTGGATTTTTTACTTCTTCTGCTGCAGAAGAGACAGCATCAAATCCTAAGAAAGCAAAGAACACTAAAGCGGCACCAGCTAAGACACCATCAAAACCAAATGGCATAAATGGTTGCCAATTATCAGGCTTCACATAAAATACCCCAACAATGATAAAGAGAAGAATTACTCCAACTTTAACAAAAACCATAATTTTATTGATTTTCGCAGATTCCTGCATGCCTCGTGAAAGCAAATAAGAAATAGCTAAAACGATTAGTACAGCTGGTAAGTTAATATATGTTCCACCTGCAGGATCAAATGGCCCGGACAAACTGTGTGGAATCGTAATATTAAGTCCTTCTAACAAAGAAGTTAAATAAGAAGACCAGCCAGTTGCAACCGAGGCAGCGGCTAAACCGTATTCTAATACAAGTGCCCAACCTACAAGCCACGCGATAATCTCGCCAAATACAATGTATCCATATGTATAAGCACTCCCCGTAACTGGGATAGCAGAAGAGAATTCGGAATAACACATTCCAGCTAAAGCACAAACAAAAGCTGCAATGATGAAGGAAAAGACAATAGCTGGACCAGCGTGTGTTGCAGCGACAGTTCCCGGAAGTATGAAAATTCCTGTCCCAACAATTGCCCCTACGCCGAGCATGATTAAATCAAAAGCCCCTAACGTTTGTTTAAGCTGAGTGCCTTCTCTCTTGTTTAATAAATCACCAATCTGTTTTTTTCTAAATAAATTCGACAAATTTAACACCTATTCTTTTTGAATTATGAGAGAAATATACTATGGTTCACTACTTGGGTCAAATCCTTATTAAATATTTTGACGAATTTGCTCGAAATTATATATATTTTATAACATTTTTATTGAGAATAACTTTTGCTTTTCTGCAAACAATAAAGAAAATAATTCGGCTATTTAGAAACTTGGGTGATAAAAATGAAAGAAGAAAATGAATTAACGCTCGTAGAACATTTAGAAGAATTAAGAAAAAGGGTAATTATAGTTGCAGTCACGTTAGTCTTATCACTTCTTATTGGATTTTGGTTTGCGCCAAAAACGTTAAATCTTATTAAAGACCAGCCAACAGCTCAAGGAGTTGATTGGAATCTATTTGGGTACACAGATGGATTAATGATTTATGTGAAGTGTGCACTCATCTTGGGTATTTTGATTACACTTCCTATTGCCTTGTGGCAGATATGGCTGTTTGTAAAACCAGGATTAAATGAGCGGGAAGCAAAGGGGACAATTTTTTATATTCCTATCTCGTTTTTCTTATTTTTAATAGGGATTAGTTTTAGTTATTTTATTTTGTTTCCTTTAATGCTCAACTTCCTTTCTAACGTAAATGTTTCGATTGGTGCTATCGAAACCTATGGGATTCAGCAATATTTCTCCTTGCTATTTAATCTCACGATTCCAGTTGGACTTGTATTTGAGTTGCCAGTGGTCATTCTATTTTTAACGAACATAGGAGTCATGACACCAAATAAATTACGGAAAATGCGAAAAGTTGCTTACTTTATTTTGATAATTGTAGGCGTTTCCATTTCTCCACCAGATTTTATTTCAGATATTGTCATCATTATTCCGCTATTGCTGCTATTTGAAATAAGCATCAGCGTTTCTAGCTGGGCAGAAAAGAAGAGGAAAGAAAGGGAACTATCTTACTCTGATAATGGTGAATTAACTTAAGGGAATTTAGAAGAAAAAAGGAGGGGTATTTTCATGGCAAGTATAGGCGTACCAGGATTAATAATCATTCTTGTCTTGGCATTAATTATCTTTGGACCATCAAAATTGCCGCAATTAGGTAGAGCGGTTGGTGATACGCTAAGAGAGTTTAAAACATCCACGAAAGATGTAATGGATGATGTATCCGAGGACTTGAAGATGGATAAAGCAAAAGAGTTAGAAAAAATTAAAAAAGTATAAATCATAGTTATAGAAGAGAAGTCAGCAATTTAGATTTCTCTTCTTTTTCTGTTAAATAGGAAAGGGCGCAAATTATTATTCAAATATAATTTAAAGTTTTGTAAAGAAATACTTAGAATGCTGTATAGCGTTTTCCCATTTGATAAGATTTATGAAAAAAGAGGAGCAAAAGACCAACATTGATGAATTCAAATCAAAGATCAACTTCGTTTAAAGCTTTATTTGAGATATTTAAAGTTTCAACAAAACTAGGTTTTACATCCTTTGGTGGACCAACAGCACATCTAGGTTATTTTCATGGAGAATATATTCAGAGAAAAAAATGGATTGATGAAAAAGCGTATGCAGAGCTGGTTGCTCTATGCCAATTTTTACCTGGTCCTGCCAGCAGTCAGGTAGGAATTGGCATTGGTGTAATAAGAGGTGGTATCTTAGGAGGCGTTATATCGTTTTTAGGATTTACTATGCCATCCGTCATTGCATTAATTATCTTTGCATTGCTTGTACAAGGTTTAGATGTCAGTGATGCAGGGTGGATACATGGGCTCAAAATTGTGGCTGTTGCGGTGGTAGCTCATGCCATTTTAGGAATGGCGAAAAATTTAACACCTGATTTATCGCGAAAGGCCATTGCCATCTTTGCTATAGCTTTTGTCTTGTTATGGCCAGTAGCATTCGCACAAGTATCTGTCATTGTACTAGCAGGGGTATTGGGGTACTTTCTTTTTCGACAAGTAAATGAGGAAAATGCTACTAGCTTAACATTTCCTATTACCAAGAAATTGGGTGCTTTCTGTATTACGTTATTTTTTGGTCTATTGATTTTCCTTCCAATTCTAAGAGAGTTAACTTCTTTCCGGTTGGTGGCAATGTTTGATAGCTTTTATCGGGCAGGGGCTCTTGTTTTTGGAGGTGGACATGTGGTGCTACCTTTACTAGAGCGGGAGTTTGTACCAACGGGATTCATTAGTGAAGAAGCATTTTTAGCCGGGTACGGAGCTACACAAGCAGTACCGGGTCCCATGTTTACCTTTGCAGCATATATAGGAGCTGTCATGGATGGTTGGCTAGGAGGTATTCTTGCAACAGCAGCAATCTTTTTACCAGCATTTTTACTTGTTTTTGGGGCATTACCCTTTTGGAATGCACTACGTAAAAATGGAAAAATGAAGGGGGCATTCATGGGCATGAATGCTGCGGTAGTAGGGATATTAATCTCTGCTCTATATGATCCAATCTTCACATCTGCAATCATTAAACCATTGGATTTTGTTTTGGCTGTTTTACTATTCAGTATGCTGACTTACTGGAAGATGGCCCCCTGGATTATTGTAATAACCGGCATTGTAGGTGGAATGATAATATCTCTTATATAAATAAATCCGTTTCAGAGGGGAAGTCCCTAGAAACGGATTTTAATTTTGGCTTACGATTTAGTTCCGGAAATCCCCTTATAGACTTCTACAACAGTTTCAATAATTTCATCTGGGAAGTCATAATCGAGAGTGTGGAGACCTGGATGATTTTCACCGCTTCCTACATAAAAATAAGAACCCTTGACTTGTTTTAAATATTCACCAAAATCCTCTGAAGCACGGTATGGTTTCGGCAATTCCTCCCATGCCAGTCTTTTTTTTGTACAAACATTTCTTACAATGTCGGAGCATTCCTTTGTGTTGACTGTTTCCGGGAAAATATCATTGTATTGGAAGCTTACTTTAATACCTTGTGCTTCACCTAGCTGCTTTGCAAAGTCTTCAAGTTTTTTTTGCAACTGATTTAATTCGTCTTCTATTTCTGCACGGATCGTCATTTTTAAAGCTCCACTATGGGCAGCAATTCCATAGTTTTCTGAGCCAACATCAATTTGAATAATTGTACAAAGAACGAGTCCTTCGTTATTTTCAGAAGAAGTAAATTTAGGTATAGCACCAATTATTTTTGCAATGGCATACGAAGGATTGATACCTTTTTCCGGCTCGCTAGCATGTGAAGGCAAGCCAATCATCTTAATGGACATTCCGCGGGAAGCAAAATGAGCTGTCCCATCAATAATACTTACTGTTTTTAACGGAATACCCGGCATGTTATGAAAGCCATAGATTTCATCAATCTTTTCCTTTTGAAGTATTTCTTGTGCCTCAATTGCACCCTGTGCGGTTTCTTCTGCGTGCTGGAAAAGAAAGAAAATATTATGATCTGCTCCCTTTTGATCCACCTCAAGTGCAAACCCGGCTAATGAGGAAGAGTGACCGTCATGACCGCATTTATGGGCAACTCCAGGAATAGTAGACCCCCAAGGAATATCTATGGTTTCCGGAATAGGAAGGGCATCAAAGTCCGCGCGGAAGGCAATATTCTTTTTCCCTTCACCTGCTCGGTAAGCAGCATAAAAATATTTCTTCCCTTCATCAATTATTTCAAGATTGGGAGTGTGCTCTTTTAGGAAGTTAATTAATCGTTGTCTCGTCCAAACCTCTCCATAGGATAGCTCGGGATGTGTATGCAATTCGTGTCGTAAATCTGTAACTAATTGCAGGTTTTCCTTCTCCATTAAAATCTCTCCTTTTTAAAGTGCTTTTTCAATAAGGGGACTATATTAAATGAGAAATTTGCAATTCTAAGATAGTAAAATGTATTGAAAAAAGTACTGCCTATTTTATTATATTGTTAAAGATTCCAAGATTTAAATTAATTGAGCTTAAAATGGAGGAATAATTATAGGAGCTCTAAAAGGTACGGATAAATTACTGAGGCAATTCGTAAGGGGGATAAAGTTTATAATAATGAGCAAAAGCTAGCAGATGCAGTTCATAAACTGAATTTAGTTAAGCACATATGCTGCATCAAAAACAAAACCAGATAGAGAAAGTGTTTTCTCTATCCGGCTAAATCTTGGAGGTCGATTAGATGCAGGCCAGTAAAAGTTTAACGACCTTGCCAAGTGTGTATTAGATCGTTGTTTTGTCCTCTTGCAAAAACATCTGTCCTGTTAGGGCCCCAAGAAACGGCTGCCGGAGCACTAGTGAGATTGCCGCCAATGGATTCCCAGCTATCCCAGCGAGAACCATTCCAAGTGCGTTTATATAGACGGTTGCCTGTTCCTCTAACGAAGACGTCAAGATGATTTGCACGGCGTGATGAAACTGTTGGCGCACTAGTTAATGTTCCACCAAGGCTTTCCCAATCACTCCAATTATTTCCGCTCCACCATTTGTGTATTAAATCATTGTTTTGTCCTCTTGCAAAAATGTCTATACGGTTAGTTCCCCAGGAAATAGCTGCAGGTTCGGAGTTTAGATTTCCACCAAGGTCTTCCCACTGTTCCCAATTCGATCCGTTCCAAGTTCTCTTATAAAGTCGATTGCCAGTTCCTCTAACAAAGACATCGAGTTGGTTGGCACGGCGTGAGGATGCAGCAGGACCGCTTGTAAGTGTGCCGCCGAGATTCTCCCAATCATTCCACCTTACACCGTCCCACCATTTATGATATAGTGCGTTATCTGTTCCTCTAACAAAGACATCGATGCGATTTGGCCCCCAAGAGACAGCGCCAGGTACAGAAGTTAAGACGCCACCAAGATTTTCCCAGTTGCTCCAACGGTTACCGTCCCACCAAATATGGTAAAGTGCATTATCCGTTCCTCTAGCAAATACATCTAAGCGATTTGCGCCCCAAGAGGATACAGTAGGAGCACCTACAATAGTTCCGCCAAGACTTTCCCAATCAGCCCATCCTTGACCAGGAGTTGGAGGAGGAGTCGGACCTGGACCAGGGCTTGGTTGATTTTCTCTAAGAATGTTTAATGTAATCTCGATGACCCTTGTTAATACTCTATCTAATGTATTTAAAGGAATATTCATTGAGCGAACTAAGGAATTAAACCAAGGAGTTTCCCTCTGGAATTGTGTATATACCTGACTAGCAGTTTGATTCATATTTGCTTGATTTCTAGTAAAGTTTACGACATAAAAAAAGAACGTTTCAGCTAATTGGCGGTTTACTCCGGCTTGCTGTAGCTGGGTGTAAAGATTTCCGTGCTGACTGCGTATTGTTTGCATAATCTGTTGAACACTTGGTTTTTGTTGCGGGTTTCGCTGTACATACTGAGGGTGTATTGGATTATACGGGTTGATCGTATTCGTTTGGTTCATATTCACCGGGACATATTGCGCTTGATAATAGGGATAGCCATTATACATAAGACTAAAAATCCTCCGTTTTTTCATTATTGTATGCACTGATGAAAAATTTGGGAATGAGGGTATTAGAAATATAATGTCAATGAACGAAGGACGTAAGGTAGAAGGGGATTTCATTTCATAGATTGATTTTCGTCCTTTTTAGTAAAAAGCTGAGAACGTTTGGGTCTTTCAAGAGGCGTAATATTTATGATGAAGTAACAAATGATTAAAATCAAAATAACTAATGTAAAAATTAATGTGTCGAGGGGATGTTCGTGATCCACAATGATTAATCGTACCATGGCAGTAATTCCGATGTAGAGAAAATAACGAAGGGGAAAATGGTAGTCATCCTTAAAATATTTAACAATCATGGTTATAAATTCGAAGTATAGGAAAAACAGGAGAATATTAGCGAGGAAGTGCGTGTAATCGTAACTATCCCCTAATAATAAAATTTTTAAAAACTCCAATATTTCCTTTAGTAGAAGGAATGATAGAATGAAAGCTAAAATAATCAAGCAAAAATTCAAAAACCATTGTAAAACAGTGGGGAATAGCATTATAGAAATTTTCCATTCCACTTTTTTCATCATATCACTCCTCTTTGAAATTGTATGATCTCTAATAAATTTAATGATATGAAGAAAGAAGCTCTGTAATGATAGGTAAAAGTTAATTGTAGTAAATATTGTAAAAAGGTACAATTATTGTAGGGTGAAAGGGCTTAATTTGAGAAGGAAAAAAAGAAGGGTAAGAATGAAAAAATTATGAGAGAAACTGTAACAGAAATGAGTGCTAAAAGATATTACATGATTATCTATCTATTGATGGTCATTATGATTGTGGGGTTATACTATAAAAATCCACTGTATGGAGAAGGACATGTTGGATACTATTTCCATCTATTGTTTGCAGGTTTATTTTCTGCTTGCATATTAATTTATCCAAAATATAAAACGAGAGTTTTGCGTTGGTTAATTGTTTTAGTATCTACTTTACTATTCTATACATTATTTTTAGTTTACCCTGAAACAGGCTCAACTATTTTATTGATTTACTTTATACCGGCTATCGCAATTATATTTTTTGATAAGAAGCTGTTTTATACCTCTATTATTCTGAATCATATATTAATTGTAGGTGCAATTGCTTACATAATCAGTAGCGGACAAGAAAGTTTGTATCCTAATGTAACAGGTGACACCGTTGGAAATATTATCACTTTTATTGGAAGTCAAGTATTTCTTTACTTCATATTTTACTATACATCAGAGCGTATTGCTAAATTGAAGCTATATTATGAGCAAGTAAAGCACGCTGAAAGATTGAAAACAACAGGAGAGCTGGCAGCGGCAGTAGCGCATGAAATCCGTAATCCTTTAACAGTAGTTAAGGGGTATCTACAGCTATATGAACAAGATGAATCCGTAAATAATACGATGAAGAAAAGTCTGCCCATGTTAATAGAAGAACTAGATAGTGCCGAACAAGTCATTTCACAGCTGCTATCGTTATCACAACCAGCGAAAAAACTAATAACAGAGAATGTAGATATTCAGAAAGCTATCAACAGTGTGGCCGAATTACTTCAATCCTATGGTATTTTAAATGATAATAAAATTGAAGTGGTGGTTGAAGCAGATAGTTTTATAGAAATCAATAAAATGGAGCTGCATCAATTACTGGTTAATATTGTAAAGAATGCAATAGAAGCTTCTAATGTTGGTGGAACAATAACTGTGACAGCCAAAAAAATAAAAGACAATATGGTAGAAATAAAGGTAACCGATCAGGGGATTGGCATGTCTGAGGAACAGATTGCTTTACTAGGGACACCGTTTTACTCATTAAAGGCAAAGGGAACTGGCCTCGGTTTGATGATTTGTAATAATATTGTAGAAAAATATAATGGCTCGATAGTTTATAAAAGTTCAAAGGGAAATGGGACAACCGTTGCTATTTGTTTCCCATCCAAAAAGTAACTGTTCATCATAGATGAAGTCATAATCAGGGATTCCATCTCCCCTTTATAGGAACAGATTTTATGAAATAACCAAGTAATTGTCTAAGGCGAAATCTCCAGGTAATACTATATATTAAAAAAAACAAATGGATTAAATAGATTTGGAGGCAGTAGGATGGGTATTCAAAAGATTTCAACTAACTTATGGTTTAATACACAAGCAGAAGAGGCAGCCCACTTTTATACATCAATATTCAAGGATGCATCAATTGGGAAAATAACACGTTATGGAAAAGAACGCCATCCTATTGAGGGTCTTTCTGAGGGAGATGCCATGACAGTCGAGTTTCAGTTGGAAGGAAATTCTTTTGTCGCTTTAAATGGCGGCCCCCAATATCAATTTACTGAAGCTATTTCCTTTATCATTAACTGTGACTCTCAGGAAGAACTTGATTACTATTGGGGGAAACTTTCTGCGGGTGGAGACGAAAAAGCGCAAGTTTGTGGTTGGTTGAAGGATAAGTATGGTATTTCATGGCAGATTGTACCGACAATGCTTACAGGATTGTTAACAGATGCGGAAAGTATAAAGTATAATCGTGTCATGAAGGCTTTACTGCAGATGAAAAAAATTAACATTGCCGAATTAGAAGAAGCTGCTAAAGAGGACTAAATGTTAGTTCTGAAAATTTTAGGACAAGTATCATTGTTTTGGGAGGTCTAACATTGCCTGGTATTGTTGAAAAGCTTAAATTACAAAAATATAAAGAGGTTGCCTTACTTCAGGTTCCAGAAGGTTCTACACATTTTGAAGAATTGTCTGACTACGATTCACAGCTAGTTGAGTCAAAATCCTATGATCTTATCTTTGCTTTTGTTTTAGATATGATGTCTTTACAATCTGTTGTAAATGAAATAATAGAAAAAGGTGTTCTAAGCAAAAAGGGTTATATCTATATAGCTTATCCTAAAAAAGGGAATAAAGTATATTCTACATTTATACATCGAGATGATTTAATGGCAGGGTTAAATGCAGATGAAGAGGGCTATATCAAAGAAAGTACGATTAAATTCGCCCGAATGGTGGCATTGGATGATGTGTTTACGGTAGTAGGATTGAAGGAAGATGCTAAATCCAAAAATACCCAATCGACCAAAGCAAGTCAATGTGTGGATGATTACATCGAGATGATTCCGCAAATCGAAAAGGATTTGCAGGATGTACCTGAGGTTTTAGAATTTTATCAATCGTTAACACCTGGTTATCGAAAGGATTGGGCGCGCTATGTTTATAGTGCAAAACAGGAAACGACAAAAGAAAAACGCCGCAATGAAATGAAAAATATCTTAAGTGAAGGGTACAAAAGCCGAGATTTATATCTTCAAAAAAAATAAAACCGCAAAACTGACTTTAGAATGTTAAGATTCTGGTCAGTTTTTCTTTTGGAAAGAATCAGCACACAAAGAAGCTTTAAGAAAAGTAGTTAGAGAGAGTTCTCGTGCATCCAATAACTCGATATCTTTTTTTAGATAGATATTAGTTGAAGGTTATAGCTATTAGAATAATATTCAATCCATCTATTTATAGTTTAAGATGACTTTCTTGCGCGTGAATGCAAACAAAACTATCTATTAAAATAATGATTACAACTAAAATTCCATTAAAGAATATAGCTATATTTCTAAAATATCTAAATTTACTAAAAAATCATACTAGACTAAATATAAAGAATGTTTTACAATCATAAAGTCAATTGATTGAAGATAAATTTCAATTTAGCTGCTGATTTCAGAATATTTAGATTACCTATTGATGTTAATTAATCTGAATATTATAATTATTAAAACTTATAAATCTAGGCATCAAAATTTCGGGGGGAAATTACAATGGCAGAAAAGAAAACATTAAAGAGATTTGCATCAGTATTTTTAGCAACATCATTAATCGCAGGAGCTCTAGCGGGTTGTAGTTCTAGTGAAGGGACATCAATAGAAAGCGGAGGTTCTTCATCAAGTGAAAGCAGCGATGTGATTAAAATTGGTGCGAACTTAGAACTTTCAGGCGCGGTTGCATCTTATGGTTCATCTATTAAAGATGGTGCGGAGTTAGCGATTGAAGAAATTAACGCTGCTGGTGGAATTGATGGAAAACAAATTGAATTTGTACCAGTTGATAATAAATCGGAAAACGCAGAAGCGACAAATGCCGCTATTAAACTAGCAACTCAAGATAAAGTTACAGCAATGATCGCTCCAGCTACTTCAGGTAACGTAATTGCAACAGCTCAAATTGCAAATCAATATAAAATTCCAACTGTTACTGCTTCAGGAACAGCTCCAAATGTAACAGAAAATGAGGATGGAACAATCAATGATTTTGTATTCCGTACATGCTTCATTGATCCATTCCAAGGAATTGTTGCAGCAAACTTTGCATCAAACGAACTTGAAGCAAAAAATGTAGCAATCTATGCAGATAATGCATCTGACTATGCAAAAGGATTAGCGGCGTCATTTAAGGAACAAATCGAAGCAAATGGCGGAACAGTAGTAGCTGAAGAAGCTTACGTTGCAGATGATACAGACTTTAAATCAACTTTAACTCGTATCAAATCAGCAAATCCAGATTTCATCTTTATCCCTGGATACTATGAAGAAGTAGGTTTAATTGTTAAACAAGCTCGTGAATTAGGTATTGATGCACCTTTAATGGGGGCTGATGGTTGGGACTCTCCAACTCTAGTAGAACTTGCAGGTGCAGAGGCACTTAATAACACATTCATTACAAATCACTATTCTTCTCAAGATCCTGAAGAAACAATTCAAGGTTTCGTTGAAGCATTCAATACAAAATACAGTGAGTCACCGAACGCATTCCACGCACTTGGCTATGACACTGTTTACTACATTAAAGATGCAATCGAACGTGCAGGCTCAACAGATGGCGAAGCGATTCAAAATGCTTTAGCTGAAACAAAAGACTTAAGCTTAATTACAGGTACATTCTCAGTTGACGAAAAACACAACCCAGTAAAATCCGCAACAGTACTAGAATATGTTGACGGTAATCAAAAGTTCAACTCTAAAGTTAATCCGTAAATTTACGTTTAAACGAATGGAACAAATGAGGGGGGCGAGTTTAGCCTCCCTTTTTACAATTAGATAATTAATTCATTCAGCTAAAGAATTGAAGGGAAAAGGAGTGAGAGCTCATGGAATGGATTCAACAGTTAGTAAATGGAATATCATTGGGTAGTATTTACGCATTGATTGCATTGGGATATACAATGGTGTACGGGATCATTAAGCTGATCAACTTTGCTCATGGTGACGTATTCATGCTAGGAGCGTTTATTGGTTTTTATGCTATTGCAAGATGGGAGATCGGGTTCTTCCCAGCGCTAATTATTTCCATGGTACTATGTGCAGTTATTGGGGTAATAATTGAACGTGTTGCTTATAAAAGGTTACGAAATGCAACTCGTATCGCAGCCCTTATTACAGCTATTGGTGTTTCATTATTGATTGAGTATACCGTAATATTCTTCCGAGGAGCATCTCCTGAAGCATATCCAGAGGTTCTTCCAAAAACATCATTTGATATTTTAGGTGTAAGTATTAGTTCAATTTCAATATTAATTTTAGCAGTAACCATTGTTTTAATGATTTTGCTGCAATTTATTGTCCATAAAACAAAAATCGGAAAAGCAATGCGTGCGGTATCACTAGATCCAGATGCAGCCCGTTTAATGGGAATTAACGTAGATAATACAATTTCTGCAACATTTGCTATTGGTTCTGCTTTAGCGGGAGCAGCCGGTGTTATCTTCGGTGTTTACTATACTAGAATTGAACCGTTAATGGGGGTTTTACCTGGATTAAAAGCATTTATTGCGGCTGTATTTGGTGGTATAGGAAGTATCCCGGGAGCAATGGTTGGAGGCTTATCTTTAGGTGTAGTTGAAACCGTTGTAAGTGCATTAGGTTTTTCTTTATGGCGCGATGCGGCAGCATTCGTTATATTAATTTTAATTTTAATCTTGAAACCATCGGGTATATTCGGCAAAAATACTCGAGAGAAAGTGTAGGTGAGGTGGTAAATGAAAAAGTCTAAAGTCTTTTGGGTATTTTCTGTTTTAGCGCTAGTAATCTATGCAGTCGTTCAAGGTTTAATTTCAGGTGGAATACTAGATTTATATTATCAAAATATTTTAGTGCAAATGTGTATTAACATTATGCTTGCTGTTAGTTTACATATCGTTATTGGAATTACGGGACAATTTTCGATTGGACATGCTGGTTTTATGGCTGTAGGTGCATATTTCAGTGCCATTGCAACTATGAAATTAGGCTTGCCACTTCCTGTAGGACTAATATTAGGAGCAGGTGTAGCAGCTTTAGCAGGTTTACTTGTCGGTTTACCGACATTACGCCTTAAAGGGGACTATTTAGCAATCGCGACTCTTGGGTTTGCAGAAATTATTCGTATTATCTTTTTGAATGTGGATTATGTTGGTGGAGCAGCAGGTATGGTGGTTATGAATATGACTACGTGGACTTATGCTTTCGCGGGTGTTTTCATTACAATCATTGTTATTTCTAACTTCACAAATTCAAGACATGGTCGTGGAGCGATTTCTATTCGTGAAGATGAAATTGCAGCAGACGCCATGGGTATCAATACAACCTATTACAAAGTTGTTGCCTTTACAATCGGTTCGTTATTTGCAGGGCTAGCCGGTGCTATTTATGCACATAACTTTTTCATTATTCAACCGACTACCTTTAACTTCTTAAAATCCTTTGATATTTTAATTTACGTTGTTTTAGGTGGATTAGGAAGTCTTTCCGGATCAGTTATTGCAGCGATCTTTTTAACGGTTGTATCAGCGTTTTTAGCAAACTTCCCGGAAACACGTATGATTATTTATTCACTAGTGCTAATTTTAGTAATGCTATACCGTCCAACAGGTTTAATGGGGACAAAGGAAATTACGTCTTTATTTAAATTTGGAAGAAAAGGAGGTACTAAAATATGACAAGTAACCTTCTAAACGCAGAAAATGTGGGCATTCAATTTGGGGGCTTGAAAGCTGTTCAAAATGTAAATATGTATTTAAATCAAGGCGAGCTAGTGGGCTTAATCGGTCCAAACGGTGCGGGGAAAACAACGACGTTTAATATGATAACGGGTGTATATCAACCAACTGTTGGGACGATTACCTTTGATGACAAAAATTTAAAAGGGCTAAAGCCTTATCAGGTAACAAAGCTTGGAATGAGTCGTACTTTCCAAAATATTCGTTTATTTAAGGATTTATCAGTTTTAGATAATGTAAAGGTTGCCAACCACAATATTGCAAAGCATTCCATTATTTCTTCTATTTTCCGTCTACCAAGTCATTTTAGCGGAGAAGCAAAAATGGAACAGGAATCCATTGAGTTTTTAAAGATTTTTGGTTTAGACGTTTATAAAGATGAATTAGCCAAAAACTTACCATACGGGATGCAGCGTCGTTTGGAAATTGCACGTGCTTTAGCTGCCAAACCTAAGCTATTATTACTGGATGAACCGGCTGCTGGTATGAATCCTCAAGAGACGCATGATTTAATGGAGTTAATAGCGTTTATCCGAAAAGAATTTGATTTAACGATTTTGTTGATTGAACATGATATGCATTTGGTTATGGGGATTTGCGAACGTATTTATGTGCTTGACCACGGTCAATTAATTGCTGATGGGAAGCCAGAAGAAATTCGGAATAATCCTAAAGTAATTGAAGCATATCTTGGCGAGGAGGTGGCTGATTAATGCTAAAGGTAAATAACATCGAGGTATTTTATGGTAACATTCATGCATTAAAAGATGTCTCCTTGGAAGTAAATGAAGGTGAAGTTGTTACATTAATCGGAGCAAATGGTGCAGGGAAATCAACGCTGTTAAAAACATTGTCGGGTTTATTGAAGCCTAAAAAAGGCGAAATTTTGTATCAAACACAGCCAATCGGCGGGAAAGCCGCACAGACAATTGTAAAAAGTGGTATTTCACATGTTCCAGAAGGTAGACGCGTTTTTTCGACGATGTCTGTAGAGGAAAACTTGGAGCTAGGCGCGTATTTACGTAATGATCGTGATGGAATTAAAAAGGATATGGCAAATGTCTATGATTTATTCCCGATTTTAGGAGAACGCCGTAAACAGCCATCAGGTACATTATCAGGTGGGGAACAGCAAATGCTCGCAATGGGTCGTGCACTGATGGCGAAGCCCAAGCTATTACTGCTAGATGAACCATCCATGGGGTTAGCTCCGTTAATCGTAAAGCAAATCTTTGAAATTATTAAAATGGTGAATGAGCAAGGAACCACTGTTTTATTGGTAGAGCAAAATGCGAATATGGCACTATCCATCGCAAATCGTGCTTATGTAATCGAAACAGGTAAAATAGTTCTTTCCGGAACAGCGAAAGAACTTCAAGAAAGTGAACAAGTAAAAGCAGCCTATCTTGGGGGCTTGTAACAAAAGGGAAGCCGAAAATGGCTTCCCTTTTTTGCGTGAAATTCATTAGCTTTTCGGTTGATACTTTAATAGAGTAAACAACTCGTTTTTTTCTTTATGGGTTAAGTCTCGCCACTGACCAACTTTCAGGTTTCCAAGATGGATGTTCATAATTCGAATGCGTTGAAGTCTTTTTACAGAGTAACCCAGGGCTGAGCACATACGGCGAATTTGACGATTTAGTCCTTGCTCCAAGATGATTTTGAAGACATGAGATGACACTTTTTCTACCTTGCAGGGCAACGTTTTTGTATCTAAAATCTCCACACCGGAAGCCATTTGTTTTAAAAATTGATCTGTAATTGGTCGATCCACTTGAACAACATATTCTTTTTCGTGATGGTTTTCTGCACGCAGGATTTCATTGACAATATCTCCGTCATTCGTTAACAGCAGTAGTCCTTCCGATTCTTTATCAAGCCGGCCAATGTGGAAAATTCTCTTAGAGTGACCAACAAAATCAACTACATTTCCCTTAATGTGTTTTTCTGTCGTACTTGTTATGCCCACTGGTTTATTTAACGCTATATAGACAAGCTCTTCTTCTTTTTTGACAGGCTTACCATCTACACAGACCACATCACCTTCAATCACCTGACTACCCACAGTGGCAAGCTCTCCATTAATTGTAATCCGGCCCTCCTCAATCCATTTATCTGCACCACGGCGTGAAGTAACGCCGGTTTCACTTAAAAATTTATTTATTCTCATAAACTCTCCTAATAACTTGTAGTAAATCAAGTATACAATAATCAATTTCATTGGCTCTACTATTGTTGACTACAAATGGAAGAAACATTCCTATTAAATCCCCGTTTAACTTTTTTTGCAATTACAAAATCTATAGTATTTGTCGAAAAAATTTCTGTAAAAATTTGTGTTTTTTAGATATATTCTTGCAACTACAACAATATATATTATTAAATACCTTTTCTATTAGATTGGGATACTCTGGTGTAAAGGTATAGGAAGACTAATAGCTGTAAAGGGGAGACTATAATTATGTCAGTATTAACAATGGCTTATGCATTTCCAAACACAGAAGGTGCAGTAGTGAATTTTAAGGATAAGTATGATAATTATATCGGAGGTAAATGGACACCACCTACTAGAGGTCAATACTTTGAAAATGTGACACCAGTTACAGGGAAAGCATTTACAGAGGTTGCTCGTTCAACTGAAGAGGATATTGAATTGGCGTTGGATGCAGCGCATGCAGCAAAAGAGTCTTGGGGAAAAACATCCGTTGCAGAGCGTGCTAATATTTTAAATAAAATTGCAGATCGAATTGAAGAGAATTTAGAAAAGCTGGCTGTCGCGGAAACTTGGGAAAATGGTAAAGCAGTTCGTGAAACTTTAAATGCTGACTTACCACTTGCTATTGACCACTTCCGCTATTTCGCAGGTGCCATTCGTGCACAAGAAGGCGGATTGAGCCAAATTGATAATGATACGGTTGCATACCACTTCCATGAGCCAATTGGTGTAGTAGGGCAAATCATTCCTTGGAATTTCCCTCTACTAATGGCTGTTTGGAAATTAGCACCAGCATTGGCGGCTGGAAACTGCGTAGTATTAAAACCAGCAGAGCAAACACCAACTTCCATTATGGTATTAATGGAGCTAATTGAAGATTTATTGCCACCAGGTGTTGTAAATATTGTGAATGGTTTTGGCTTAGAAGCTGGAAAACCACTTGCTTCTAACCCACGTATCGGCAAAATTGCGTTTACTGGTGAAACAACAACTGGCCGCTTAATTATGCAATATGCCTCACAAAATATTATTCCTGTAACACTTGAATTAGGTGGGAAATCACCAAATATCTTCTTTGAAGATGTAATGGATGCAGATGATGAATTTTTAGATAAAGCAATTGAAGGTTTTGTATTATTTGCACTTAACCAAGGAGAGGTATGTACTTGTCCATCACGTGCATTAATTCAAGAGTCAATTTACGATAAATTCATAGAGCGTGCGTTAAAAAGAGTTGAAGAAATTAAAACAGGAAATCCATTAGATCCAAGTACAATGATGGGTGCCCAAGCTTCCTCTGAGCAAATGGAAAAAATCCTCTCTTACTTAGATATCGGAAAACAAGAAGGGGCACAGGTACTAGCAGGAGGAGATCGTAATGCTTTAGAAGGTGACCTGTCAGATGGCTATTATATTCAGCCAACTGTATTTAAAGGGGATAACAGTATGCGTATCTTCCAGGAAGAAATTTTTGGTCCTGTTGTGGCAGTTACAACGTTCAAAACAAAAGAAGAAGCGTTGGAAATTGCAAATGACACGCTTTACGGTTTAGGTGCAGGGGTTTGGACACGTGATATGAATACTGCATACCGTTTTGGTCGAGGTATTGAAGCGGGTCGTGTATGGACAAACTGCTATCACGCATACCCAGCGCACGCTGCATTTGGAGGCTACAAAATGTCTGGCGTAGGCCGTGAAAATCACAAGATGATGCTAGAGCATTATCAACAAACGAAAAACCTACTAGTAAGCTATAGTCCTAACAAACTTGGATTCTTCTAATTCTTAATAAGGCGCGTTTTTTTAGTAAAGGGGGGCTCATGTGGTTCAACGTGTAACTGCTACCGATGCCGCACTTGAATTGATTGAAAAGTTAAAGGACAAGCATGGTCCAATCATGTTCCATCAATCGGGTGGTTGCTGTGATGGTTCTTCGCCGATGTGTTACCCAGAAGGAGATCTAATCATTGGGAATGCCGATATTCTACTTGGTGAGATAGGTGGAGCCAAGTTTTATATGCACAAAAGCCAGTTCGATTATTGGAAGCATACGCAGCTCATTATTGATGTAGTGGAAGGTCGAGGAGGAATGTTTTCGTTAGAGGGTGTCGAGGGGAAACGTTTTCTTACTAGATCTAGAGCTTTTACATCAGAAGAGTTAGCACAACTAATATAAAGGTGGGAGGTTTTTTGCTAGAATATTCTGGCAGGGAACCTCTTTTTTGATTTAATCTGCAAATAGTTCTTTAGTTAAGTTTTCTATGAAACTATTTCCCGAGAAAAGTAGTAGTTAATGATGGGAGTGATTTAGATGAGTGAAGAGCAATTCATAAAGGCGTTTCAAGACAATTATAATCGTCTTTTCAATTATACCGGTGGTCATGACATTCAGCTAATGCATTCATTAGCATGCAGATATACACTTGCTCAAAAACAATTTAGTGGAGTCATTCTACAAAAAATAATAGAAGAAATTCAAGAAAGTGGAGAGAAGGCATTACCGACACGATTGGAGTCGAATACAAGCTACAAATTAGCCTTCCACCTCTTACAACAGGAGGATAGGAACAAGGAAATCAAACACATCATAGCGAATGACCTACTATTAGATCAAGTCAAATTCAAAAAGACACCACATCGAATAGTAGGAGCTTTATTTTTACAGCCAAGTAATCTGGAGCATGCACAAAGAGCAAAGCAATTATATGATGAAATGAACCGAAATCAACGGTTTTTAACGTCCAAAGAAGATATTCCATATGCTGTTTTTTTAACAGCAAACTCGAATGTACAACCAAAAACTCAAGCAGATACGATAATGAAGTACTACAGCAACCTAAGAAATAATCAATTTACAATGGGAAACCACTTACAGGCACTAGCACAAATCATGACTGTGTATAGTGAAGATTATAATAAAATTATGTTGGAATATGTTGTGAAGCTAAGGGAAGAACTGATAGAACGAGGCGTAAAAGTGAAAAAACTTCATTACCCTTATTTGGGTGTTTTAGCTTTAGCTGCAACAGATAATTCAAAAATAAACGAACTTACTTCTTTACATAATCAGTTAATGGGGCAGAAGATTTTTAAAAACGTCAAGGACTATGCATTGATTGTAGCCATTCAAAAGATTGTTCATGATTTAGTTGAGGTGCATAATTTAATTGATATTTCAGGTTTAACAAGCATCTTAACTTTATTTGATATTGTCGACTTTGTCTTAGAGCTAGGTTCCATCATTCCATCAGGTGGAATTTCGGATGTATTCGATTTTTTTAACTAATCATTAATCTTACATAAGAGTGAGTTTTGGACAACAGTGATACAATAGAATAAGAAGGCTAGAGGAGGTTGTTTTCGGTTGGAAGAAACAAAATTATGGATTAATGGAAATTGGGAAAATGCCCAAAAAACTTATTCATTAACTGCACCTTATTCTGGAGAAGTTATTGCAGAGGTAGCGAAGGCTTCTGTTAAAGATGTGGAACGTGCGATTGAAGGGGCACATAAGTCATTTCAATCTTTTAAGAAAACAACTGCTTATGAAAGGGCAGAAATTTTATATAAAGTAGTAGAGATTATGCGTGAACGAAAAGAAGAGTTCGCGCGAATTTTAGCTTTGGAAGCGGGAAAACCATTGTCTGCTAGCTTAACAGAGATAGACAGAACAATCGCAACGTATCAATTCTCGGCTGAAGCAGCAAAACAATCTACGGGGGAAACTGTTCCATTAGATGCTGCTCCAGGAACGAAAGACCGGATTGGTTATACTAAAAGGGTTCCAATTGGTGTTGTGTCTGCCATTACACCATTTAACTTCCCGTTTAACCTGGTGGCCCATAAATTAGGGCCAGCAATTGCTGTTGGAAACTCCGTTGTATTGAAGCCTGCTACACAAACGCCATTAACTTCACTTGTTATGGCGGAAGTATTCAAGGAAGCGGGATTACCGGATGGAGTGCTTCAAATTGTTACAGGCTCTGGCAGTGAGTTAAGTGATTCACTTGTAACCCATCCTCTTGTTAAAAAAGTAACATTTACAGGTAGTGGTGCAGTTGGATTGAAAATAAAAGAAAAAGTGGGACTACGTAAACTTACGTTAGAATTAGGCTCTAATGCTGCAGTAGTTGTCGAGCCAAGTACACCTATAGATGAAATTATTTCGCGCTGTGTAGCCGGTGCATTTGGATATGCAGGACAAGTTTGTATCTCCCTACAAAGAGTTTATGTGCATGACTCGATTTATGATGAATTTGCTAAAGCTTTTATAGAAAAAACAAGAAAGCTTAAATTAGGTGACCCACTTGACCCTTCAACGGATGTTAGTGCGATGATTAATCCAAAAGAACTTGAACGAATTAAACAATGGATTGAAGAGGCAAAATCCGAAGGGGCAAAAGTAGCCACAGGTGCAGAGTTTACGCAAAGGACATTACAACCAACAGTCATGGTGAATGTAAAGCCTCATATGAAAGTAGTTTGCCAAGAAACTTTTGCACCTATTGTGTCACTTGTACCTTATTCAACGTTGGATGAGGCAATCTCTTTAGTCAATGCTTCAGATTTGGGCTTAAACGCAGGGATTTTTACAAATGTTTTGACTGATGCTATGAAGGCGGCAGAAGAAATGGAAGCAGGAACTGTTGTGATTAATGATATTCCAACATTCAGAGTTGATAACATGCCATATGGTGGGGTTAAAAATAGTGGATACGGAAGAGAAGGCATTAAATATGCAATTGAAGAAATGACAGATTTGAAGTTTATTACGATTAAAACTACAATATAATTTGATTTAGTACTTGAGAAATTTAAACTGAATGAAGTTAATGTGGTTTGACTCTTTCATGTATCAAACAGTGTAAACAGTATTATCATCGAAGAGAAGTAGTGGAGGGTCTATATGACAAATGAAGTGCCGATAAGTTATTCTCGTTCTTTTCAGACACACCTTGTATTACCACCAGATACAAATCATCATCATTCCATCTTTGGTGGGAAAGTTCTAGCTTTTATTGATGAGATTGCTGCTATCACCTCTATGAAACATGCCAAGTCAGAGGTTGTTACAGCTTCCTTTGATTCGGTTGATTTTATATCACCTGCTTATGAGGGGGATATTCTTGAATTAGAAGCTATGATCACATCTACTGGACGCTCGTCGATGGAAGTTTACGTCCGGGTTATGGCCCATAACATCATGACTGGTGAGCAAAAGCTAACGACGGAATCATTTGTCACAATGGTGGCTGTAGATGAATCAGGAAAACCGATACAAGTCCCGAAGGTTTACCCGGAAACCGATCGAGAACGTCAGCTTTTCGAAACGGGGTCGGCTCGTAGAGAATTGCGGCAAGCTAAAAGGCAAAATACGATGGCACGTAGGAAGCTATTAGAAAATCTTGAATAAATAAGAGAACCTTCTAAATAGACTAATATAACTTTTTAGAAGGTTCTTTCTATATGGTTATTTAAAACTTTATTCAGTTAATTCGTGAACGATATTTAGCAGTGAATCTGAAGAAGAAGATACTTGAGATGCACTTTCTGTTAGCTCACTAATTAATTTTGAGATTTTTGTGATGTCAGTTGTAGTACTTGTGTATTGCTCTTTAATGCCAGACACTGCTTTTGCAATAGAGTTGAAGGATTCCTCTAGGCTTTGCTGAGTTTGAACGCTTCTTTGTACCTGATCATCCACATTATTGACAGAGTTAGTCATATGCTTGATATTTGTCTCTGTTTCATGGATTAAATAAGAGACATTTTGAACAGCACTTTTCGTTTCTTCAGCTAGTTTCCTTACTTCATCTGCTACAACTGCAAAGCCTTTTCCATGCTCTCCAGCCCGTGCAGCTTCGATGGATGCATTTAATGCCAATAAATTTGTTTGATCAGCAATACCTGTTACGAGTGCAACAATCTCTGAAATCTTTTGGGATGAAGTACGCAAATTACTCATTGACTTTTCAAGCATATTAACACTTTCTAAAATAACTTGCATCAGTTGAGTTTGAGTCTCTAAATGGTTTTTCCCTAAACTAGACTTTTCCTCTGTATCCGCCACAAAATCCAATCCTTGTTTTGTGGCAGCCGCAATACTTCCTGATTGAGAAGAGATGCCATATAAAGAGGCAGTCGTTTCTTGACTAATTGCATTTAACTCCTCTGCTGTATTTTGAACGGAAGAAATCAAAGCATTTTTGATGGCTTCATCCTGTGTACGGATGCGTTGTTGTTCCGCTTCATAAGCTTGAATAACTAGCTGTTGTTCAAGATTAATAATTTTAGAGAAAGCATTGATTGCTTTTAGAGAATCTTCTTTTGAAATATCCAGCTCGTTTATAAAATTGTTAAAAGTAGACGTCAATGATTGGAATGAGCTTAAATACCATTGCGATTCTAGGCCGATACGTACATGTGTTGCAGCGATTGTATTTCTTTGTCTTACATAGTCATCATTGATTTTACTTTCGAAAATTTCAGATAAATGTTTTGTTAATGTACCCTTTAATCGTTCAATTTTTGAATGTTGATTGATAATGCTCATTAGATGATGACTCTTTATCAGTGCGTCATAAAATTGATTAACCATTTCGGGAATAAATTGTTCAGTTAAAGGTTTTAGTTGCTTTAAGATAGCTAGGTCTTCAACTGTTAAATTAATCAGTTGAACTTGATTCTGAAGATCTGGGTAATTAGATAGATTTAATGTAACTTCCTGTATGTATTTTTCTACATCGAAATAGCGGGAATTCCGTTTTTGTAGATTTTTTTTGAAAATAGACATTATATTCTCCGTTCTACTATTTTATAGAAATGATACTTTATATCTATGATACATTAAATCTGTTTGTATATTCCATAAAGATGTGAGGTTACGATAGAAAATATTAATAGTTTAATAATTCTATGTACCTCGATTTGTAATTTAGAAATATCCCATGTAAAATACGAGGTGTTTAGGTAACAAAGGAATGTAAGTAAATAATACAAATAGATAATATTATGTAAAGGACGTTAAAAAATGGAGAAACGCCGATTTAAATTTGTCATTCCATCAATGGTGGTAGTAGCTGTTGGGGCAATTTTAATGTTAAGAAACTATTTTCAAGAGGTTTCAACAAGAGATAGTGTATTACTCGTAGTGGTGGCTACATTATTCTCAGGCTTTGTAGCTTATATCCTATTCCCGCATGACGATGAAGAAAAGCCAGACCCAAAGCCGATGAATATGAAGAAAAAAACTTCAAAATAATCCTGTCCGCAAGTAACTAATACTTGCGGATTTTTTCTTTTTCATAATAAGAGCTGCTAAAATAGGGTATTTTAAGTTGAAACTATTTTGGAATTCAACCGTAAAAGTAATATACAATAAAACATAATTGAAAAGAAAGGCTGATAGATAGATGGAAAGTAAATGGGGAAAAGTAATTATCCATGCAAGTGCATTTTTTGCTCCGATGTTGGTGCCGATTTTATTTTGGTTATTAAGCACGGAGGAGGATATTAAGCGACTTTCTATACAAGCATTATTATTCCAGGTAGTGATGTGGCTGTTAATCGGGATATCCAGCTTCTTTAGCTTCATCTTGATAGGGATTCCGTTCTTAATCGTCTTCGTCATCATGACAATCGTTGTTCCAGTTATCGGAATTATAAAAGCGTTAAACGAAGAAAAATGGAATTACCCGATTGTTGGACGTTGGGTATAAGCCAATTGTAAAAATTAGGGTTTAGATTAAAGTAATTAACATCATAATAAGAAATGAACCAAAAGTAGTTATTAAATACTTTTTGGGGCTATTTCTTAAAATAAAGTTCCTGTGAAACGTATTTGAAAGAGGTGGTCTCATGTTGAAAAGAGATTGCCTCTTTATTTTATTAGGCATAAATCTGTATTCGAGGATTCCTGGTAGTTCGGCATGAAAATTGGGATTTTGATCTTGGGCATTTGATTTGCATTTTGATTTTGATGTTTATATAATATAGTCAAAGATAGTCAAAGTCAGTGTGTGATTGGGGTGAGGAATAAAAAATGAGAAATATATCTGACATCATTGAAGGTTATTTGAAACAAGTTATCGAATTAGGTGGTCAAGGACATATTGAAATCAAACGTAGTGAGTTGGCAGATAAGTTTCAATGCGTCCCCTCGCAGATAAATTATGTGATCAATACGCGATTTACTGCTGAAAGAGGTTATCTTGTTGAAAGTAAACGAGGAGGCGGTGGCTATATCCGAATCTTACGTGTTAAAGCACATTCCAGAATTGATTTGCTGGAGGATATGATTAGCCAAATTAATCATGGTGCAACACAAGCAATGGCAGAAGATATTATTTATCGTTTAATCGATGAACAAGTAATCTCAAAACGCGAAGCAAAACTAATGCTGGCTGCAATCGATAGGTCTACACTTCGACTACAATTACCGATTAGAGACGAGTTAAGATCCTATATACTGCAATCTATGTTGACCACATTAAAATACGATAAATAACTTGGGCTCAAATTATTAGGAGCTCTCGATCATTATAAATACATTTTTAAAAAAGGGGTGAGGTCATGGTTTGTGAACACTGTAAAGAGCGACAAGCTACAGTAACAGTAACACAAGTAGTTAATGGCCAAAAAAGTGAAAAACATTATTGTGAGGTTTGTGCACAAAATTTTCATCCTTTTAATTTAGATTTTCATAAAGAAGAACAAATTCCAATTCATCAGCTTGTTTCTAATTTATTTGGATTACCTGTTTGGAATAGCGGGACACAGGAAAAAGCACAATCAACTACTCAAAAAAGTGCTAAATGTCCGACGTGTGGCTTCACGTTTCGTAAATTTTTGAATGAAGGGAAGCTTGGTTGTCCACAATGTTATGAAACCTTTGGTAAACAACTTCCGCTTGTTCTGACAAAAATACAAGCAGGAACCACTCATAGCGGAAAAGCACCTGGAAAGCCGAATCATCATAACGAGTGGATCAAAAAGCAAATAGAGTCTACTCGGGAACAATTACAATTAGCCATACATGAAGAACGTTTTGAAGATGCGGCTGGCTTACGTGATGAGATTCGAGAGATGGAGCGTAGGTTGGAACGTGGGGGTGTTGATACACCATGAATCTTGAACACTTTTTAAAAAGCGGTGCACCAGGATGGATGGATGTAAAAGGACTTGATGCAGACATTGTTTTGAGCACACGTATTCGTTTAGCCAGAAACTTGGATGGTTATCGTTTCCCATTAAGCTTTACAGAAAATGAAGCCCATCAAATTGATGAAATGGTTAACGAAGCGTTAAATTCTATTAAAGCTGAGGGCCATAAGTTTTCGCATTTTACCATTAAAGAAATGCCTGCACTGCAAAGGCAAGTTTTAGTTGAAAAGCACCTGATCAGTCCTCTTTTAGCAAAAAAAGAGAAGTCCGCCTCTGTTCATATATCGAATGATGAAGCAATAAGTATAATGGTAAACGAAGAAGATCACTTGCGGATTCAATGCTTGGCTCCAGGACTTCAGCTTGCAGAAACCTATGCAAATGCCTATAAGCTAGATAGCAAATTAGAAGTTCATCTTCCTTATGCTTTTAATGAGTCATTTGGTTACTTAACGAGCTGCCCAACCAATGTTGGCACAGGACTTCGAGCATCAGTTATGATGCATTTGCCGGCCCTTACCATGTCTAAACAAATAAAAGTAGTTACACAGATGCTTGCACGATTAGGAATGGTAGTAAGGGGTATATATGGAGAAGGCAGTGAAAATTTAGGGAATATTTATCAAATCTCTAATCAAGTAACACTAGGTAAATCGGAAGAGGAGATTTTAAAAGACCTGCAAGAGGTCGCGTTACAAATTATCAAAAATGAGCGCGGTGCTCGAGAGGCATTATTAAAAAATTCTCGAATAATATTAGAAGACCGCTTTAATCGTTCGTTAGGTACTTTAAAGTATGCCCGAATCATGACGAGCGAAGAAGCTGCTTCTTGTTTATCAAATGTTCGCCTTGGAGTTGATGTAGGCATCATTAAGGATGTCCCATTGAATGTATTAAATGAGTGCATGATTCTTATACAACCAGGCTTTGTACAGCAGTATGCAGGTACAACTCTTCAAGCTAGTGAACGAGATATGTATAGAGCAAAACTATTACGTGAAAAGTTAAATTTGAATAATCAAAAGTTATTGGAAAAAGGAGAGGAAAGATATGATGTTTAACCGTTTTACTCAACGTGCACAAAAAGTATTGCAATTAGCACAAGAAGAAGCAATTCGTTGGAAACACGAATCCATTGGGACAGAACATATTTTACTTGGCCTTATTCGTGAAGGTGGGGGAATTGCAGCAAAAGCCCTAGAAGCAATTGATGTGAGCCCGCAAATTATAGAATCAGGCATTGAAGAGCTGGTTGGAAAAGGTGCAAAGGATGTTGGTCCGATTGTTCACTATACGCCAAGAGCTAAAAAAGTCATTGAATTATCAGTAGACGAGTCTAGAAAGCTAGGCCATGCCTATATCGGAACAGAGCATATTTTACTTGCTTTAATCCGTGAAGGTGAAGGGGTAGCGGCTCGAGTATTAGCGAACGCTGGAGTGAGCTTAAACAAAGCGCGTCAACAAGTTCTTTTATTACTTGGTAACAATGATGCTGCTCAAAACGCGAGCAATCCTACTCAATCTGTAAATACACCAACATTAGATGGTTTAGCTCGCGACTTGACGGCGATTGCTCGTGAAGGCTCACTAGATCCTGTAATCGGTCGTAGTAAAGAAATTACTCGTGTAATCGAGGTGCTTTCTCGTCGTACAAAAAACAATCCTGTATTAATTGGTGAACCGGGGGTTGGTAAAACAGCGATTGCAGAAGGCTTAGCACAGCAAATCGTAAACAATGAAGTACCTGAGACGCTTCGTGATAAACGAGTGATGACATTGGATATGGGTACAGTTGTTGCCGGAACAAAATATCGTGGTGAGTTTGAAGATCGCTTGAAAAAAGTGATGGATGAAATTCGCCAAGCGGGTAATGTTATTCTTTTCATTGATGAGCTACACACATTAATTGGTGCTGGTGGTGCAGAAGGAGCAATCGATGCCTCAAACATTTTAAAACCTTCATTAGCACGTGGCGAACTACAATGTATTGGTGCAACAACATTGGATGAGTATCGTAAATACATTGAAAAGGATGCTGCTTTAGAGCGTCGTTTCCAACCAATTCAAGTAGATGAACCATCGGTGGATGAAACAATTCAAATTATTAAAGGCTTACGTGATCGTTATGAAGCACATCACCGTGTGAAAATTACAGATGAAGCTGTTGATGCGGCAGCAAAATTATCAGACCGTTATATTTCAGATCGATTCTTGCCAGATAAAGCGATTGACTTAATTGATGAAGCGGGGTCAAAAGTACGCTTACGTTCATTCACTGTTCCACCAAATTTAAAAGCTTTAGAGGATAAATTAGAAGGTGTGCGTTCTGAAAAAAATGCAGCCGTATCAAGCCAAGAGTTTGAAAAAGCAGCAGCATTAAGAGATACAGAACAAAAAATTAAAGATGAATTAGAGGCCACAAAGAAAACGTGGAAGGAAAAACAAGGGAAAGAAGAGTCCGAAGTTACAGTAGAGGACATCGCAATGGTGGTTTCTATGTGGACTGGAATCCCTGTTTCAAAAATTGCTCAAGAGGAATCTGCAAAACTTCTTAACCTTGAAGATGAGTTACACAAACGTGTTGTAGGTCAAGGTGAAGCGGTAGAAGCCATTTCTCGTGCAATCCGTCGTGCTCGTGCAGGATTAAAAGATCCAAAACGCCCAATCGGTTCATTCATCTTCTTGGGACCTACAGGGGTTGGTAAAACTGAGCTTGCACGTGCCCTTGCTGAAGTAATGTTCGGCGATGAGGACGCAATGATTCGAATTGACATGTCCGAATACATGGAGAAACATTCAACTTCTCGCTTAGTTGGTTCACCTCCAGGTTATGTAGGTTTTGATGAAGGCGGACAATTAACAGAAAAAGTTCGTCGTAAACCATATTCTGTTGTATTGCTTGACGAAATTGAAAAAGCACATCCAGATGTGTTCAACATTTTACTTCAAGTACTAGATGATGGCCGTTTAACGGATTCTAAAGGTCGTACTGTAGATTTCCGAAATACAGTGGTAATCATGACATCGAACGTTGGTGCTGATGCACTTAAATATCAAAAATCATTAGGCTTTGGTGTTGGCAGCGCCGAATCAACGAAGTATAAAGATATGAAGGGCACTATGCTTGAAGAATTGAAAAAAGCATTCCGTCCGGAGTTCTTAAACCGAATCGATGAGATGATTGTGTTCCACTCACTTGAAAAAGACGAGTTAAAACAAATCATCGCTCTAATGGCGAAATCTTTGACAAACCGCCTAAGAGAACAAAATATTGAGCTGGAGCTTACAGATGCCGCACTTGAGAAAATTGCTCAAGAAGGATATGATCCACAATATGGTGCACGTCCATTACGTCGTTCGCTGCAAAAACATGTGGAGGACCGCCTATCTGAAGAGGTATTAAAAGGTACAATCAGCACAGGTCAAAGTGTCGTTATCGATTATGCTGATAATGAATTTATCGTAAGGCCAAAAAATGCAGTGCTAACTAAATAATTTAAAGCTATTAAGCGGTTGACTGATTTCACGGTCAGCCGCTTCTGTTTTTCGGTGATATACTTCAACAGGGTAACAATTTTTTCGAAATTATAAAATTCAATTTACCTCCTGGTAATATATTAGGAGGTTCACAGGTTGTCATGTACAATTGACTAAAGAATTAATTTAGGGAGGAGAGACAAGATGGCAAAAAAGAAATCAAAGTTTTGTTGTAATTCATGTGGCTATGAATCTCCAAAATGGATGGGGCGCTGCCCGGGCTGTGGTGGCTGGAATACGATGGTAGAAGAAGTGGAAGTCGTATCAAAAGGTCCACGTGGTGCTTTTCAGCATTCCAATTCTATTTCACAAAAAGCTACGCCTATCATAAATATTGAAACCTCGGATGAACCTCGAATTCCTACAGAAATGGAAGAGTTGAATCGTGTTTTGGGTGGGGGCATTGTCCCAGGCTCCCTAGTATTAATTGGTGGAGACCCTGGTATCGGTAAATCGACTTTGCTTATGCAAGTATCTGCCCTTTTATCCAACAAAGCACATCGCGTTTTGTACATATCCGGAGAGGAATCAATGCGTCAAACAAAGCTTCGTGCATCCAGGTTGGGTGTGCAATCACCAGAACTCTATATCTACTCCGAGACAAATCTAGAGTTGATTAACCAAACGATAGAAGAAGTCGGGCCGAAGTTTGTCATAATTGACTCAATACAAACCATTCACCACCCGGAAGTGACAAGTGCCCCTGGTAGTGTTTCTCAAGTTCGTGAATGTACCGCAGAGTTAATGCGGATTGCCAAAACAAAGGGGATTGCTATTTTCTTAGTAGGCCACGTAACAAAAGAGGGACAAATCGCTGGACCTCGTTTACTAGAACATATGGTAGATACTGTTCTATATTTCGAAGGGGAACGCCATCATACGTATCGAATTTTACGAAGTGTTAAAAATCGTTTTGGTTCTACCAATGAAATTGCTATTTTCGAAATGGTGCAAGCTGGCTTAAAGGAAGTATCCAACCCTTCAGAACTGTTTTTAGAGGAGCGTTCCTATGATGCGGCAGGTTCCACAATTGTTGCCTCTATGGAAGGGACAAGGCCGATATTAGTTGAGATTCAATCATTGGTCACGCCAACGAGCTTTAATTATCCGAAACGTATGTCTACTGGGGTAGACCAAAATAGGGTGCAGCTGTTAATGGCTGTTTTGGAAAAACGAATGGGGTTACTGCTGCAAGCCCAGGATGCTTATATCAAAGTGGCTGGTGGCGTAAAGCTTGATGAGCCTGCCATCGACCTAGCGGTTTTAACTTCCATTGTATCGAGCTTTAAAGATCAGGCAGTAAAATCGACGGACTGCTTTATTGGAGAAGTGGGATTAACGGGAGAGGTACGCCGTGTATCGAGAATAGAGCAACGAGTTCAAGAGGCTGCGAGACTAGGCTTTAAGCGGGCATTTATCCCTGCTTCCAACCAAGGAGGATGGGATTATCCTAGTGGTATTCAAGTAGTTGGCATCGAAACAATAAATGAAGCATTAAGAGCTTGTTTTAACGATTTATAAATGAAGGATATTGCCTAAAAAATGTCCTAAACCCGTGCCTATACAATCATTTTTGATGTATGGGCATTTTTCCTTTTAATTTTGGGTAAAAATAGAACATACCTTATTTTATACACCAAAGAATATTTTACCTAATTTTTAAAATTGTTGAAGTGTTTATAGCGAAAACCGTAGATGAACTATGTATAATTAATAATAAGAAAAGGAGGTGGGAGTATGTTAAAAAGAGTAATTCAATTTGCATTCCTATTTATCGGAGGAGCGTTAGGTTTTATTTTCTTACCGCCATTATACGAGTTTATTAATTTATCATCTAATCCCTGGCTTAACAATCCATATGTCTCGGTAGCATTAGGTGCAATATTATTATTCGTTTTATCATTCGCATTATCAGATTACTTTGTGAAGCTAATTGTTTGGATGGAAGGGATTTTATTTAAAGTTCCGGCAGCTGACCTGTTATTTGGGTCCCTTGGATTAATTGTAGGGTTAATGGTAGCTTTTCTCATTGGCTTTGCTATTGAAAGAATTCAAATACCGATCATTACTGAATTTTTACCGATTATACTATCCATTTTACTAGGATATCTAGGATTCCGTGTTGGATTTACAAAGCGTGATGAACTAAGTCAAATGTTTTCAAAATCCAATACAGCACAAAAGAAGAAGTCGACTGATGCGGTCTCTTCTCAAGCTGAGGAAAAGCAATTATACAAATTGTTAGATACGAGTGTAATTATTGATGGACGAATTGCAGATATTTCTTCCACAGGATTTATTGAAGGGATTCTTATTGTTCCTCAGTTTGTTCTCACGGAGCTTCAGCATATAGCGGATTCTTCAGATACATTGAAACGTACTCGTGGCCGTAGAGGGCTAGATATGTTGAAGAAACTGCAAGACGAACGTGTTACAACTGTACAAATCTCTGAAGAAGATTTTGAGGATGTACAAGAGGTTGATTTAAAACTAGTACGTCTTGCGAAGAAAATAGGTGCGCAAATTTTAACCAATGACTTTAATCTGAATAAAGTTTGCGATTTACACCATGTCCAAGTATTAAATATTAATGATCTGGCAAATGCTGTGAAACCTGTTGTAATCCCTGGCGAGGATATGCAGGTAGTTGTGATAAAGGACGGGAAAGAACAAAATCAAGGTGTCGCTTATTTGGATGATGGCACGATGATTGTTGTTGAAGGTGGCCGAAGCTATATTGGGCAAGCGATTACAGTTACGGTTACAAGTGTGCTGCAAACATCAGCTGGGCGCATGATATTTGCCAAGCCTAAAGACGAACAAGTAGCATAATAGAATGAAATCTCTTTGAAGAAAAATGAGGCTTTAACAGATTGGGAAGTGAATTTGTGCAATATGAAGTAGTGCTCCCGGCAGCTGGAAGCGGAAAAAGAATGGGAGCAGGCCAAAATAAATTATTTTTACAGCTTGATAACAAACCGATTCTAATGCATACATTAGAAGTTTTTCAAGGTGATGAAAATTGTTCAGGTATCTGGCTCGCTGTCAAACCAGAGGAACGTGAGTACATCCAGGGATTATTAGATCAATACCGCATTACAAAAGTAAAAGGTCTCCCAAATGGAGGGCAAGAAAGACAGCATTCTGTCCATTCATGTATTAAAGAAATGCAACAAGTAGAAATTGTGTTAGTGCATGATGCAGCAAGACCATTTATAACGAAACCTACAATCTCTCGCTTGGTAGAAGCAGCGCATGATAAAGGGGCTGCCATTGCCGGCGTAAAGGCAAAAGATACGATGAAGATTGTGCAAGATGGTGTAATTGCTGAAACGGTTGATCGAGAGAGCTTGTGGATGATACAAACCCCGCAAGCCTTTCGTTTCCAATTGTTGCAGCAGGCAGAGGACACAGCAGAAAAACAAGGTTTCTTAGGAACGGACGAGGCGATGCTTGTTGAACGTCTGGGACAAGAAGTTCATATTGTGGAAAGTACCTATGAAAATGTAAAAATAACAACAAAAGAAGATTTAATATTTGGAGAAGCGATACTAAAGCATCGTAATAACTAGAAGGAGTAATATTAATATGTTTCGAGTAGGACAAGGATTTGACGTTCACGCATTTGCAGAAGGGCGTCCTTTAATAATTGGCGGGATTGAAATTCCTCATGAGAGAGGGTTGCTTGGGCATTCCGATGCAGACGTGTTGTTGCATACGGTAACGGATGCTGCATTAGGTGCAATTGGTGAAGGGGATATTGGGCACCATTTTCCTGATACAGATCCAGAATTTAAAGACGCAGATAGTGCAAAATTGTTAGAATACATTTGGAATATTGTAGAGGAAAAAGGCTATGTGCTTGGAAATGTGGATTGCACAATTATGGCACAGCGTCCGAAAATGGCTCCCTATATTGAACCAATGCGCAATCGAATTGCAGAGCTTTTAAAAGCAGATCCATCACAGGTTAATGTGAAAGCAACAACAACCGAGAAATTAGGTTTCACTGGCCGTGAAGAAGGAATTGCGGCAATGGCAACGATTTTACTAATTAAGAAATAAAAATCTCGTGCATATTATAGAGAATGGGTGGAGATTTAAGGTGGATTGAAGGGGATTTGCCAGTAGGGACTTCGGTGCTGACTACAAGGACAAAGAGCGTCCTTACAGTCAGCCCCTCCAGTTTCTTTCACGGCTGTACGAGCCCGCTCCACTTTTATTTCTTAACCTTGAGTGGTAAAATGTACAAGGTTACTTGAGAAGTGTTGGCTTTGCGATTTCTCAATAAATATAACAAACTTACTGACCTAATATAGGAGGCAATAATTATGACGAAGGAAGTTCGCGTTCGTTATGCACCAAGTCCAACCGGCTTTTTACACATTGGTGGAGCACGTACAGCGTTATTTAACTATCTATTTGCAAAACATCACAACGGTAAATTTATCGTTCGTATTGAGGATACAGATATTGAACGTAATGTAGAGGGTGGAGAAGCATCTCAGCTTGATAACTTACGTTGGTTAGGAATTACGCCTGATGAGTCGATTGATATTGGTGGACCGTACGCACCATATCGCCAAATGGAACGTTTAGATGTCTATACAAAACACGCGGAAGAATTATTGGAGCGTGGAATTGCTTATAAATGTTTCTGTACTTCAGAAGAGTTGGAAGCTTCTCGTGAAGCACAAAGAGCAAAAGGTGTCGCAGCCCCTACTTATGATGGAAAGTGCCGTCACTTAACAAAAGAAGAAGTAGCTGCAAAAGAAGCTGAAGGTATCCCACATACAATCCGTATGCGCGTACCTGAAAACACAACTTACCGCTTCACGGATTTAGTACGTGGGGATGTTACGTTTGAATCAAAGGATATTGGAGATTGGGTGCTTGTAAAAGCGAACGGTATTCCAACATATAACTATGCCGTTGTTTTAGACGATCACTTTATGGACATTACACATGTATTCCGTGGAGAAGAGCATTTATCTAATACACCAAAACAAATGATGATTTTTGATGCATTTGATTGGGAGTATCCGCAATATGGTCATATGACATTAATCGTAAACGAAGACCATAAAAAACTATCGAAACGTGATGAGTCTATCATTCAATTCGTTACACAATATAAAGAGCTTGGCTATTTACCAGAAGCAATGTTTAACTTCTTTGCCCTTTTAGGCTGGTCTCCAGAAGGTGAAGAAGAAATCTTCACTAAAGAACAATTCATCGAAATTTTTGATGAAAAACGTCTTTCGAAGTCACCATCTATGTTCGATAAAAATAAACTAACATGGATGAACAATCAGTATATTAAAAAGCTGCCTTTAGAAAAAGTGGTAGAATTAGCTTTACCACATTTACAAAAAGAGGGTTTACTTCCGCAAGAATTAAACGAAGAGCAGCAACAATGGGCTACAGCTCTAATCAGTTTATATCATAATCAAATGAGCTTTGGCGCTGAAATTGTAGAGCTATCAAGCTTGTTCTTTGCGGAAGAAATTGAGTATGATGAAGAGTCGAAAGAAGTATTAGCCGGTGAACAGATTCCAGAAGTAATGGCCTCATTCAAAGCGCAGCTTGAAGCACTTGAAAGCTTTGATGCACCTTCTATTAAAGCTGCTGTTAAAGCAGTTCAAAAAGAAACGGGGCATAAAGGGAAAAACCTATTCATGCCAATTCGTGTAGTAACAACTGGTCAAACACACGGCCCTGAATTAGCGGATGCTATTGCATTGATCGGAAAAGAAAAAGCAATCGCTCGTATCGAAAAATACGTAAAATAATGATTCCAATTAATTGACTTTTAGTTTGCCTATTGTAAAATGAAATTACTTTAAGTCGTGATGGATTGACAAAATAATAGTAAAAGCGTTGATAAGGAGAAGTACATAAAATATGTTTTAAAAGAGAGGGTCATCATCGGCTGAAAGTGACCTGGGCCTCTATTTTATGGAAATGCACCTTTGAGCACTTAGCTGAAACGTAGGCGGATTGATTTTGGGATTTCCGCATATGAAAAACACATCATTTTCGCCATTCCGGTGAGGAATTGTGTTTTTCTTAGTAGGCAAGTCGAGTCGTCTGGCGTTAACGGACTTTTCGAGTGGAAAGCATTTCATTTAATTGTTTAATGCTTTCAAATCAGAGTGGAACCACGTTTAATACGTCTCTGTCTTTTCATGTGAAAAGATAGGGGCGTTTTTTTATTAAAACCGATATGCAAATTAGAAAGTAAATTAAAAAAGGAGAGAGTGAAATGACAATTCTAATATTTAATTCCTTAACAAGACAAAAAGAACCATTTGTACCACTTGAAGAAGGAAAAATCAAAATGTATGTATGTGGCCCGACAGTATACAACTTTATTCATATCGGGAATGCACGACCGGTTATTGTATATGACACTGTTCGTCGCTATTTCCAATACAAAGGTTTTGATGTGAAATATGTTTCTAACTTTACGGATGTGGATGACAAAATAATTAAAGCAGCAAATGAATTAGGTGAGGACGTTTTCGAATTAACAAACCGCTTTATTAATGCTTATTTTGAGGATATTACGGCGCTTGGCTGCAAAAAAGCAGACGTACACCCCCGAGTAACCAATCATATGGAGGATATTATTGATTTTATCGGTGTTTTAATCGAAAAAGGCTATGCCTACGAATCGCAGGGAGATGTGTATTATCGTACCCGTAAATTTGACGGATATGGTAAGTTATCACACCAACCAATTGATGATTTAAAGGTGGGAGCTCGTATTGAAGCGGGTGAGAAAAAAGAGGATCCTCTAGATTTCGCTCTATGGAAAGCTGCAAAAACAGGTGAGATTAAATGGGAAAGCCCATGGGGTGAAGGACGTCCAGGATGGCATATCGAATGTTCTGTAATGGCTCGCGAGCATCTTGGTGATACAATTGACATTCATGCAGGTGGTCAGGATTTAACTTTCCCTCACCACGAAAATGAGATTGCTCAATCCGAAGCCTATACCGGAAAAGAATTTGCACGTTATTGGATGCACAACGGGTATATTAATATTGACAATGAGAAGATGTCTAAATCTCTTGGGAACTTTGTGTTAGTGAATGATATTCGTCAGCAAATCGACCCACAGGTATTGCGTTTCTTTATGTTATCTGTACATTACCGTCACCCTATTAACTTTGCACAGGATTTAGTTGAGTCGGCTCAAGCTGGATTAGAAAGACTTCGTACGGCTTATTCGAATATTCAATACAGATTATCTGCTTCAACAAACCTGGCTGATAATGGCGGAGCGTATTTAGAAAAAATCGATGAAGTGAAAAAACAATTTGAAATTGCGATGGATGATGATTTCAATACTGCAAATGCTATTTCTACACTCTTCGAATTAGCACGTATTGCAAATATCTACCTAAGCGAAGCAAATACAGAAGAACGTGTGTTAAAAGCGTTTATCGCAACATTCGATGCACTTGGCGACGTCCTGGGTATTAAATTAGTCGTGGAAAATGAACTCTTAGATGATGAAATTGAAGCTCTAATCGAAGAACGTAACCTGGCGCGTAAAAATCGAGATTTTGCTCGTTCAGATGAAATTCGTGACCAGCTTTTAAATCTGAATATTATTCTAGAGGATACACGTCAAGGTACACGTTGGAAACGAGGTTTGTAATATGGCACAACTTCGTATTGAAGATGTAAAACAACTAAATGCACTTGCATTGGCTTATATGGGAGATGCTGTTCTCGAACAAAAAGTTCGGGAACATCTTCTATTGAGTGGACGAGCTAGACCAAATCGATTACATAAAGAGGCAACAAATTATGTATCTGCAAAAGCTCAATCTATGATCGTGCACCGATTAATGGACGAAAATTACCTCACAGAAGAAGAGGTTGCTGTTTTTAAAAGAGGACGCAACGCAAAATCAGGCTCAGTTCCGAAAAATACAGATGTACAAACCTACCGAAATAGTTCCGGCTTTGAAGCGGTTTTAGGAAGCTTGTATTTAACTAAACAATATGAACGAGTTAATGAAATGATTGATTATGCTATTAAAATTGTTGAGCAATCAAAGGGGGCATCGTAAATGACTGAACACAATAATGAAATGATTGCTGGAAAAAACCCTGTGCTAGAAGCGTTACGTTCAGGTAGAGAAATTAATAAGCTTTGGGTAGCGGAAGGTGTAAAGAAGACAGGTATTAACGAGGTCTTGGATTTAGCCCGTGAGCGTGGGGTACTTGTTCAATTTGTCCCTAAGAAAAAAGTAGACCAATTATCAAGTGAAAATCACCAAGGTATTGTTGCTTCTGTTGCTGCCTATAAGTATGCGGAGTTAGAGGATTTGTTTGATGCTGCGAAAGCAAAAAATGAAGACCCATTTTTCCTTATTCTAGATGAACTTGAAGATCCACATAACCTTGGCTCAATTATGCGAACAGCTGATGCAATCGGTGTTCATGGCATTATTATTCCGAAAAGACGTGCGGTAGGTTTAACTGCTGTAGTAGCGAAGGCTTCAACGGGTGCGATTGAACATGTGCCTGTTGTAAGGGTAACAAACCTTGCGCAAACAGTGGATGAATTAAAAGAGAAGGGCGTTTGGATTGCGGGGACGGATGCTAAGGGATCTGCTGATTATCGTAAAATGGATGCAACCTTGCCATTAGCAGTGATTATCGGCAGTGAAGGTCGCGGTATGAGTAGATTATTAAAGGATAAATGTGACTTTTTATATCACTTGCCAATGATCGGCCATGTAAATTCATTGAATGCTTCTGTAGCTGCCGCCCTTTTAATGTATGAAGTGTATCGCAAGCGCCAAGAAAAGAATGGATAAGTTGTCTTATGCAAACGATCTTAATTGTCGATGGCTACAATATGATTGGCGCATGGAAAGAATTAAGACCTCTTCGCGATACGAATTTTGAGGAAGCGCGCAATCGCTTGCTGGAACACATGGCTGAATATAAAGCGGCCATGGGGGGGCGAGTGATTGTCGTGTTTGATGCCCACTTAGTTCCAGGAGTACAACAAACCTATGTGCAAAATGCGGTTGAAATCATTTATACTAGAAAAAATGAAACAGCAGATGAACAGATTGAAAAGCTAACAAATGAATTAAAGGGTCGTAAAATACAAATCTATGTAGCCACTTCTGATATGACAGAGCAAAATGTGATTTTCGGAAATGGTGCCCTTCGTAAGTCGGCAAGAGAACTAGAAATAGAAATGGAAATTATAAAGTCTAATATCACGCAGAAAGTAAAAATAACTCATGAAGAAAAACCTAAATCTAGGATTCAATTATCTAAAGAAGTAGAACTAGCTTTTGAGAAATGGAGAAGAGGTTTGAAATAACTAGGTTGACCTATATTTTCCAGTTCCGTTATACTTATCCTAACACACTATATGAACGTTCTGGGGTGATGCCGATGCTAAAAGAAAGTCAAACACAAGTATTGCAACGATTTGAAGACCTTTCAGATGAACAACTTATTGAAGAAGTACATCACGGTAATACAGAAGCGTTAGATTATTTAATTACGAAGTATCGACTGTTCGTCAAAGCGAAGGCTCGCTCTTATTTTTTAATTGGAGCAGATAAGGAAGATATAGTTCAAGAAGGAATGATAGGTTTATATAAATCTATTAGAGATTTTAAGGGGGACAAGCTTTCTTCCTTTAGAGCATTTGCGGAGCTGTGCATTACACGTCAAATCATTACTGCTATTAAAACAGCGACACGTCAAAAGCATATTCCGCTTAATTCCTATGTTTCTCTTGATAAACCAATCTATGATGAAGAATCAGATCGTACATTGATGGATATTATCACAAGTACAGAGTCAGATGATCCAGTGCATTTAATGATTAATCGTGAAGAATATTCTCATCTTGAGGAGAAAATTGGCGAAATTCTAAGTGAGCTTGAACAACAGGTTTTAGCTTTATACTTAGATGGGCAATCTTATAATGAGATATCCGAAGAATTGAATCGTCATGTTAAGTCAATTGATAATGCTCTCCAACGTGTAAAACGTAAGCTAGAACGTCACCTGGAAATAGGTGAGCAAAGTTAGAGCGAAACTTTGCTCTTATTGACAGTAATAGGTTTAGGTGTTAGTCTTTAAAAGACAAAATGCAAAAAAATAGGTGAATTTTCAAAATGCATAAGAAAATCGTTTTATGTTGTGAAAAATGTGGTTCCAGAAATTATTCAGTTCCTGAAAGAGCCAATGCAAATGAGCGTCTCGAATTGAAAAAGTTTTGTTCACATTGTAATGAACATACGGTGCATAAACAAACTCGATAATTTTACTTTCATTCAGAATTGGTCTCGCATTAGTTTGAAAGGTCCAGTGAATACGAAGCGGTTCTATAGCTCTATACGTATTCAAACAGCTGATTGAAGTTAAAGTCTATTTTGCGGATGCCTGCGCCAAATTTATCGGATGTATTTCATAAATTCTCGGCGGACTTACGCGCCTACGCATTTGATTTAGTAAATTAGATTGAAACATAGAATAGATGATTTGTTCGGAGGTTAAGCTAGAATGGGCAAGATTAAACAGTTTCTATCAGATGTAATGTCTGAAATGAGAAAGACGAGCTGGCCAAAAGGTAAAGAGCTTACAAAATATACAGTTGTCGTAGTTTCAACGGTAATTATTATGGCTATCTTTTTTGTGTTAGTTGACTTAGGTGTTTCAGAACTATTCCGCTGGTATATAGATTTATAAAAAGTAATGTTAATATTTTGAAAATGGCCCGTCTTTAAATGTTAACGGGTTTTTTTCATTTGTTTTACTTAAATTGCATTGGTTAGGCGTATGTGATGAGTGAAGGAGGGACGGACAAATAGTCCGGCAAATGTTATGGAAAAAAGATGGTATGTAGTTCATACTTATTCAGGTTATGAAAATCGTGTAAAAGCGAACCTTGAAAAACGTGTTGAAACAATGGGGATGCAAGATAATATTTTCCGTGTAATTGTTCCAGAACATGAAGAAACAGATTTAAAGGATGGGAAGAAACGTACGGTAATGCGTAAAGTTTTCCCGGGCTACGTATTAGTAGAACAGATTTTAACAGACGAATCTTGGTATGTAGTACGTAATACGCCAGGTGTTACTGGATTCATCGGTTCATCAGGTGGTGGTGCAAAACCAACACCGCTATTACCTGAAGAAGTGGATCGTTTATTGCATCAAATGGGTATCTCGAAAAAGACAGTTGGCGAATTGGATATCACTGTTGGAGAAGTGGTCGAGGTGTTAGAAGGACCGTTTGCACATTTCCAAGGTAAGGTTGAAGAAATTGATGCGGACAAAGGGAAAGTTAAAGTTATTGTTGATATGTTCGGTCGCGAAACTAAAATGGAACTTGACTTTGAACAAATTCAAAAATTATAGTTCTACAACACGGATGATATTTTTGAATAAGATTTTACTTGCTAATGTAACTTAAAAGTGATATCATTTCATAGGTCAGACTGTCCAAGTACAGTTTGTCTATGAAAATTAATCTTTTAATGTTATCGGCAATTAGCTGACAGACAGATATTTGAGTGGGAGGGGCAACCCAATTACCACATCACGGACTTAAGGAGGTGTGTCTCGTGGCTAAAAAAGTTATTAAAATTGTAAAACTTCAAATCCCTGCTGGTAAAGCAAATCCAGCTCCACCGGTTGGTCCTGCATTAGGTCAAGCAGGTGTTAATATCATGGGATTCTGTAAGGAGTTCAACGCTCGTACTGCTGATCAAGCTGGATTAATTATCCCAGTTGAAATCACAGTTTTCGAAGACCGTTCTTTCACTTTCATTACAAAAACTCCACCTGCAGCAGTATTACTTAAAGTAGCAGCAGGTATCCAATCTGGATCAGGTGAACCAAACCGTAAAAAAGTTGCAACGGTTAAACGTGATAAAGTGCGCGAAATCGCTGAACAAAAAATGCCAGACCTAAACGCTGCTTCAGTTGAATCAGCTATGGCGATGGTTGAAGGTACAGCACGCAGCATGGGTATTGTAATCGAAGACTAATTCGTTACGAATATCTTGTTTACTTGATGATTAGAAGGCTTTTGTTTTTTGGAGGTTGCGGTAAGTTCTTTGGGAACAAGCGCAACCTCTATTCGTGGGAGGAATATCCGCTATAACCACAATCAAGGAGGAAATTATAATGGTAAAAAAAGGTAAAAGACTGCAAGAAGCAGCTAAATTAGTTGACCGTTCAACTTTATATACTGCTGAAGAAGCAATCGCTTTAGCAAAACAAACAAGCACAGTAAAATTCGACGCAACAGTTGAAGTAGCTTTCAAACTTGGAATTGATACTCGTAAAAACGACCAACAAATCCGTGGTGCAGTAGTATTACCAAACGGTACTGGTAAAACTCAACGTGTATTAGTATTTGCTAAAGGTGAAAAACTTAAAGAAGCTGAAGTTGCTGGTGCTGACTATGTAGGCGATGCAGAGTTCATCAACAAAATCCAACAAGGTTGGTTCGAGTTCGATGTAATCGTTGCAACTCCTGACATGATGGGTGAAGTTGGTAAACTTGGTCGTGTATTAGGACCTAAAGGTTTAATGCCAAACCCTAAAACTGGTACAGTTACTTTTGACGTAACTAAAGCTATCAACGAAATTAAAGCTGGTAAAGTAGAATACCGTGCTGACAAAGCTGGTATCATTCACGCTCCTATCGGTAAAGTTTCATTCGAAACTGAAAAATTAGTTGAAAACTTCTTAGCTGTATTTGACGTAGTTCAAAAAGCAAAACCTGCTGCAGCTAAAGGTACTTACATGAAATCTGTAAATGTTACATCTACAATGGGACCATCAGTGAAAATTGATTCTTCTAGCGTAGTTGTTAAATAATAGAAAATATTAGCAAGTAATTTAATTATAAATATTATTGACAACTGTCATCATTCTTGTTAAGATGAATGACGTTGTGAATATCCATTTGTACCGTAGACAGTAGGGGTGCTAAGCACTTAAATCTCCCTACCGAGGACACAGAAATCGGATTCTTTTAAGATGATGAATTTTCCGCCTCTAGTCTACTTATATGGCTAGAGGCTTTTCTTTTGTCGGTATAAATGACCCATTCTAATAGGAGGTGTCAATCATGAGCAATGTAATCGAAACAAAAAAAGCAGTTGTACAAGAAATCGCTGATAAATTCCAAGCTGCAGCTTCAGTAGTTGTAGTGGATTACCGTGGTTTAACTGTTGGTCAAGTTACAGAACTTCGTAAACAACTTCGTGAAGCGGGTGTTGAGTTCAAAGTATACAAAAACACTTTAACTCGTCGTGCATCTGAAATCGCTGGTGTTGAAGCAATTAACGAATTCTTAACTGGTCCAAACGCTGTTGCGTTCTCTAACGAAGACGTAGTAGCTCCAGCGAAAATCATCAATGAATTCGCTAAAAAGAACGAAGCTCTTGAAATTAAAGCAGGTATCATCGAAGGTAACGTTTCTTCAGCTGATGATGTGAAAGCTCTTGCTGAACTTCCATCACGCGAAGGTTTACTTTCAATGCTTTTATCTGTACTTCAAGCTCCAGTGCGCAACTTCGCACTTGCAACAAAAGCTGTTGCAGAACAAAAAGAAGAGCAAGGCGCTTAATAGTAGCCTAAACTTCAAAACAACAATCTTAAGGCAAATAGCCTAAAAAACTATAAACATCCATATAGGAGGAAAATAAAATGAACAAAGATCAAATCTTAGAAGCTATCAAAGCTATGACAGTTCTTGAGTTAAACGATTTAGTAAAAGCAATCGAAGAAGAATTCGGTGTAACAGCTGCTGCTCCTGTAGCAGTAGTAGGTGGCGGTGCAGCTGCTGTTGAAGAAAAAACTGAATTTGACGTAGTACTAGCATCTGCTGGTGACCAAAAAATTAAAGTAATCAAAGTGGTACGTGAAATCACTGGTCTTGGCTTAAAAGAAGCTAAAGAAGTAGTAGATAACGCTCCTAAAGCATTAAAAGAAGGCGTATCTAAAGAAGAAGCTGAAGAAATGAAAGCTAAACTTGAAGAAGTTGGCGCTTCAATCGAAGTTAAATAATTTCTCACTTACCTTATTTTCAATAAATAAAGAAAGCTCGTCTTTTTGACGGGCTTTCTTCATTTTCTTTGAGGAGGGCACGTTGCGATGTCTGAACACTATTATTCAAATAAGCCTCAAACTGAAAGTAAACCACGCCAATGGAAATTTACGTTACTCGGGAATGTGTTTATATTTGAAACGGATTCAGGAGTATTTAGTAAAAGCGAAGTAGATTTTGGATCCCGTGTATTAATTGAAACCTTTCAAATGCCAGAAATAGAAGGTGCAATATTAGACGTTGGTTGCGGTTATGGTCCGATCGGACTGTCGATTGCAAAGCAAAATCCGGAATGCACCGTCTATATGATGGATATCAATGAAAGGGCGGTTGCGCTATCGAAGAAAAATGCGCAAGTAAACGGAGTTCAAAATGTACGAATTTTTGAAAGTGATGGTCTAGCTTCTGTAGAAGATGGATTACAAGTAGCGGCAATATTAACTAACCCACCGATTCGAGCTGGTAAAGAAACTGTTTTTAAGTTTTATGACGGTGCTTACGAAAAGTTATCGGCTGGTGGAGAATTGTGGATTGTTATTCAGAAGAAACAAGGTGCGCCATCTACGGTAAATCATTTAGAAGAAATGTTTACTGAGGTTGAAGTAGTCGAGAAGAAGAAGGGTTACTGGATTATACGAGCGAAAAAATAGGTTTTTTATTTCCTTTTCCCTATAAATTGTAACTGGAAATAAAAGCTCTAAGAGTATAAAATATTGACTTGACAAATTGGCTATGATAACATAATAAAATGCAAAATTATTATTTTGTGGGAGTGTGCCCTTTTGTATGCAATGCATTTTATGTGGGTATACTTACCATGAATAAGTTTAGTTTAACCGAAAATGATTCTTGAGAAAAGACTCGTTTTCTTTTTGTCTTTGGAAATCATACACCATTTAGGTGGTTTTGCAAAGACCTATTATCGCTTTAATGAGGGGTGAATGAGTTGACAGGTCAACTAGTTCAGTACGGACAACACCGCCAGCGTAGAAGCTTTGCGCGTATTAAAGAGGTGCTGGAGCTTCCGAATTTAATTGAGATTCAAACAGCATCTTACGAGTGGTTCCTTGAAGAAGGGTTGCGTGAGATGTTCCGCGACATTTCTCCAATCGAAGATTTTACAGGTAATCTTTCACTTGAATTCATCGATTACAGTTTAGGTGAACCTAAATATGATGTGGATGAATGTAAAGAACGTGACGTTACTTATGCAGCACCATTGCGTGTAAAGGTACGTCTCCACAACAAAGAAACAGATGAAGTGAAAGAGCAAGATGTTTTCATGGGGGATTTCCCTTTGATGACAGAAACAGGCACATTTGTTATTAACGGTGCCGAACGTGTAATTGTTTCACAATTAGTTCGTTCTCCAAGCGTTTACTTCCATGATAAAACTGATAAGAACGGTAAAAAAGGCTTTGGTGCTACTGTAATTCCAAACCGTGGTGCTTGGTTAGAGTACGAAACAGATGCGAAAGACGTAGTTTACGTACGAATTGATCGTACACGTAAATTACCAGTTACAGTATTATTGCGTGCGCTAGGATTCGGCTCAGATCAAGAAATCATCGATATTCTTGGTGATAATGAGTATCTACGCAATACGCTTGAAAAAGATAATACTGATAGCACTGAAAAAGCGCTTTTAGAAATCTATGAGCGTCTTCGTCCTGGTGAACCACCAACGGTTGAAAGTGCAAAAAGCTTATTATATTCTCGTTTCTTCGATGCTAAACGCTATGATTTAGCAAACGTTGGACGCTATAAAATGAACAAAAAGCTTCATATTAAAAATCGTTTGTTCAACCAAACGATTGCTGAAACTCTTGTGGATCCTGAAACAGGAGAAATTTTAGTTGAAGCGGGTACAACATTGGACCGCCGTAATTTGGATCGTATTATTCCTTATTTAGAAAATGGAATCGGCTTCCGTACATTATCGCAAGTAGGTGGTGTATTAGAAGAGGACGTAACAATCCAATCAATTAAAATCTACGCACCAAATGATGAAGCGCAAAAAGAGATCAACATTATTTCAAATGCTTATATTGATGAAGAAGTGAAAAATATCACGCCTGCTGACGTGATTGCTTCAATGTCATATTTCTTCAACTTATTATATGGCGTAGGAAATACAGATGATATCGACCATTTAGGTAACCGTCGCTTACGTTCAGTTGGTGAACTGTTACAAAACCAATTCCGTATCGGTTTATCTCGTATGGAACGTGTTGTACGTGAACGTATGTCTATTAACGACACAGCGTCTATCGTACCTCAACAATTAATCAATATTCGTCCTGTTATTGCTTCAATTAAAGAGTTCTTCGGTAGCTCTCAATTATCGCAATTCATGGACCAAACAAACCCATTAGCAGAGTTAACACACAAACGTCGTCTTTCTGCATTAGGGCCAGGTGGTTTAACTCGTGAACGTGCTGGTATGGAAGTGCGTGACGTTCACTACTCTCACTATGGTCGTATGTGTCCAATCGAGACACCGGAGGGTCCGAACATCGGGTTAATTAACTCATTATCATCATTTGCGAAGGTTAACAAATTTGGTTTTATTGAAACACCGTACCGTCGTGTGGATCCTGAAACAGGTAAAGTAACTGAGCATATTGATTACTTAACTGCTGATGAAGAAGATAACTATATCGTTGGGCAAGCAAATTCACTATTAAATCCTGATGGTTCATTTGTAAACGAAGAAGTTTTAGGGCGTTTCCGTGGGGATAACACTGTTTTCAAAAGAGATCGTGTTGACTACATGGACGTATCACCTAAACAAGTTGTTTCTGCAGCGACAGCATGTATCCCATTCTTAGAAAACGATGACTCAAACCGTGCATTAATGGGTGCGAACATGCAACGTCAAGCAGTTCCATTATTAAACCCTGAGGCACCTTTCGTTGGTACTGGTATGGAGCACGTAGATGCGCGTGATTCAGGGGCTGCTGTAGTTAACAAGTTCCACGGAATTGTTGAACATGTAGAAGCTCGCTCAATTCACGTACGTCGTATTGAAGAAATTGATGGTAAAGAAGTTAAAGGTGAATTAACGAAGTACAAACTTCAAAAATTCACTCGTTCTAACCACGGTACTTCCATTAACCAACGCCCAATTGTTAAAGTTGGCGATCGCGTTAAACCAAAAGATATTTTAGCTGATGGTCCTTCTATGGAACTTGGTGAACTTGCACTTGGTCGTAACGTATTAGTTGCCTTCATGACTTGGGAAGGGTTTAACTATGAAGATGCTGTAATTATGAATGAACGTCTTGTTAAAGATGATGTATATACATCTGTTCATATTGAAGAATATGAGTCAGAATCTCGTGATACAAAACTAGGGCCTGAAGAAATCACTCGCGATATTCCAAACGTAGGTGAAGACGCTCTTCGTAACCTAGATGATCGTGGAATTATCCGTATTGGTGCGGAAGTTCGCGACGGCGACATTTTAGTAGGTAAGGTAACACCTAAGGGAGTAACTGAGTTAACGGCAGAAGAACGTTTACTACATGCTATCTTTGGTGAGAAAGCTCGTGAAGTTCGTGATACATCTCTACGCGTACCTCATGGAGCAGGCGGTATTGTACTAGATGTTAAAGTCTTCAATCGTGAAGATGGCGATGAGTTACCACCAGGTGTTAACCAATTAGTACGTGCTTATATTGTTCAAAAACGTAAAATCCGCGTTGGGGACAAAATGGCCGGACGTCACGGTAACAAAGGGGTAATCTCACGTATCTTACCTGAGGAAGATATGCCGTTTATGCCAGACGGAACACCTGTTGATATCATGTTAAACCCACTAGGGGTACCATCTCGTATGAACATCGGACAAGTATTAGAGCTTCACTTAGGTATGGCGGCTCGTTACTTAGGTCTTCATATGGCTTCACCAGTATTTGATGGTGCCAATGAACAAGATGTTTGGGAAACGATGGAAGAAGCAGGTATGAACCGTGATGGTAAGACAATTCTTTATGATGGTCGCTCGGGTGAACCATTAGATAACCGTGTATCTGTTGGGATCATGTACATGATCAAATTAGCCCACATGGTTGACGATAAACTTCACGCTCGTTCAACAGGTCCTTACTCGCTTGTTACACAACAACCACTTGGTGGTAAAGCGCAGTTTGGTGGACAACGTTTTGGTGAGATGGAGGTATGGGCACTTGAAGCATACGGTGCTGCTTACACACTTCAAGAAATCTTAACGATCAAATCAGATGATGTTGTTGGACGCGTAAAAACTTATGAGGCAATTGTTAAAGGTGAAAGTGTTCCAGAACCAGGCGTTCCAGAGTCTTTCAAAGTATTAATCAAAGAGCTTCAATCACTAGGTTTAGATGTAAAAATGTTAACAATCAATGACGAAGAAGTTGAACTTCGTGATTTAGATGACGAAGATGAGCTTCAACCAACTGATGCACTAAATATTTTACCTGCTAGTGAAAAAGAAGATGCTGTTGAGTCTGTAGAGTAGTCTTATTGCATCGGGCAGGAGGAAGAACATTCTGCCTGCCCGATTTTTAACTATAAATAAATGAATTAATTGTTGAGCTTCGAAAAGTCGTTAGAGGACTTATACTAAAGGGAGGTAGGCTCCTTGATAGACGTTAATGAATTTGAATATATGAAAATTGGTTTAGCTTCACCAGACAAGATTCGTTCTTGGTCTTATGGAGAAGTAAAAAAACCTGAAACAATTAACTATCGTACGTTAAAACCAGAAAAAGATGGTCTGTTCTGTGAACGCATTTTCGGACCTACAAAAGACTGGGAATGTCACTGCGGTAAATACAAACGTGTTCGCTATAAAGGTGTAGTTTGTGACCGATGTGGTGTTGAAGTAACTCGTGCGAAAGTTCGTCGTGAACGTATGGGTCACATTGAACTTGCAGCACCTGTATCACATATTTGGTACTTTAAAGGTATTCCAAGCCGTATGGGACTTATCCTTGATATGTCACCTCGTGCATTGGAAGAAGTAATCTATTTTGCCTCATATGTTGTAATCGAAGCAGGCGATACTAGCTTAGATAAAAAACAACTTTTATCTGAAAAAGAATATCGCGCATACCGTGAAAAATTCGGTGCTACTTTCGAAGCGGCAATGGGTGCAGAGGCGATTAAAAAGCTTTTAGAAGCAATTGATCTAGAGGGCGAGACAAATACATTAAAAGAAGAACTAAAATCTGCTCAAGGTCAACGTCGTACTCGTGCGATTAAACGCCTTGAAGTAATTGAATCATTCCGTAATTCCGGTAACAAACCAGAATGGATGATTTTAGATGTACTTCCTGTTATTCCACCAGAGCTTCGTCCAATGGTGCAATTAGATGGTGGTCGTTTTGCAACTTCTGACTTAAACGATTTATACCGTCGTGTTATTAACCGTAACAACCGTTTAAAACGTCTTCTTGACCTTGGTGCTCCAAGCATCATCGTTCAAAACGAAAAACGTATGCTACAAGAAGCCGTAGACGCGCTAATCGACAATGGTCGTCGTGGTCGTCCGGTAACAGGTCCAGGTAACCGTCCTTTAAAATCCCTTTCACATATGCTAAAAGGGAAACAAGGTCGTTTCCGTCAAAACTTACTTGGTAAACGTGTAGACTATTCTGGTCGTTCCGTTATCGTAGTAGGTCCAAACTTAAAAATGTACCAATGTGGTCTTCCAAAAGAAATGGCGATCGAGTTATTCAAGCCTTTTGTTATGAAAGAGCTTGTTGAACGTGGTCTTGCCCATAACATTAAGAGTGCGAAACGCAAAATTGAACGTATGCACAACGAAGTTTGGGACGTTTTAGAAGATGTTATCCGTGAGCATCCAGTGTTGCTTAACCGTGCACCGACGCTTCACAGACTTGGTATCCAAGCTTTCGAGCCTACATTAGTAGAAGGCCGTGCGATTCGTCTTCATCCATTAGTATGTACAGCTTATAACGCTGACTTCGATGGTGACCAAATGGCGGTCCACGTCCCATTATCAGCTGAAGCACAAGCGGAAGCTCGTTTACTTATGTTAGCTGCTCAAAACATCTTAAACCCGAAAGATGGTAAACCGGTTGTTACGCCATCTCAGGATATGGTATTAGGTAACTATTACTTAACTCTTGAGCGTGAAGGCGCACGTGGTGAAGGTTCTGTTTTTTATGGTACAGATGAAGTGTTAATTGCATACCAAACAGGTAATGTACATTTACACACTCGTATTGCCGTTAAAGCAAGTTCATTAAACAATCCAACGTTTACTGAAGAGCAAAATAACCAGTTCTTATTAACAACGGTTGGTAAGGTGATTTTCAACGAAATTCTTCCTGAATCATTCCCTTACATTAATGAACCAACATCTGTGAATTTAGAGCAAAAAACGCCAGAACAATACTTTGCATCTTTAACAATAGATGAAGAAACATTACAACAGCTTAAAGAATCTGAAGGATACAACGAACTTTCGGATAGTGAAAAAGTTGAGGCTGAGCGTCGCGCAGTGTTAGTGAAACACTTTACTTCTGTTAAAACAATTAGCCCATTCCGCAAGAAATTCTTAGGTAATATCATTGCAGAAGTATTTAAAGAATTCCATATTACAGAAACTTCTAAAATGCTTGACCGTATGAAAGACCTAGGATTTAAATATTCAACTAAAGCCGGTATTACAGTTGCGATTTCAGATATCGTGGTATTACCAGAAAAAGGCGGAATCCTAGAAGAAGCACAGAAAAAAGTAGATAAAGTAATGGTTCAATTCCGCCGTGGTTTAATTACGGAGGAAGAACGTTATGATCGCGTCATTTCAAGTTGGTCTGCTGCGAAAGATGAAATTCAGTCTAAACTGATGGACTCTTTACCGGATACAAACCCAATCTTCATGATGAGTGACTCTGGTGCCCGTGGTAATGCATCCAACTTTACTCAGCTTGCAGGTATGCGTGGATTAATGGCCAACCCGGCTGGTCGTATTATCGAACTTCCGATCAAATCTTCATTCCGTGAAGGTTTAACAGTATTGGAATACTTCATCTCTACTCACGGTGCTCGTAAAGGTCTTGCCGATACAGCATTAAAAACAGCCGATTCAGGTTACTTAACTCGTCGTTTAGTAGACGTAGCACAAGATGTTATCGTCCGCGAAGACGATTGTGGAACGGATCGTGGTCTAACTATCGGTGCCTTAATGGAAGGTACAGAAGTTATTGAAACATTAGATGAGCGTATTATCGGTCGTCATACGAAGAAAACAATTTACCACCCAGAAACTGGTGCTGTCATTTTAAATCGTGACGAATTAATCACTCAAGATATTGCTCGTGTTATTGAAGATGCAGGTATTACAGAAGTGACAATTCGTTCAGCATTCACGTGTAATACAAAACACGGAGTATGTAAAAAATGTTATGGTATTAACCTAGCAACAGGGGAAGAGGTTGAAGTTGGGGAAGCGGTAGGTATTATTGCTGCTCAATCAATCGGTGAGCCTGGTACGCAGTTAACAATGCGTACATTCCATACTGGTGGGGTAGCTGGTAATGATATTACACAAGGTCTTCCACGTATCCAAGAGATTTTTGAGTCGCGTAATCCTAAAGGGCAAGCGGTAATCTCTGAAATCTCTGGTAAAGTTTCTGAAATTGAGGAAATCCGTGAAGGCTTGAAAGAAATTACAATCCAAGGTGAAATCGAAACTCGTAAGTACCAAGCGCCATATAATGCTCGCTTAAAAGTACAACTTGGAGACGAGATTAAACCCGGACAAACTCTATCAGAGGGTTCTATCGATCCTAAACAATTATTAAAAGTTAAGGACGTTGCCACTGTTCAAGAATACCTATTAAAAGAAGTACAAAAAGTATACCGTATGCAAGGGGTAGAAATTGGAGACAAACATATCGAAGTAATGGTACGCCAAATGCTTCGTAAAGTTCGTGTAATTGAAGCGGGGGATACAGATTTATTACCTGGCTCATTATTAGATATTCACCAATTCTCTGAGGCAAACAAAGATGTAATTCTAAGCGGTAAGGCGCCGGCAACTTGTCGTCCTGTTATCCTTGGTATTACGAAAGCGTCTCTTGAAACGGAATCATTCCTATCTGCTGCATCATTCCAAGAAACAACTCGTGTGTTAACGGATGCTGCAATTAAAGGTAAGCGTGATGAGCTTCTAGGTCTGAAAGAAAACGTAATTATCGGTAAACTAGTTCCAGCTGGTACTGGTATGCAACGTTACCGTCAAATTCGTATCGAAGAAGCAGAAGAAATGGAAGAACTTACTTCCGCAGAATAATTATTCATTTTATTTAAATGAAAATTAAAAATTCCTTGGGAGATCTACTCTTCTCCCAAGAGAATTTTAATAAAATATTTGACAGTTTAAATTGATAGTGTTAATATACTTAAGGTTGATAGTTAACTGTCTGTACTTTGGAGGATATGAAAATGTCTTATGAAAGAGTGAAGCAGGCTAGTAAAACAATCATAGGTACAAAGCAAGCAGTGAAAGCAATCCGGGCTGGTCAAGTTACAGAACTCTTTGTTGCACTCGATGCAGACAATTGGGTAACCGATCCAGTGGTTATTCTTGCAAAAGAAGTCGGCGTACCAGTGAGTCTCGTTGAGTCTAAAAAAGAACTTGGCAAAGCTTGTGGTATTCACGTTGGAGCTGCGGTTGTTGCAATCGCTGCAAGTTAGTTTTTGTGTAAAAACACAAAGACTTTGTTTTTACCCTAAAAATGAACCACCTGGATGTGTGGTATTAAAAAGGAATAAATGAAGGGAGGAAAAACCGATGCCTACAATTAACCAATTGGTACGTAAGCCTCGTAAATCCAAAACTACGAAATCAAATTCACCAGCGTTAAATAAGGGATATAACAGCTTTAAAAAATCTTTAACAGATGTTAACTCTCCACAAAAACGTGGTGTTTGTACACGTGTTGGTACTATGACACCTAAAAAACCAAACTCAGCGTTACGTAAATATGCTCGTGTACGCTTAACTAACCAAATTGAAGTTACAGCTTACATTCCTGGTGAAGGTCACAACTTACAAGAACACAGCGTAGTATTAATCCGCGGTGGACGAGTAAAAGACTTACCAGGGGTACGTTACCATATCGTACGTGGTGCTCTTGATACTGCTGGTGTAAACGGCCGTATGCAATCACGTTCTCTATACGGTACAAAACGTCCAAAAGAGAAAAAATAATTTAGTTTCCTAAAAGACAAACTAGCCTTTGTTATTTGTATGTAGATTGGAATTCATATGAATCGTGGCCACGGTTTTAATTCTAAGTATAAAGTACAAACGGCAATTTAATTATATAAAATAGATAATTTTCGAAAGGAGGAAAACACATGCCTCGTAAAGGTCCTGTTTCCAAACGTGACGTGTTACCAGATCCAATTTATAATTCGAAACTAGTAACTCGTTTAATCAACAAAATGATGATTGATGGTAAAAGAGGTACTTCTGAAAAGATTTTATACGGTGCGTTCCAATTAGTTCAAGAACGTTCTGGCAACAATCCAATCGAAGTATTCGAAGCTGCTTTAAACAACATTATGCCAGTTCTTGAAGTACGTGCTCGCCGTGTTGGTGGTTCAAACTACCAAGTACCAGTTGAAGTTCGTCCAGAACGTCGTGTTACTTTAGGTCTTCGTTATTTAGTTAACTATTCTCGTCTTCGTGGTGAAAAAACTATGGAAGAGCGTTTAGCTAACGAAATTCTTGATGCATCTAACAACACTGGTGCTTCAGTTAAAAAACGCGAAGATATGCACAAAATGGCAGAAGCAAACAAAGCATTCGCACACTATCGTTGGTAGTATTTTAGACTACGTGCTAGCTGCTGGCTAGTACGTAGATTTAAATATATATTCAAACAATAGTAACACCCAATATGGAAGGAGAAATTTCCTATGAAACGCGAATTCTCACTAGAGAATACACGTAATATTGGGATCATGGCTCACATTGATGCTGGTAAAACAACAACAACTGAGCGTATCCTTTATTACACTGGTAAGATTCACAAAATCGGTGAAACTCACGAAGGTGCTTCTCAAATGGACTGGATGGAACAAGAGCAAGAACGTGGTATTACTATCACTTCTGCTGCGACAACAGCTTCATGGAAAGGTAACCGTGTTAACATCATCGATACACCAGGACACGTAGACTTCACTGTAGAGGTTGAACGTTCTTTACGTGTACTTGATGGTGCAGTAACAGTACTTGATGCTCAATCAGGTGTTGAGCCACAAACTGAAACTGTATGGCGTCAAGCTACAACTTACGGAGTTCCACGTATTGTATTCGTTAACAAAATGGATAAAATTGGTGCAGACTTCCTGTATTCGGTAGGTACTCTTCATGATCGTCTACAAGCTAACGCTCACCCAATTCAATTAGCAATCGGTGCTGAAGATGCGTTCGAAGCAATTATCGATTTAGTTGAAATGAAAGCTATTTTCTATGGTAACGACCTTGGTACTGATATCCAAGAGCGTGAAATTCCAGAAGAATATAAAGCGCAAGCTGAAGAATACCGCGAAAAACTAATTGAAGCAGTTGCAGAATTAGATGAAGATCTTATGGAGAAATACTTCGCTGGTGAAGAAATCACTGTTGAAGAGCTTAAAGCTGGTATCCGTAAAGCTACACTATCTGTACAATTCTACCCAGTTATTTGTGGTACAGCATTTAAAAACAAAGGTGTTCAATTAATGCTTGATGCTGTAATTGACTATCTACCAGCTCCAACTGATGTAGAAGCAATTAAAGGTATCGATCCTGACACTGGTGAAGAAATTGTACGTCATTCTGACGATGCAGAGCCATTCTCAGCATTAGCATTCAAAGTAATGACTGACCCTTATGTTGGTAAGTTAACATTCTTCCGTGTGTATTCTGGTGTATTAGAATCAGGATCATACGTACAAAACTCTACAAAAGGTAAACGTGAACGTGTAGGTCGTATCCTGCAAATGCACGCTAACTCTCGTGAAGAAATTTCGAAAGTATTCTCTGGAGATATCGCTGCTGCTGTAGGTCTTAAAGATACTACTACTGGAGACACTCTTTGCGAAGAGAAAAATCTTGTTATTCTAGAGTCTATGGAATTCCCAGAACCAGTTATCTCTTTATCTGTAGAACCAAAATCTAAAGCTGACCAAGATAAAATGGGACAAGCTTTACAAAAACTTCAAGAAGAAGATCCAACTTTCCGTGCACATACTGACCAAGAAACTGGTCAAACAATCATCTCTGGTATGGGTGAGCTTCACCTTGATATCTTAGTTGACCGTATGAAACGTGAGTTCAAAGTAGAAGCTAACGTGGGTGCTCCACAGGTTTCTTACCGTGAAACTTTCCGTGGTTCAGCTGCAGTACAAGGTAAATTCACTCGCCAATCTGGTGGTCGTGGACAATACGGTGACGTTTGGATTGAATTCTCTCCAAATGAAGAAGGTAAAGGTTTTGAATTTGAAAACGCAGTAGTTGGTGGGGTTGTACCACGTGAATACATTCCAGCTGTTGAAGCGGGTCTTCGTGACTCACTTGACCGTGGTGTAATTGCTGGTTATCCATTAATCGACATTAAAGCGAAATTATATGATGGTTCTTACCATGATGTCGATTCAAACGAAATGGCCTTCAAAATCGCTGCATCTATGGCTCTTAAAGCAGCGGCTTCTAAATGTAGCCCAGTTCTTTTAGAACCTATTATGAAAGTAGAAGTAGTAATTCCTGAAGAATATCTTGGTGATATCATGGGTAACATCACTTCTCGTCGTGGACGTGTAGAAGGTATGGAAGCTCGCGGTAACGCACAAGTTGTTCGTGCAATGGTTCCACTTGCTGAAATGTTCGGATATGCGACTACATTACGTTCTGCAACACAAGGTCGTGGTGTATTCTCAATGGTATTCGATCACTATGAAGATGTACCAAAATCGATTTCTGAAGAAATCATCAAAAAAAATAAAGGTGAATAATTGAAATTTCATCTTGTATCAAGTATAAATAATTTGTAAGCTATGATTGACTGGCTGATAAGGGCCCTTTTCAGCCAGCAGTTATAACATAAAAAAATAATAAACTCATATTTAGGAGGCTAACTCTAATGGCTAAAGAAAAATTTGACCGTTCGAAAACGCATGCTAACATTGGTACAATCGGACACGTTGACCATGGTAAAACTACATTAACTGCAGCAATCGCTACAGTTCTTTCAAAAAAAATGGGTGGAGAAGCTAAATCATACGCTGATATCGATAACGCTCCAGAAGAAAAAGAACGTGGTATCACAATCAACACTTCTCACGTAGAATATGAAACTGAAGCTCGTCACTATGCACACGTTGACTGCCCAGGACACGCTGACTATGTTAAAAACATGATCACTGGTGCTGCTCAAATGGACGGCGGTATCTTAGTAGTATCTGCTGCTGATGGTCCAATGCCACAAACTCGTGAGCACATCCTTTTATCACGTCAAGTAGGTGTACCTTACTTAGTAGTATTCTTAAACAAATGTGATATGGTTGATGACGAAGAATTATTAGAATTAGTAGAAATGGAAGTACGTGATTTACTTTCTGAATACGAATTCCCAGGCGACGATCTACCAGTAATCAAAGGTTCTGCTCTTAAAGCTCTTGAAGGTGAAGCAGAATGGGAAGAAAAAATCGTTGAATTAATGAACGCTGTTGACGAGTATATCCCAACTCCAGAACGTCAAACTGACAAACCATTCATGATGCCAGTAGAGGACGTATTCTCTATCACTGGTCGTGGTACAGTTGCTACTGGTCGTGTAGAACGCGGTCAAGTTAAAGTTGGTGACGTAGTAGAAATCGTTGGTATCGACGAAGAAGCTAAATCTACAACTGTAACTGGTGTAGAAATGTTCCGTAAATTATTAGACTATGCTGAAGCTGGTGACAACATCGGTGCTTTACTTCGTGGGGTTGCTCGTGAAGATATCCAACGTGGACAAGTATTAGCTAAACCAGGCTCAATCACTCCACACACTACTTTCAAAGCAGAAGTTTACGTTTTATCAAAAGAAGAAGGTGGACGTCACACTCCATTCTTCTCTAACTACCGTCCTCAGTTCTACTTCCGTACAACTGACGTAACTGGTGTTATCAACTTACCAGAAGGCGTAGAAATGGTTATGCCTGGTGACAACATCGAAATGAACGTTGAGTTAATCTCTCCAATCGCTCTTGAAGAAGGTACTAAATTCTCTATCCGTGAGGGTGGCCGTACTGTTGGAGCTGGAGTAGTAGCTTCAATCCAAAAATAATAAAGTTTATAACTTAAACTTTCGACCAATTCGTGGGGACGCTCGCGAATTGGTTTTTTTTATGAAAAACAATACGCAAACCTACCTATAATAGAATTAATGTTGTAAAATTTTCCCTTAAAGATTACTCTCAATGTTACAATAGGTAAGAGGAGTGGTGATATGTTAACCAAGGTACTTTTAATTGAAGATAATCAATCAATTTTTGAAATGATTCAGGAACGCTTTATTAGCTGGCAAATGCAAATCATTGGCCCTCCCGACTTTCAAAAAGTGATGGATTATTTTATCGAAGAAAAACCACAGTTAGTCATTATTGATATACAATTACCCGCATATGATGGATTCCACTGGTGCAGGGAAATTCGTACGATCTCCAAAGTGCCTATCCTATTTTTATCTTCTCGGGATCATCCAATGGATATGGTGATGGCCATGCAGATGGGAGCAGACGACTTTATACAGAAGCCCTTTAATATGGATGTTTTGTTAGCGAAGGTACAAGCTATTTTACGACGCACATATGATTATACTGAAGAACAACCAGAGCTCATTCGATGGAATAGTGCAACGGTAGACTATAGTAAAGGGATTGTCCTGTTAGACAGTAAATCATGTGAGCTGACGAAAAATGAGCTCTTTATACTAAGATTGCTTTTACAACAGGTAGATAAAGTTGTTGCAAGGGATGAATTGATGCGCAAACTTTGGGATGATGAGCGCTTCGTTAACGATAACACGTTAACGGTCAATGTAAATCGTTTACGTATCAAACTTGAAGAGATAGGTTTAAAGGATGCTATTGTAACGAAAAAGGGCCTTGGTTATATGGCCATTACATTATAGAGGTGACAAATGTTTTTTCTATTGTTTTTAAAAGAGCGTTGGGCATGGATAACTTTTATCTTCATTTTACTCTTATTTATTAATATACTATTCTTTTTAGATGCGGGTTTCTCTGGGATATCGGTTAGTTATTTTAATATAATCACGCTAATGTTGGTACTATTCTTCTTAATTTGGCGGTACATTAAAGAAACTCAAGGGTTAGCTCATTTCCTGGGAAATTTGTCGAATCCAATAGAGTTCTTATATTCAGAAAACACTTCTCTTACACCTTTTCAACGGAAATATTTTGAGGAGCTCCTAAATGTTATTGAACAAAAAGAAAATCTATTGAATCAATCTAGAGTACAGCTACTGGAGGATACGGAAGCTCAACTCGCCTGGGTACATGAAATGAAAGCACCACTTACAGCGATGAAGCTGATGATCGAGCAGGTAGAGGATCTCAAGCTTCGCTCTAGGCTTGAGAATGAATGGATGAGAACACATTTGTTATTGGATCAACAATTACATCACACAAGGTTAGCTTCGATTGAAAAGGATAATCGTTTAGAGAAAGTTGCCTTGAAATCTGTCGTCTTCAAAGAAATACGCGAATTTCAGTCATGGTGTATGGATAAAGGGATTGGTTTTCAGATAGACGTGTTAGTGCAGGAGACTATTTCAGACAAGAAATGGCTATCCTTTATCGTACGTCAAATTCTTTCAAATGCTATAAAATATAGCCGAGAAAACAGTGAAATCAATATATACACGGAAATAGACGATGCAGGTCACTTGCTTCTGCACTTTAAAGACTTTGGAATCGGTATACGCCCTGAAGATTTACCTCGAATCTTCCAAAAGTCATACACTGGGACAATAGGGCGTGAATCTGTACAATCAACGGGGATGGGTCTTTATTTAGCACAAAAGGCTTGTGAAAGTCTTGGAATTGCGATATTAGTTAATTCCGAGTTAAATAAAGGGTCAGTTTTCACATTAAAACTCCCATTACAAAATGAATATCAAAATAGTTTCGGTAGATGACAAAATTGTCACCTACCCTTTATTTTTGTCATTTAAATCGGAGGTAGAAAGAATATATCAGCTGTACAATGAAGATAATTAAAGAAAGGGGAGAATGATGAAGTGTCGGTTTTAGTTGGTAGAAAGATAAGAAAAATATATGGAAAAAAATCAACAGCACAAGAGGTACTAAAAGGTATTGATATAGAAGTAAGTAAAGGTGAATTTGTTGGAATCATGGGGCCATCTGGATCAGGTAAAACAACTCTATTAAATGTATTATGCTCGATTGATCACCCAACAGAAGGCGTGGTAGAAATCAATGGCCAAAGCTTGAATGGGATGAAAGAAAAGGAACTTGCTCGATTTAGACGTGAACAGCTAGGGTTCATCTTCCAAGATTATAATCTACTCGATACGTTAACAATGAAAGAGAACATTTTACTACCATTTTCTATTAGTAAGCTGCCAAGAGCAGTTGCGGAAAGTCGGTTGAAGGAGATTGTCGGTTTACTAGGAATTGAAGATATCCTAAATAAATATCCAAATGAAGCGTCAGGGGGACAGAAGCAAAGAACTTCAGCTGCGCGTGCCTTAATAACAAACCCTGCCTTAGTGTTCGCCGACGAGCCTACAGGTGCCCTGGATTCAAAATCGGCGACAGCATTATTAACGAATTTAGAAAAAATAAATCAACAAAAATCAGTTACAATCATGATGGTAACACATGACTCGGTTGCTGCAAGTTTCTGTTCACGGGTGCTATTTTTAAAGGATGGTGCAATCTACACTGAACTTTATAGAGGCGATAAAACTAGACAACAATTTTTCCAACAAATTATGAGTACGCAAAGTGTACTAGGTGGTGATGGTTATGACGCTTAGTCGATTAGTTTTCCGAAGTATGCGAAAGAACCTCAAGCAGTATTATTTATACTTCTTTGCTCTTATTTTTAGTGTGACGCTGTGCTTTTCCTTTACCACATTACAATATAATCCGAGTGTAACTGAGGCACTAGAACGAAGTGGAACAGCAAATGCAGGTTTCAGTGCTGCAAGCTATATTTTATATGTAATTATTACGTTGTTTGTTCTTTACGCAAGCCAACTTTTCATGAAAAGAAGAAGTAAAGAGATTGGTCTATATCAACTAATCGGAATGACAAAGGGATTAGTTGTTCGTTTAATTGCATTAGAAAATATTGTTCTATTTGTATTAGCAGTTTGTATAGGAATGATTTTTGGCTTTTTAAGTTCCCGATTATTTGCCATGATTCTAATTAAAATGTTGGAGATTGATATGGTGATCAATCTATCCTTTTCCCAGGAAGCATTCAAACAATCGGTTACAATCTTCGCGATTCTATTAGTAGTAATTATCTTGCAGCTAGTCTGGATGGTACGACGAGTTTCATTATTATCTTTGTTTAGTGCTTCAAAAAGAGCTGATGAGCGAGTGAAACGATTTAGTATCTTCCAATCAGTGATGGGGTTAATAGGGTTGCTTTTAATTGCCTTTGGATATTATTTTTCAACAATTTTATTTGATGTTAAATCAGGAATCTTAAATAATTTGTTTTTAAACATGATTATCATATTAGCTGCCACTATGTTAGGTACATTCCTTTTCTTCCGTTATTCTGTTTCGCTTGTAATGAATGGGATACGTGCAAAAAAGAAAGGTCATTTGAAAGTAACGGATGTATTAGCAGTAACGCCTATTATGCATCGAATGAAAGGAAATTCGAAATCACTTACACTCATCACACTATTAACGGGATTAGCAGTGGGAATAATGAGTTTATCTTATATTTCATACTATTCCTCAGGAACAAATGCCAGACAGTCATCACCATATGACTATATTCTATTAAACAACAAAGGTACCGAGTTTATAGAGCAATTAGAGAGTAAAGGAATCGAATTCGAACAAGACACATATAGCATTTCGAGTGTAATGCTTAATATTAGGGATTTGGTATCGGATCATTTAGAAGAAATTACTTTATTTGAAGGAGAATCGGAAACTACCGTTGTTTCTTTAAGTCAATTACACCAAGTAGAACCGGATGTACAGCTCGCGGAAGGGGAAGCTTTATTAACCAGCTATGTTAATGTCTTGGCCGAGATATTGCCCCTAAAAGCCGGAAAAGAAATTACAGTTAAAGCAGGCGAGACCGAGGTACCGTTATATATCAAAGAAATACGAGAAGATTTTATGCTATCAGAACAAGTAACATTCGGAAGTCCAATATTAGTAGTAACGGATGAAGTATTTGAAGAGATAAAGTTAAAAAGTCTACAAGAAACTAAATACACTTCTCAAATAGGTATAAATCTTATCGATGAGCAAGATAAGGACCAAGCTGAAGAGATTTATAAAGATCTAGAAGATGAAAGAACTATAGTGATTGCAGAAGAAAATAATTATAGCTTTGCCTTGCAATCCTATGAAGAAATAAGAAAAAGAAATATTACATCCTTAGGATTAACCATCTTTGTTACGGCCTTTTTAGGACTTGCCTTTTTACTAACTACAGGCAGTATCCTGTACTTTAAACAAATGGCAGAAGCAGAGGATGAAAGAGAATCTTACAAAACTCTTCGTAAGATCGGATTTTCGACAAATGATCTATTAAAGGGAATTTACGCAAAACAATTATTTAATTTTGGGGTACCATTAGCTATTGGTTTATTACACAGTTACTTTGCAGTAAAATCTGGCTGGTGGCTATTTGGTACAGAGCTGGTTGCACCGTTAGTTATTATAATGACTCTTTATATAATCATGTATGCAGTATTTGCGATCCTTTCAATACAATACTATAAGAAGGTAGTAAGAGAATCATTATAATAGAAGAAACTCTATTTATATAGGTAAGATATTTGAATAGTATAATAAATCGCTTCCTGCACAAACGGGAAGCGATTTTACATATTAAAGGAATCGGAACTCAAATTACCACTTATAAAGTATGAAGAAATGTTTGATATAGTATAAGATTTCTTATATACTAATAAAGGCTTTGAAACATTATGTAGAAAAGCGAAGTATAAAAGACGACAATTGAAAAGAATTTAGCAAAAACACTTGCTTATTCTTTTTTTATTGTATATAATGTTGAATGTTGGTCTTTGACTGCGATGAAGCGGGAGGTTGCCGACACACCCGGCCGCTTTGCCATGGCGAGTGTGTGGGAAATTTTCGTGGAGAATGTCTAGTAATTAGGCGAAAAAAAGGAGGGAAAATTATGGCAAAACAAAAGATTCGTATCCGTTTAAAAGCGTATGATCACCGTGTTTTAGATCAATCTGCTGAGAAAATTGTGGAAACTGCTAAACGTTCAGGTGCTAGTGTATCAGGTCCGATTCCGTTACCAACTGAAAAATCTGTGTACACAATTCTTCGTGCGGTTCACAAGTACAAAGATTCTCGTGAACAATTCGAAATGCGTACGCATAAACGTTTAATCGACATCATTAACCCAACACCACAAACTGTTGATGCGTTAATGAAACTTGATTTACCATCTGGCGTTGATATTGAAATCAAACTTTAATGGTAAAAACAAATAGAATTTTTTAATAATCACAGGAGGTGTGACAAATGGCTAAAGGAATCTTAGGTAGAAAAGTTGGTATGACACAAGTTTTCGCTGAGAATGGTGATTTAATCCCTGTAACAGTTATCGAAGCTACTCCAAACGTAGTTCTTCAAAAGAAAACTGTTGAAACAGACGGTTACGAAGCAATTCAAGTTGGTTTCGAAGACAAGCGCGTAAAGCTTTCTAACAAACCAGAACAAGGTCACGTAGCAAAAGCGAATACTGCTCCTAAGCGCTTCATTCGTGAATTCCGCAACGTAAGTGTGGAAGAGTACGAGGTTGGTCAAGAAGTCAAAGTAGAAATTTTCGCAGAAGGCGATGTAGTAGATGTAACAGGTGTTACTAAAGGTAAAGGTTTCCAGGGTGTTATTAAACGCCACGGACAATCTCGTGGTCCTATGGCCCACGGTTCTCGTTACCACCGTCGTCCTGGTTCAATGGGTCCAGTTGCTCCGAACCGCGTATTCAAACAAAAGAATTTACCTGGTCAAATGGGTGGAAATGTAGTTACAATCCAAAACATCGAAATCGTAAAAGTAGATGCTGAGCGTAACTTACTACTTGTTAAAGGTAATGTTCCTGGTTCTCGTAAAGCATTAGTTACAGTGAAAACTGCTGTAAAATCTAAATAATTTCTCGAAGAAAGGAGGAAACAGGAATGACAAAAGTATCTGTACTTAGTCAAACAGGCGCTTCTGTAGGTGAAATCGAATTAAACGATTTAGTATTCGGTATTGAGCCAAATGAAGCAGTATTATTCGACGCAGTAGTAGCACAACGCGCTTCTCTACGTCAAGGTAATCATAAAGTTAAAAACCGTTCTGAAGTTGCTGGTGGTGGACGTAAACCATGGCGCCAAAAAGGAACTGGTCGTGCTCGTCAAGGTTCTATCCGCTCTCCACAATGGCGTGGCGGTGGTACTGTATTCGGTCCAACTCCACGTAGCTACAGCTACAAATTACCGAAAAAAGTTCGTCGTTTAGCTCTTAAATCAGCTTTATCAGCTAAAGTTGGAGAACAAAACTTATTAGTTCTTGATGCATTGCAATTAGCTGCACCAAAAACAAAAGATTTCAAAGCGATTTTAGGTAACCTAAACATCGAAAAGAAAGCTTTATTCGTTACAGCTGAATTAGATGAAAACGTAGCATTATCTGCTCGTAACATCCCTGGCGTAACTGTTTTAACGGCTTCTGGAATCAACGTTCTTGATCTTTTAGGTCACGAAAAAGTTGTATTCACAAAAGCTGCTGTAGAAAAAGTTGAGGAGGTGCTTGGATAATGGAAGCACGTGATATTCTAAAACGTCCGGTCATTACTGAGCGTTCTTCTGAGCTTATGGCTGAGAAAAAATACACTTTTGAAGTTGATGTTCGCGCTAACAAAACTCAAGTTAAAGATGCTGTACAAGAAATCTTTGGCGTAACAGTTGATAAAGTTAACATCATGAACTACAAAGGTAAATTTAAACGTGTTGGTAAATTCGGCGGATACACTAACAAACGTCGTAAAGCAATCGTTAAATTAACTGCTGATAGCAAAGAAATCGAAATTTTTGATATCTAATTTCCGACAAGGAAAGAAATCGAACATTCAAGAAGGAGGGAAAACACATGGCGATTAAAAAGTATAAACCAACCTCAAATGGACGTCGTAATATGACTTCATCTGATTTTGCGGAAATCACAACTAATAAGCCTGAAAAGTCATTATTAGAACCAATTAAACGCAAAGCTGGTCGTAATAACCAAGGTAAAATTACTGTTCGTCATCATGGTGGTGGTCATAAGAAGCAATACCGCGTAATCGACTTCAAACGTACTAAAGACGGAATTCCTGCACGCGTAGCTACTATTGAATATGATCCAAACCGCTCTGCGAATATCGCATTAATTAATTATGCTGACGGTGAAAAACGTTACATCTTAGCACCTAAAGGATTAGAAGTTGGTCAAACAATCGTTTCTGGTCCAGATGCTGACATTAAAGTAGGTAACGCTTTACCATTAGCAAACATCCCAATGGGTACAACAATCCATAACATCGAGTTAAAACCTGGTAAAGGCGGACAATTAGTACGTTCTGCTGGTACTTCTGCGCAAGTACTTGGTCGTGAAGGTAAATATGTAATCGTTCGTTTACAATCTGGTGAAGTTCGCTTAATATTAGCAACTTGCCGCGCAACAATCGGTCAAGTTGGTAACGAGCAACACGAACTTATCCACATTGGTAAAGCTGGTCGTTCTCGTTGGTTAGGTAAACGTCCAACAGTTCGTGGTTCTGTAATGAACCCTAATGATCACCCACACGGTGGTGGTGAAGGACGTTCTCCAATCGGACGTAAATCACCAATGACACCATGGGGTAAACCAGCTCTTGGTTACAAAACTCGTAAAAAGAAAAACAAAACTAGTAAGTTTATCATTCGTTCTCGTAAAAAATAATGTGATTGTACTACGGTTCGTACATAGAGCCGTGGTGGAGTCACGGAGGGAGGTTCCTAAATGGGTCGCAGCTTGAAAAAAGGACCTTTTGTGGATGATCACTTAATGACAAAAGTTGAAGCACAAGAAGGTTCAGAGAAAAAACAAGTTATTAAAACTTGGTCACGCCGTTCTACTATCTTCCCGAACTTCATCGGTTTAACAATCGCTGTATATGATGGACGTAAACACGTTCCTGTATATGTGACAGAAGATATGGTAGGTCACAAACTAGGCGAATTCGCACCAACACGTACTTATAAAGGTCATGGTGCAGATGACAAGAAAACAAGACGCTAATTTTGAGAGGAGGTAAATCCTAATGACACAAGCTAAAGCTATCGCTCGCACAGTGCGTATCGCTCCTCGTAAAGTTCGTCTAGTAGTAGACTTAATCCGAGGTAAGCAAATTGGTGAAGCAGTTGCAATTTTACGTCATACTCCAAAAGCGGCGTCTCCAGTCGTTGAGAAAGTATTAAAATCTGCAGTTGCAAACGCTGAGCATAACTATGATTTAGATGTAAACAACCTAGTTGTTTCAGAAGTTTTTGTTGACGAAGGTCCAACATTAAAACGTTTCCGTCCACGTGCACAAGGACGTGCAAGCGCAATTAACAAACGCACAAGCCACATCACTCTAGTGGTATCTGAGAAGAAGGAGGGTTAATCCGTGGGTCAAAAAGTACATCCAATAGGACTACGAGTTGGTATTATTCGTGACTGGGAGTCAAAATGGTACGCTGAGAAGGACTATGCGACTTTATTACACGAAGATATCAAAGTTCGTAAATATATCGAATCTGCTTTAAAAGAAGCTTCAGTTTCTAAAGTAGAAATCGAACGCGCTGCAAACCGCGTAAACATTACAATTCACACTGCGAAACCAGGTATGGTAATCGGTAAAGGCGGTACGGAAGTTGAAAACTTACGTAAATACCTTAACGATCTAACTGGTAAACGTGTACACATTAACATCGTAGAAATCAAAAGAGCTGATCTTGATGCTCGTTTAGTAGCAGAAAACATCGCTCGTCAACTTGAGAACCGCGTATCATTCCGCCGTGCTCAAAAACAAGCAATCCAACGCACAATCCGTGCTGGTGCTAAAGGAATTAAAACACAAGTATCTGGTCGTTTAGGTGGCGCTGACATCGCGCGTGCTGAACATTACAGTGAAGGAACTGTTCCACTTCATACTCTTCGTGCAGACATCGACTATGCTCACGCAGAAGCTGACACTACTTATGGTAAATTAGGCGTTAAAGTATGGATCTATCGTGGTGAAGTCCTTCCAACGAAGAAGAACTCTGTGGAAGGAGGCAAATAACAATGTTATTACCAAAACGCGTAAAATATCGTCGTGAACACCGTGGAAACATGCGTGGTGAAGCGAAAGGCGGTAAAGAAGTATCTTTCGGCGAATGGGGCTTACAAGCAACTACAGCTAGCTGGATCACTAACCGTCAAATCGAATCTGCCCGTATTGCAATGACACGTTACATGAAACGTGGCGGTAAAGTTTGGATTAAAATTTTCCCACATAAACCTTACACTAAAAAGCCTCTAGAGGTTCGAATGGGTTCCGGTAAAGGTTCTCCAGAAGGTTGGGTAGCAGTAGTAAAACCAGGAAAAGTTATGTTTGAAGTTGCTGGTGTATCTGAAGAGATCGCACGTGAAGCACTTCGTTTAGCATCACACAAACTTCCTGTTAAATGTAAAATTGTTAAACGTCAAGAAACTGGTGGTGAATCTAATGAAAGCTAATGAAATCCGTGACCTTGCCACTTCTGAAATTGAATTAAAAGTGAAATCACTGAAAGAAGAGCTTTTCAACCTTCGCTTCCAATTGGCGACTGGGCAATTAGAAAACACAGCTCGCATCCGCGAAGTTCGTAAAGCAATTGCGCGCATGAAAACTGTGATTCGTGAAAGAGAAATCAGTGCAAATAACTGATAAAGGAGGTTCTTTAGTATGACTGAGCGTAATCAACGCAAAGTTTACACGGGCCGTGTAGTTTCAGATAAAATGGACAAAACAGTTACTGTTCTTGTTGAAACTTATAAGAAACATAAATTATATGGTAAACGTGTAAAGTACTCTAAAAAATTTAAGGCTCATGATGAGTTGAACGAAGCGAAAATCGGTGATATCGTACGTATCATGGAAACTCGTCCGTTATCAGCTACAAAACGTTTCCGTCTAGTGGAAGTCGTAGAAAAAGCTGTTATTATTTAATAACATTTTCGGAAACATTCGAATTCCGAAGGGAGGTAACCTAAGTGATCCAACAAGAAAGTCGTATGAAAGTTGCTGACAACTCAGGTGCACGCGAAGTTTTAACAATTAAAGTACTTGGTGGTTCTGGCCGTAAAACTGCTAACATCGGTGATATCGTTGTTGTAACAGTTAAGAAAGCAACACCAGGAGGCGTTGTCAAGAAAGGTGACGTTGTTAAGGCTGTTGTCGTTCGCACAAAATCTGGTGTACGCCGTAAAGATGGTACTTATATTAAATTTGACGAGAATGCTTGCGTAATCATCAAAGACGATAAGTCACCACGCGGAACTCGTATTTTCGGACCTGTTGCACGTGAACTACGTGATAGCAACTTCATGAAAATCGTTTCATTAGCTCCAGAAGTTCTTTAATTTCATGATAGTACCAATCAAGGAGGTGCGACACTAATGCATGTAAAAAAGGGCGACAAAGTAAAAGTTATTACTGGTAAAGATAAAGGTAAAGAAGGCGTAGTTTTAGCTGCTTTCCCAAAACAAGACCGAGTTCTTGTAGAAGGTATTAACATTGTTAAAAAACACGTTAAACCTAACCAGTTAAACCCACAAGGTGGTATTGTAAGCCAAGAAGCAGCAATCCACGTATCGAACGTAATGCTAATCGATCCGAAATCTGGCGAGCCGACTCGTGTAGGTTACAAAATCGAAGATGGTAAAAAAGTTCGTGTTGCAAAAAAATCAGGTGCAGTAATCGACTAAATAGAAATTTGAGAAGGGAGGTACGAACATGAGCCGCCTAAAAGAAAAGTATTTAAATGAAGTTTCTCCTGCTCTTATGAGCAAGTTTGAATATAAATCAGTAATGCAAGTGCCTAAAGTAGACAAAATCGTTATCAACATGGGTGTTGGTGACGCTGTACAAAACTCTAAAGCATTAGATGCTGCTGTAGAAGAATTAACAATCATCACTGGACAAAAACCAGTTGTAACAAAAGCGAAAAAGTCTATCGCTGGTTTCCGTCTACGTGAAGGTATGCCTATCGGTGCAAAAGTTACATTACGTGGTGAACGTATGTATGAATTCTTGGACAAATTAATTGCTATTTCACTTCCACGTGTACGCGACTTCCGCGGTGTTTCTAAAAAATCATTTGATGGTCGTGGAAACTACACATTAGGTGTAAAAGAACAATTAATTTTCCCTGAAATCGATTACGATAAAGTTTCGAAAGTACGCGGTATGGACATCGTAATCGTGACAACTGCGAATTCTGATGAAGAAGCTCGCGAGTTATTGACACAATTCGGTATGCCGTTCCAAAAGTAATAAAATAAGGAGGGCGAAAACGTGGCTAAAAAATCAATGATCGTTAAACAACAACGTAAGCAAAAGTTTAAAGTACAAGAATATACACGTTGTGAACGCTGTGGTCGTCCACATTCTGTATATCGTAAATTTAAACTTTGCCGTATTTGTTTCCGTGAACTTGCATATAAGGGACAAATTCCTGGCGTTAAAAAAGCTAGCTGGTAATCCCCTAAATTGGGAAGGAGGTAAAATTTATGACAATGACAGATCCGATCGCAGATATGCTAACACGCATCCGTAATGCTAACATGGTTCGTCACGAGAAGTTAGAAGTACCAGCTTCAAACTTAAAGAAAGAAATCGCTGAAATTTTAAAGCGTGAAGGTTTCGTTCGTGATGTTGAGTATGTTGAAGATAATAAGCAAGGTATCATCCGTATCTTCTTAAAATATGGAAAAGAAAACGAGCGTGTTATCACTGGCTTAAAACGTATTTCAAAACCTGGCTTACGTGTATATGCTAAAACTGACGAAGTACCTCGTGTACTTAACGGTTTAGGTATCGCTTTAGTATCAACTTCTCAAGGTTTATTAACTGATAAAGAAGCACGTGCTAAAAAAGTTGGCGGAGAAATCTTAGCTTACATTTGGTAATAAGCAATAAAAGAATGGAGGTGCAACTAAATGTCTCGTGTAGGTAAAAAACCAATCGAGGTTCCTGCTGGCGTAACTGTTACTATCGCTGACGATAACACAGTTACTGTTAAAGGACCTAAAGGCGAATTAACTCGTCAATTCAACCAAGATATGAAAATTGAATTAGAAGGCAACATCATCAACGTTGTTCGTCCTTCTGAGTCAAAACAACACCGTACTATTCATGGTACAACTCGTGCGCTATTAGCAAACATGGTTACTGGTGTTTCTGAAGGATTCACTCGTTCACTAGAACTTATCGGTGTAGGTTACCGTGCGCAATTACAAGGTAAAAAACTTGTACTTAACGTAGGTTACTCTCATCCAGTAGAGTTCACACCTGAAGAAGGTCTAGAAATCGAAGTTCCTTCAAACACTAAAGTGATCGTTAAAGGTATTAGCAAAGAACGTGTTGGTGCATTAGCATCTAACATTCGTGATGTTCGCCCACCAGAGCCTTATAAAGGTAAAGGTATTCGTTATGAAGGCGAATTTGTACGTCGTAAAGAAGGTAAAACAGGTAAATAATGCTGCTTAGAGCATTAGAAAGGAGTGACCTCTGTGATTACGAAACAAGATAAAAATCAAGTTCGTAAAAAACGTCATGTGCGTGTTCGTACAAAAATTTCGGGTACTGCTGAGCGTCCACGTTTAAATGTATTCCGTTCAAACAAACACATTTACGCACAACTTATTGACGATGTTGCTGGTGTAACACTTGTTAGTGCAACTTCTCAAGAAAATGGTTTTGAGGGTGCAGGTAGCAATGTAGAAGCTGCGACAAAAATCGGTGAAACAATCGCTAAACGCGCTGCGGAAAAAAATATTACTGCTGTTGTATTTGACCGCGGTGGTTACTTATATCATGGACGTGTAAAAGCTTTAGCTGAAGCTGCACGTGAAAACGGCTTAGAATTTTAATAAGAAGGAGGGACATACTTCATGAGTCGCATTGACGCAAACAAACTTGAACTTGAAGAACGCGTAGTTACGATTAACCGCGTTGCTAAAGTTGTTAAAGGTGGTCGTCGCTTCCGCTTTACAGCACTAGTTGTTGTAGGTGACAAAAACGGTCATGTAGGTTTCGGTACTGGTAAAGCTCAAGAGGTTCCAGACGCGATCCGTAAAGCTGTAGAAGACGCGAAGAAAAACTTAATCGAAGTGCCACGTGTTGGTGGAACAACTCCACATGCTGTTGTTGGTCGCTTCGGAGCAGGTCAAATCTTAATTAAGCCTGCAGCTCCAGGTACTGGAGTTATCGCTGGTGGTCCTGTACGTGCCGTACTTGAACTTGCTGGTATTACTGATATTCTTTCAAAATCTCTAGGTTCAAACACACCAATCAACATGGTACGTGCTACTGTTGCTGGTCTAAATGAACTAAAACGCGCAGAGGACGTTGCAAAACTTCGCGGTAAATCAGTGGAAGAACTATTAGGTTAAGGGGGGGAATTATAATGACAAACAAATTAGAAATTACCCTTACTAAATCTTTAATCGGTACTAAGCCTCAACAACGTAAAATTGTTGAAGCTCTAGGTTTACGTAAAATGAACCAAACTGTAGAACAAGCTGACAACGCAGCTATTCGCGGTATGTTAGATAAAGTAGCTCACTTAGTTACTGTAAAAGGAAATTAATTTTCAAACATTGAACAAGGAGGTGCCACCCATATGAAACTTCATGAGTTAAAACCAGCAGAAGGATCACGTAAAGAGCGTAACCGTGTTGGTCGTGGTATCGGTTCTGGTAACGGTAAAACTGCAGGTAAAGGTCATAAAGGTCAAAACGCTCGTTCTGGCGGCGGCGTTCGTCCTGGATTTGAGGGGGGTCAAAACCCACTATTCCGTCGTTTACCAAAACGCGGCTTTACGAACATCAACCGTAAAGAATTCGCAATCGTTAACCTTGATGCATTAAACCGTTTCGAAGATGGTGCAGAAGTAACACCTGCATTATTACTAGAAACTGGTATTGTGAGTAATGAAAAAGCTGGAATTAAGATTCTAGGTAATGGAACTCTTAACAAAAAGCTTACAGTTAAAGCTCACAAGTTCTCTGCTTCAGCTAAAGAAGCAATCGAGAACGCTGGCGGAACAACTGAGGTGATTTAATGTTTCAGACGATCTCTAACTTTATGCGCGTTCGAGATATACGAAATAAAATCATCTTTACATTATTAATGTTGATTGTTTTCCGTATTGGAACATTCATTCCAGTACCTAACGTCGACTCTCAAGTATTAAAGGTAGCCGATGAGTTTAACTTAATTGGTTTCCTTAATACTTTCGGCGGTGGTGCATTGTCTAACTTCTCAATCTTTGCATTGGGAATTATGCCTTACATTACTGCTTCAATTATTGTTCAACTATTACAAATGGATGTAGTTCCAAAGTTTGCAGAATGGGCAAAACAAGGTGATGTTGGTCGACGTAAGCTGGCACAATTCACTCGTTACTTAACAGTAATTTTAGCCTTCATTCAAGCGTTCGCTATGTCATTTGGTTTCAACCAAATGTACGGTGGTTCGTTAATCACTGATACGAGTGTGTTATCATACTTAACAATCGCGGTCGTGTTAACTGCGGGTACTTCTTTCTTACTGTGGTTAGGTGAACAAATTACTTCACATGGTGTTGGAAATGGTATTTCAATCATTATCTTTGCAGGGATTGTTGCTGCAATTCCAACAACAGTGAACCAAATCTATGCACAACAAATCGAGGATGCTGGTGATCAGCTATTCATTAAGATTGCTATCCTAGTATTACTTGTTTTAGTTATGCTTGCAGTTGTAGTTGGAGTTATTTATATTCAACAAGCGTTGCGTAAAATTCCAATTCAATATGCAAAACGAGTTGCGGGTCGTACGCCACAAGCTGGTGGACAACAAACACATTTACCTTTAAAAGTAAATGCTGCAGGAGTTATTCCGGTAATCTTTGCGATTGCGTTTATTGTTACACCTCAAACTTTAGCTACGTTCTTCGGACAAAATGGTTTCACTACCTTCATCATGAACACGTTTGACTATAATAAACCTGTCGGGATGATTATATATATTGCACTGATTGTTGCGTTTACGTACTTCTATGCATTCATTCAAGTGAATCCTGAGAACTTGTCCGACAACTTGAAAAAACAAGGTGCGTACATTCCTGGCATACGCCCGGGTAACGATACGCAAAGTTACTTAACAAGAGTTCTTTACCGTTTAACATTTGTTGGTGCACTATTCTTAATTGTTATTTCAGTATTGCCGATCCTATTTATTAATTTCATGAACCTACCTGCTTCGGCACAAATTGGTGGTACTAGTGTAATTATCGTAGTTGGTGTTGCTTTAGAAACAATGAAGCAATTAGAAGCTCAACTTGTAAAACGTCACTATAAAGGCTTTATGAAATAAATGCAGGTTTTAGGAAACGTTTATGTTTCCTAAGCCAGCAAGCTTTAGGGGGAGTGAAACGTATGAATATCGTTTTAATGGGTCTACCTGGTGCTGGTAAAGGTACACAAGCAGACAAAATTGTTGAGAAGTACGAAATCCCTCATATTTCTACAGGCGACATGTTCCGTGCTGCTATTAGCGCGGGCACAGAATTAGGTTTAGAAGCTAAATCGTATATGGATCAAGGTGCTCTAGTACCAGATGAAGTTACGATTGGTATCGTTCGTGAACGACTAGCACAAAAAGATTGTGAAAAAGGTTTCTTATTAGACGGGTTCCCACGTACAGTTCCACAAGCTGAGGCTTTAGATAGCATCCTAGATGAACTTGGGAAGAAAATTGATCATACTATCAATATCCAAGTTGAAAAAGATGAACTAGTTGCACGTCTTAGCGGTCGTCGAATTTGTAAAACTTGTGGTACATCTTATCATGTCCTATTCAACCCTCCAAAAGTGGAAGGTAAATGTGACAAAGATGGCGGCGAATTATACACACGTGCGGACGATAATCCTGATACGGTAGCAAACCGTCTGGAAGTAAATATGAATCAAGCACAACCTTTACTTGATTTCTATGAATCTAAAGGTGTTTTAACAAATATCGATGGACAGCAAGATATCGTAAAAGTGTTTGCTGATCTTGACGCTCTATTACTACAGGGCAGCCGCAGCTGATACCCGGCATTAGACGAGAGTCAATTGCTTTTCGCGGGAGAATTTGCGGGTGCAACAAAATAAACTTTATTGAGAGTTGCAAAAGCATATTGTGCCCGGTATACACGAGACACAAATGTGATAGAATCTATTTTGTGGTAAGTGTTATGGGTTTCGTGGAAGCATCTTTGTAACGGGTATGAATCTCTCATCCAAGACATTCCGGGATATCGAGTAAAGAATGGATTCCATTTCTTTATCGGAAGTAGTCATTCCCTGGATTGTGTGAAGCGAAACCAGACGAGCGTCTTTCGAACATCTCTCATACAATCCAAGCATATGTTGGTGAAGTTGCTTCTATTGAATAAAAACAGTTGCATAGATTCTCTTTATCGTGTATGTTAGAGAATCGAAAAACGCATATAGAAGGGAGATAGGGTTGATGGCGAAAGACGATGTAATTGAAGTCGAAGGAACAGTTGTTGAGACTTTGCCAAACGCGATGTTTAAGGTAGAATTAGAAAATGGGCACACGGTGCTTGCACACGTTTCTGGAAAGATTCGTATGCACTTTATCCGTATTTTACCTGGAGATAAGGTTACTATTGAGTTATCTCCATACGATTTAACTCGCGGTCGTATCACATACCGTTTTAAATAATCTTTTGCACTCCGGACTATTAAGGAGGTTGGGTTAGATGAAAGTGAGACCATCTGTGAAACCGATCTGCGAAAAATGTAAAGTAATTCGCCGACGCGGTAAAGTAATGGTAATCTGTGAAAATCCTAAACACAAACAAAAACAAGGATAATTATAAGGAGGTGCACAACGTACATGGCACGTATTGCTGGAGTTGACATTCCTCGCGACAAACGCGTGGTAATTTCATTAACTTACATTTACGGAATTGGTAAAACTACTTCTCAAAAAGTATTATCTGCTGCTGGTGTTAACGCAGACACTCGCGTACGCGATCTTACTGAAGATGAGTTAAACAAAATTCGTGAACAATTAGATACTTACAAAGTGGAAGGTGACTTACGTCGCGAAATTTCACTTAACATTAAACGTCTGATGGAAATCGGTTGTAACCGTGGTATCCGTCACCGTCGTGGTTTACCTGTTCGTGGTCAAAATACGAAAAACAATGCGCGTACGCGTAAAGGTCCTCGTAAAACTGTAGCGAACAAGAAAAAATAATAAGTAAAGGGGGTTCCTTCTTAACATGGCTCGTAAACAACAAACTCGTAAACGTCGTGTGAAAAAGAATATCGAATCTGGTATTGCTCACATCCGTTCTACATTTAACAATACAATCGTAACGATTACAGATATGCAAGGTAACGCAGTATCTTGGTCTAGTGCTGGTGCGCTTGGATTCAGAGGTTCACGTAAATCTACTCCTTATGCTGCTCAAATGGCTGCTGAAGCTGCTGCAAAAGCGTCCGTTGAACATGGTCTGAAGACGTTGGAAGTAACTGTTAAAGGTCCTGGTGCTGGTCGTGAAGCTGCAATTCGTGCACTTCAAGCTGCTGGTTTAGATGTAACTGCAATCAAAGATGTTACTCCAGTACCACATAACGGTTGCCGTCCGCCAAAACGTCGTCGTGTGTAATGGGTGCATCTCAAAGTACTTTTTGAGTTCATCATTGCTTGTACAAAACAAAATCTTGTGCAAATCTTATAAAGTCAATAAATTTTGACTATTATGATGTTATGAACCTATACATTCGATGTTTTGAAGGAGGGTAAATTGAATGATCGAAATTGAAAAACCAAAGATTGAAACTGTTGAGATCAGCGAAGATTCCAAATATGGCAAGTTTGTTGTAGAACCGCTTGAACGCGGATACGGAAACACTTTGGGTAATTCTTTACGTCGTATCCTTCTGTCTTCATTACCAGGGGCTGCTGTTACATCTATTCAAATTGATGGTGTATTACACGAATTCTCAACTGTAGAAGGCGTAGTAGAAGATGTTGCTTCAATTATTTTGAATATCAAAAAACTTGCACTTAAAATCTACTCTGACGAAGAAAAAGTTATTGAGATTGATGTGAAAGGTGATGGAACGGTTACAGCTGCTGATATCACACATGACAGTGACGTTGAAATATTGAATCCAGATTTGTATATTGCAACAATCGCTAAAAATGGTCATTTACGTATGCGTATGTACGCTCGTCGTGGCCGTGGATATACTCCTGCTGATCAAAACAAACGTGAGGATCTTCCTATTGGCGTGATCCCGATCGACTCTATTTACACTCCAGTTTCACGCGTTAATTTTCAAGTAGAGAACACTCGTGTTGGACAGAATTCTGATTTCGACAAGTTATCACTTGATGTGTGGACAGATGGTAGCATCGGTCCAAAAGAGGCGATATCGCTCGGAGCGAAAATACTAACTGAGCACCTTAATATCTTTGTAGGCTTAACGAATGAGGCACAAACTGCTGAAATCATGGTCGAAAAAGAAGAGGATCAAAAAGAAAAAGTTTTAGAGATGACGATTGAGGAGTTAGATCTTTCAGTTCGTTCTTATAACTGTTTAAAACGCGCTGGTATCAATACGGTATTAGAACTTGCGAATAAATCAGAAGACGACATGATGAAAGTACGTAATCTTGGTCGTAAGTCACTAGAAGAAGTAAAAGCTAAATTAGAAGAACTTGGTTTAGGATTACGTAAAGAAGACTAATCAAGTGAATTTACTTATAGCATTCTAGATTAAAGGAGGGAACATCCATGGGTTACAGAAAACTTGGTCGTACAAGTTCTCAACGTAAAGCGTTATTACGTGATTTAGCTACTGACTTAATCATCAACGAACGCATCGAAACTACTGAAGCACGTGCGAAAGAATTACGTTCTGTAGTTGATAAAATGATTACTTTAGGTAAACGTGGAGATTTACATGCTCGTCGTCAAGCGGCTGCATTTATCCGTCGTGAATTAGTAACAACTACTGATGCTGAAGGTAACGAAACAACTTCATTTGCACTTCAAAAGTTATTTAATGATGTTGCACCACGTTACGCTGAGCGTCAAGGTGGTTACACTCGTATCCTTAAAGTAGGACCTCGCCGTGGTGACGGTGCACCTGTAGTAGTTATCGAATTAGTTTAATATTTGATTTCTTATGTAAACAGGTAGGAGGGTGTCCGGTTCACCGGTTGAACCCGGACCCCTCTATTTTTATTAAATGATTTATACGACAATAAAATGGCTTGAGCGTTATAATGAGCGGATCACTTGTTGATGGCGTCTCGTCTAGCTCTCCGCACCTCATTCAAAAAGAGCACGGAATTGAGCAGCTGTGTTCTTGTTACAAATGTAGAAGTAAAGCGCATTTCTCTGAATGAGGTGCGCGCTTTTTTATTTTCTTAAAAACGGCTGGAGTCTATCTGCTGTACTTAAGGTATTTTAAAATTACATATACAAAAATAAAGTACGTTTCAATCGCGTTGTTTTGCTGATTTGTAAACGTACCTTATTTATATATATGACACCTTATACGAAAAGGTAGCATTGCTGTCTAAAACAGTGTAATTTAGTTAGTAGAGATAGAGAGGAGCAAAGATCAGTGACCGAGATTTTATCGTTTAATAATGTAAGTTTTTCATATACACCAGATAACCCGGAGCTTCGAAAAGCTGTTCAAAATGTTTCGTTTTCGATAAACGAAGGAGAATGGATCGCGATTGTCGGACATAACGGTTCTGGGAAATCAACGATGGTCAAGCTAGTAAGCGGATTACTCTTTCCACAAGAGGGAGAAGTTCGTGTGATGAGAAATGTTTTAACAGAAGAGAACTTATGGGAAACCCGTTCAAATATCGGTATGGTTTTCCAAAATCCTGATAATCAATTTGTTGGTGCTACTGTGCAAGATGATGTAGCCTTTGCTTTAGAAAATAGTGGAGTACCCTATAAAGATATGGTTGAACGTGTTCATTCATCACTTGCGCAAGTAAAGATGGACAAGTTTTTAAACCATGAGCCTCACCATTTATCTGGTGGACAAAAACAACGAGTTGCAATCGCAGGAGCTCTTGCTATGCGACCAAAGCTCCTGATTTTAGATGAGGCGACATCCATGCTCGATCCACAAGGTCGTGATGAGGTATTAAAAACAGTTCGTGCACTACGTGAAGAAATTGGTTTAACTGTTCTTTCCATTACACATGATGTAGAGGAAGCACTGTTTGCTGATCGTGTGTTATTTATGAATGATGGGAAAAAGTATGCTGAAGGAACGCCTACTGAAATCTTTGCACTTGGTGACAAGTTGGTGGAATTTGGTTTAGAGCTACCTTTTGCTATGCGAATGACAAACCTTTTCAAAGAAAATGGTGTGTTATTAGCAGGACAACATATGACAGAAGAAGAGTTGGTGAATGATCTATGGACATCAAACTTCAACAAGTAAGCTACGCCTATTCGATGGGGACACCTTTTGAAAAATATGCTTTATTTGGTGTTGATTTAACAATTCCTCATGGAACCTATCAGGCAATCATAGGACATACAGGATCGGGGAAGTCTACCATCCTTCAGCACTTTAATGGCCTTTTAAAGCCGTCAAAAGGACAAGTACATATCGGAGAACGTGTAATTGAAGCCGGGAAGAAAGCGAAGGAGCTAAAGCCAGTTCGCCAAAAGGTGGGCATTGTTTTTCAGTTTCCTGAACATCAATTATTTGAAGAAACCGTTCTAAAGGATATTATGTTTGGACCCATGAACTTTGGAGTGTCCGAACAAGTAGCTGAAGAACGGGCACGCGAGCTAATTAAGCTAGTAGGCTTACCAGAGGAAACTTTAAACAAGTCACCCTTTGATTTGTCTGGTGGCCAAATGCGTCGTGTGGCGATTGCTGGTGTGCTTGCAATGGATCCTGAGGTTATCGTTTTAGATGAGCCGACAGCTGGTCTTGACCCCCGTGGGCAAAAAGAGATTATGGACATGTTCTATTCCCTTCATAAAGAACGTGGGTTAACGACGATACTAGTTACTCATAGTATGGAAGATGCGGCACGCTACGCGGACAAAATCGCGATTATGCATGAAGGTCATAGTGTACTGAACGGAACACCAAGTGAAATTTTTTCGGATGCGGATACTCTTGAAAAATATCGTTTAGAACTGCCGCATATTGTCCGTTTCCAAAGAAAGATTGAAAAGTTAATGAATAAGTCACTTTCAAAAATTTGCTTAACAGAGGAAGAACTGGCAGCGGAAGTTGCACATGCCATACGAGAGGGGCGTGATGCTAAATGATGGAAAAAATGATTTTTGGCCGTTATATACCTGGTGATTCATTTGTACATCGATTAGATCCTCGCTCTAAGCTAATCTTTGTTTTTGCTTTTATCTTAGTAGTTTTTTTAGCGAATAACATCATTACCTATGCGTTTCTATTAGCATTTACCTTGCTTGTTATTTTAATGTCTCGTATTCGTTTATACTTTTTGATTAATGGTTTAAAGCCGGTGATGATTCTATTAGTATTTACGTTCTTAATTCATATTCTATTTACTAGAGAAGGGGACATTCTCCTTGAACTTGGCTTCTTTAAAGTCTATGAGGAAGGGTTAAGACAAGGGATATTTATTTCAATACGTTTCCTGGTACTTGTATTTATGACATCTATTTTGACTTTGACGACTTCACCTATTTCGATAACAGATGGGATTGAAGTATTGCTAAACCCTTTAAAAAAGGTAAAACTGCCTGTCCATGAATTAGCTTTAATGATGTCTATTGCCCTTCGCTTTATACCGACATTAATGGATGAAACAGATAAAATTATGAAAGCGCAAATGGCACGTGGTTCGGATTTAAGTGCCGGGCCTTTAAAAGATCGTGTGAAGGCTGTTGTGCCACTTTTAGTACCGCTTTTTGTCAGTGCTTTTAAACGGGCTGAGGATTTAGCAACAGCTATGGAGGTACGAGGATATCGTGGAGGAGAAGGACGGACGCGATATCGCCAGTTAAAATGGGATTGGCGCGACACAGTATGTTTAGTTGTATTTGTCATTATGACGGCATTATTGGTATTTTACCGTAATTAGGGATAAGTTTGAGGTGACGTGATTGAGACGTTTAAAAGCAACGATTAGCTATGATGGTACTCTTTTTGCAGGGTATCAGGTTCAACCAGGGGAAAGAACTGTTCAGCTTGAAATTGAAACTGTATTATCGAAAATGCATAAAGGCGAGAAAGTTAAAATAACTGCGAGTGGTCGCACGGATGCCCGTGTGCATGCAACTGGACAGGTGATTCATTTTGATACATCGCTTTCAATTCCACTGGATCGTTATAAAAAAGCATTAAATGTCCAATTGCCTCGAGATATCCGTGTGATAGCAGTAGAGGAAGCAGAGGCTGATTTCCATGCTAGATACAGTGTAACGGGGAAACGGTATAGATACATTTGGAATTGCGAATCAGAGCAAAGTCCTTTTCGTAGACACTATACGGTTGAAACCAATGGGGTGAAGCCGAATATCGATAATATGCAGGCTGCTGCACAATATATTATCGGTACCCATGATTTCTCATGCTTCTGTGCGGCGAATACAAGTGTAGTAGATAAAGTTCGTACTGTTCATTCATTGAACTTCTCCTGGCAGGGAGAAGAGCTTCATATGGTCATAGAAGGTAACGGCTTTTTATATAACATGGTACGAATCATTGCCGGTACCTTGTGGGAAGTTGGTATAGGGAAGAAAGAAGCAGGAGACTTAAAGAAAATTGTTGCTTCAATGGATCGCGGAAATGCGGGTAAAACCGCACCACCACAGGGTCTCTACCTTGAGAAAGTTTTCTATAAAAATGAGACATAGAACGCCCAAAATCTGGTCATACACGTACTTAGATATGTGTGCTAAAATAAATAAGCAACACGTCCAGGTGTGTTGCTTTTTTTCTTGACTTATGTGTAAATATATTATAAGATGACATATGGTATTTTCATTACCACCACAAATAAGCCCCGAAACTTATAAGTGTATACTAATGAAAAATAACGGTAATCGAATCGATTAGGAGGATATATAAATGCGTACAACATTCATGGCTAAAGGTCACGAAGTAGATCGTAAATGGTTAGTAGTTGACGCAGAAGGTCAAACGCTTGGACGTTTAGCTTCTGAAGTAGCTGCTATCTTACGCGGTAAACATAAACCAACATTCACACCAAACGTAGACACAGGTGACTTTGTTATCGTAATCAACGCTGACAAAATTCATTTAACAGGTAACAAATTAGAAGGTAAAATTTATTACCGTCACACTCAATTCGCTGGTGGTTTAAAACAACGTACAGCTGGCGAAATGAAAGACAAATACCCAACACAAATGATCGAATTAGCAGTTAAAGGGATGCTTCCTAAAAACTCTTTAGGACGTAAAATGTTCGGTAAACTTAACGTTTATACTGGAGCAGAACACCCACATGCAGCACAAAAACCGGAAAGCTATACGCTTCGCGGATAATTATTAAGAGGAGGATATACCCTTGGCACAAGTTCAATATATCGGCACAGGTCGCCGTAAAAGCTCAGTAGCTCGCGTACGTTTAGTACCAGGCGAAGGTAAAATTGTTATCAACAACCGTAGTATCGAAGAGTACTTACCATTCGAAACTTTACACTTAATCATCAACCAACCATTAGAAGCAACTCAAACTAAAGGTAGCTATGATGTATTTGTAAACGTAAACGGTGGTGGATTCACAGGTCAAGCTGGTGCAATCCGTCACGGTATCGCTCGTGCGTTACTATCAGTTGACCCAGATTTCCGTCCAGCACTTAAATCTGCAGGTTTACTAACTCGTGACCCACGTATGAAAGAACGTAAAAAATACGGTCTTAAAGGTGCTCGTCGTGCGCCTCAGTTCTCAAAACGTTAATTTTGGCGTTTCAAGACTCTCAAAGCATTTGCTTTGGGGGTCTTTTTTTATGGAAATGAGGTTTTAAGGACGATATATTTTTTCATTGTTAATGGTAAAAATCACCTAATATTTCAAACAAATATAGATTTTTCATTAATTTCGTGTAATATAGAATTTAATTAAATGTTTTGCAGGGGGACACGATTCGTGTTGAGAAGGTTAAACCTGACCCTTAGAACCTGATCCGTTAATACGGGCGTAGGGAGCAACGTACAAATTATCTATGTGCTTGTATGCTCTCCTTTTTTCGAGGAGAGCTTTTCTTTTGCAAAATTACTTTAATTGCGGGGGGACACATTCGTGTTGAGAAGGTTAAAACCTGACCCTTAGAACCTGACAGTTAAGACTGACGTAGGGAGCAATCAAGGGTGTAGTCTACCTTTTTTTGGCCTTTACTATCTAAAGTAGAGGCTTTTTTGCTCTTGGAATCACTAAAAGGAGGACAAGGAGATGCATTTTTTGAAGAAATTTCAAACAGAATCAGATGGACAAGGACAAAATGCCATGCATGCAACAAAACTAGATGGAAGAGGTGAGAGGCTATGCTAACGAAAATTAATCACGCAAAACCACTTGTTCATTGTATAACGAACTATGTTGTAGCGAATTTTACAGCCAATGGTTTACTGGCTATCGGGGCTTCACCAGTAATGGCAGATGAAGTAGAAGAAGTAGGAGATATGGTTTCGATAGCAGGTGCTTTGCTTTTAAATATTGGGACAGTCAATACCCGCACCAGTGAGGCAATGCTTGTTGCCGGGAAAAAGGCAAATGAATGCGGTGTGCCAGTTGTTCTAGATCCTGTAGGCGTTGGGGCAACACCCTTCCGTAAAAATGTCGTTATGCAACTCCTTGAACAGATTAAGATCGATGTACTTCGTTGTAATGAAGGAGAGCTGGCTTCAATCTACGGTGTCGCATGGGAGTCTCGTGGTGTCGATAGTGGCAAGGGTGATATGGACACAATCCAAGTGGCAAAAGAGGTTGCAAGGAAGTACAAATGCATCGTTGTTGTAACAGGTGAGGCTGATCTAGTGACTGATGGGGAAGACATTATACAAGTACATGGCGGAAATGTATATGCAACCCGTGTGACTGGAACAGGCTGCTTATTAAGTGCTATTTGCGCAGCAGTATTAGCAAGTAGCGAGCAACCAATGCAGGATTTGGCTTCTACGTTAAAACAATATAAAGAAGCAAGTGAACAAAGTGGCAAAGAGTTAGGGACATTCCAGTTCAAATTCATTAATACACTCCAAAAATTAGCGGAGGGATGCCAATGATAGCCTTATCAATTGCCGGTTCAGATTCTGGAGGAGGCGCGGGAATTCAGGCCGATGTCAAAACATTTCAGGAGCTTGGTGTATTTGGTACCACAGCCATTACATCCCTCACAGCACAAAATACACTTGGCGTCCATGGAATTTCTGAAGTCGCACCTGCATTTTTGAAACTACAATTAGATGCTGTACTATCAGATTTTAATGTTCAAGCAGTTAAAACAGGCATGCTCTTTTCTGCTGAACTCATTGAGATTGTAGCAGATGTGATGAAAGGACAAAATATTCCCCTTATCGTTGATCCAGTCATGGTTGCCAAAGGAGGAGCGAGTTTATTGCAAGAGGAAGCAGTGATGGCGCTAAAAACAAAATTACTTCCGCTGACGACAATTTGTACGCCGAACATTCCCGAAGCAGAGACACTTACAGGGATGTCTATATGTAATGCCAAAGATATCGAACTAGCAGCGAAAAAGCTATTGGCAATGGGCGTGCAGTATGTAGTGATGAAAGGAGGTCATTTAGCTGGAGAATTTGCTGCGGACACTGTTTATTGGAACGGTGGTTTCTTTACAATGATGACACCACGTGTCCAAACGAAGGATACGCATGGTACCGGGTGTACCTTTTCAGCAGCCATTACAGCGGGTTTAGCAAAAGGGTTAACGATAGAGGAGGCCATTATTGAAGCAAAGAAATTCATACATTTAGCCATTTCTATTCCTTTATCGATTGGAAATGGACATGGCCCGACAAATCATTTTGCGTATAAGAGGGCAAATGGGCATTGCGAGGTAATAGTCCATGAATCGTGACAGCTTAAATGTGTACTTTATAATGGGGACACTAAATTCTTCGGAACCACTAGAAACGCTAGAAAAAGCACTGAAAGCAAGGATTACGTGCTTCCAGCTTCGTGAAAAGGGAGAAGGCAGTTTAACTGGTGAAGCACTTGAGTCATTTGCACGTGCATGCCAGAAGCTTTGTAAGGCATATGGCGTGCCATTTATTGTGAATGATGATGTCGAACTGGCATTAAAGCTAGATGCTGATGGTATTCATGTTGGGCAGGATGATCTGGCAATTACCGAATTTCGGGCAAGAGCGAAAAATAAAATCATCGGTGTATCTGTACATAATGAACAGGAGATGGAGCTAGCTGTTAAAAGTGGTGCAGATTATGTGGGTATTGGTCCCATTTATGCAACGAAATCCAAAACAGATGCACAACCACCTGCTGGAGTTGATTTTTTGCAAAAGGCAAGAAGTCAGTATCCCAATTTTCCGATAGTAGGGATTGGTGGAATCAATGAAAAGAATGCAGCTGAAGTTCGTTCAAGCGGTGCTGATGGAGTATCTGTCATTTCAGTCATTTGTGAAAGTCCAAATATAGAAAAAACAATTCAGGCTCTAAGTGGGGGAAATGGGAATGAAACTAAATGAACAAACTGTGTTGATAACAGGTGCAAGTAGAGGTGTTGGTGAAGAACTTGTTAGAGCATTTGTAATGGAAGGGGCAAATGTCGTTATTAACTATTATCAGAGTCAGGAAAAGGCTGAGGATTTGGCCAAAGAGTTAGGGGATAAGGTAATTGCTTTGCGAGCAGATATACGGAATCGTCAAGAAGTCATCCAAATGGTGGATTCAGCGAAACAATACTTTAATACACCTATCACAACGGTTGTAAATAATGCACTGATTGATTTTGAGTTTAATCCGCTTACACAAAAAAATGCCTTTGAGCTCAGCTGGGCTGATTATAATAAGCAATTCGAAGGAACAATTCAGGGTGCTCTAAATAGTGTTCAAGCCTGTCTAAATGATATGAAGGAACTTGGCTTTGGGCGGATTATTAATATAGGGACGAATCTTTTTCAGAATCCTGTTGTAGCCTACCATGAATATACGACCGCCAAAGCGGCATTAGTCGGCTTTACTCGTAATATGGCCAAAGAGTTAGGTGCTTATGGTATTACGGTGAATATGATGTCTGGGGGGCTTCTAAAGCAAACTGATGCAAGTAAAGTGACAACAGCAGAAGTTTTCCAAATCATTGAATCTTCTACACCGTTGCAAAAGGTTACAACTCCGAGAGAATTAGCAGATGTTGCCCTATTTTTTGCTTCACCGTGGGGGCGAGCAATCACAGGACAAAATTTGGTGGTAGACGGTGGACTTGTTATGGATTAGGTAAGGCATCTTTTCTAACTAACATCTATTTTCAATCTACAGAAGGTAAATAAGTATAGCAATAACGTATCAATCAATATTAGAGCACATTTTCTTATGAAATGTGCTCTAAATAATTGCGGGGTTGCTAAATATGTGTTGCAGTCATCATCTCTTGAATTTTTTCAACTAAGTTAAGTTCGAGGAAACCATTCCCTTCAGAGCTTTTACGATTTCCTATTGGTAAAGTTCGTTTAATAAGCTGCGCATAAATTTCCGCTTCACTTAAAGAACGACCAAACTCTTTTTCACTTAAAATAATTAGCAGTGCTATAGCCCCGGCAATATGAGGAGTAGCCATGGATGTGCCGGAAAGAGAAGCATATTTGCTTCCTAAGTAAGTAGAAACAACTTCTACTCCTGGAGCAACCAAATCTATTTCTTCATTTGTATTCGTAAAAGGCGCGAGCTTTAAGTTATTATCAACTGCTCCAACTTGAATGACCTCATTGTATTTACCGGGATAAGAATACTCAAATGTATCTTCACTACTATCCCCTTCGTTACCAGCTGCGACAACAACTGAAATATCTTGGCTAACTGCGTTTTGAATGGCTTTATGCATTTCAGGAACATCTTCAGGACCGCCAAGAGACATTGAAATGACGCGTACTCGTTCTTGCTCGGGTCCACGCCACTCTACTGCATAATTAATGGCATTGATAATCCACTCATAATCTCCAGACCCTTGTCCAGTTAATGCTTTTAAACTTAGGATTTTTGCTTTAGGAGCTACTCCAACAACCCCTTCATTATTTAAGGTAGCGGCGATTGTTCCTGATACGTGGGTACCATGGCCATTATTATCTTCAAATATATTAGGATCTCCATCATAATCGGGAGTAAAGTTTTTCCCGTCGATAATTTGATCTTTGAGGTCGGGATGATCTGTTTCAATACCTGTATCAATAACTGCAATTACAATGCCTTCACCTTGATGACTATCTTCCCAAATTGTAGGTGCTTGAATTAAATCGACTCCTTTTGGTGTTTCGTTTGTGTTCTCGACAACCGACTCAATAGTGTAAGGAATTAATTTGACTTGTAACGGTTTTTGAATCATTTTCATCCGCTCCTTTTATTAAATTCGGAAGTTACTAGTTAGTAATTTCTCCCTTATTTATATTAGTTCAACATACAAATTTTACATTCCTTCTTCTACTATTAATTTATAAAAAATGTATATTATTTCCTATGTTGAAGGATGGTTTTTTGCATCCATTCTCATGTAAGAACATGTTTAAGCCTCTTTTGGGACATGATAGATAGAAAGGAGGGAATGATAATGGCAAGAAGAAATAGAAATAAAATTCTAGTTCCTGAGGCTCGTCAAGGACTCGATCAATTAAAGGCAAAAGTTGCTGGCACAACCGATCCAGAACAAGCCAAATATGAAATTGCAGAAGAAGTAGGGGTTCCATTAAAAGAAGGTTATAATGGGAAGCTAACTTCTGAACAGGCAGGAAAAGTCGGTGGCAGACTAGGCGGCAGCATGGTAAAAGAACTTGTAAGAATGGCTCAAGAGAATTTAAATAAAAATCAATAAAAATTGAATCTCTCTCCATAGTTTTGGTGGGAGATTTTTTATATGAAAATGTCTACTAAACGAATAGTTAAAACACGAAGTTAAATACTATAAAAAACATTAAAGGAGTTAATTGCGTGGATTTTCATTGGATATGGAAGGCTATATTGATTGTGATTGGAGGAACGCTAATACTCAGAATTGCTGGAAGAAAATCAATATCGCAAATGACATTAGCTCAAACAGTGATCATGATTGGACTGGGTTCGTTATTAATACAACCCGTTGCGGGTGAAGATGTTTGGACGACACTTTTGGTAGGAATCACGTTAGTCTTAACATTAGTAGTGGTGGAGTATATTCAACTGAAGTCTGATAAAGTTGAAAAGTTCATTACAGGCAAATCGAAAATATTAATCGAAAATGGGTCATTACATGAACAAAATTTAAGAAAATTAAGGATTACGGTCGATCAACTTGAAATGTCTTTAAGACAGCAGAGTGTAAAAGATATAAAAGACATACAATATGCAACGTTAGAACCGAATGGACGTATTGGTTACATTTTAAAAGAAGAAGCACAACCTGCCTCTAAAAAGGACATTCAATTAGTGCAACAAGAAATTCACCAATTAGCTCTTCTGATGAATTCAAATTTAGCAAATCAAATTCAATTCTCGGAGCAATCGAAAAATGATCAGCAGCCCAATTTATTCACAGAGGTGGAGAATAAACCACATAAATCAAATCAACCTAAGCATTTACAGTAACCCGGGAAATAAAAAGACTAAATAATTTCCTAAGACTCATAAAAAATACAGAGACCATACAAGTTAAGCCTCTGTAATTAGGTTATAAAATTTTAAATGGATTTTTCCATTCCATTAAGACACCGAAATTTAAAGATTCTTCATCCTCTAAATAATTAGCGACTACTGCAAGTGGCATACGCCCGCATTTCAATAAAAATGAAATGACCGGATCATATAATTCGCCACTTACTACTTTCTCAATATATCCATCGGCTGACATGTTTTTTGCATGCTTATGATAACCAGGCATTCTACCTCCGCCAAGAAGGCGTTCCAATCCCTTTTCAACCACAACATGGTACATGGCCTGCATCATAATTTTGCCAAGCCCTAAAGAACGAAAAGCTGGTCGAACACTAATATCGACAATGTAGAGTGTATTTCCGTTCGTACTATGATTGTTAATATAGCCACTGTCTGTTGCTTCATCCCATGTGTGATTTGGATGAGCTGGATCAAAATGTGTACAAACGCCTGTTAAGGAACTGACAACCTGCCCATCAATTTCAATACATAAAGCCCCCTCGGGGAATAGTGTAACATGATTCGTTAGTTGTTCTTTATTCCACCATAGTTCAGAAGGGAAGGGTGGTGGAAAGCATTCCCTTTGAATATCAATCAATTCATCAAAATCATCTTTAGAATAATTTCTTACAGCGATACGAACAGGTTTACCCTTATCAAATAATATTTGTTCACTTCGGTACAAGGATACACCTCGCTTTCTTAAAGTTATCCCGCAACAGATAAAGTAAAACAGCTTTTATCTCCAATCTGTATAAAGGTCAATACGACGATCTCTCCATGTTGTAACAGAACCTTTTTCGCGTACTTTTTCAAGTAGTTCAATATCAAGGTCGGCTGTCACTAACATATCGTTGTTAATTTCCCCTTCAGCTAAAAGCCCTTTTGGAGGGAATGGTACATCGTTTGGTGTAATGATTGCTGCCTGGCCGAAGTTTGCTCTCATAAAGTCAACAGTTGGCAATGCTCCGACTGTTCCTGTTAAAACTACATATACTTGGTTTTCAATTGCTCGAGCATGACTTGTGTAGCGAACGCGATGGAAACCATGACGATCATCTGTACAAGATGGGCAGAAAATGACATCTGCCCCTTTAGCTTTCGCCATTCGGACAATTTCAGGGAACTCAATATCATAGCAAGTTAAAATAGCAATTGTGCCTTTCTCAGTTTCAAATACCTCTAAGCCTTCCCCAGCAGACATGTTCCATTCGTGTACTTCAGTGGGCGTAATATGAAGCTTTGCCTGAGTGCCAATTCGTCCATCCGGATAGAATAAATGGGCTGTATTTCGTAGCTTCCCATCCACATTTACCACATGTGTACCAGCGATAATATGGATATTGTATTGTTTGGCGAGCTGAGTGAACAATTCGTGGTACTGTTCAGTAAATGAAGGCAGGTCATTGATAGTTAGTGGTTTGCCATTTTCCCCTTTTATGGAAAGTAATTGGGTAGTAAAAAACTCAGGGAACAAAATAAATTCGGTTTCAAACTCTAATGCAGCCTTAATATAGTGTTCGCTTTGCTTTGCAAAATCTTCAAATGACTCAATTGTATGAAGATGATATTGAACTGCCGAAACTCTTAATTTCATAGACAACCCTCTTTATAAATTTATTTGATGACTCTATTATAAAAAAATTTCTTCTTGATGTATTTAAATACGTATTAAAAAATTCCTGCTTAATTTAAGTTAAATAATATTGTAAATCTGTATACTTATGTATACAATCGTATACGAGGGGTGATTTTTTATGAAAAACGAATCAAATGAGAAAAACCGGGAAGAAGAGATGATGAATCGAAAAGAACGCCACGATCGACGTGGAAGAGGGCACCATGGTGCCAAAACATTTAGACGCGGAAGAGCACTGGCATTTTACGAAAAACTAATAGTGAGACGAGATACTTTAAAGCAACAATTAGAATCACAAGAACTAAAATCCATCCAACAAGTGATTGCAGGGGAACTAAAAGCGACAGAAGCAATTATGAATGATTTTAAAGCAGCCTTTGAGCTGGATGAAATTTCGAACACCCACTCTGTAGAGGAAGATCCTACAGAATAAATGTTACTTTTGCAAAAGGCAAAATTTAATTTAGTTATAGTGAGATAGAAAGAAGGTACTTCATGCAATCGGTATTATCCTTGAAAAGGTACTTAAAGCCATATATGGCCTTTGCAATCATTGCTCCTTTAATGATGC
>NZ_CP028083.1:3440000-3647500 GCF_005491425.1 Lysinibacillus sp. SGAir0095 | reverse complement strand
GGAGCCGAAGAAGGACGGCACTAACACCGATATGCTTCGGGGAGCTGTAAGTAAGCTTTGATCCGGAGATTTCCGAATGGGGGAACCCACTGTTCGTAATGGAGCAGTATCTTGACGTGAATACATAGCGTCTTGAAGGCAGACCCAGGGAACTGAAACATCTAAGTACCTGGAGGAAGAGAAAGAAATTATTCGATTCCCTGAGTAGCGGCGAGCGAAACGGGAAGAGCCCAAACCAAGAGGCTTGCCTCTTGGGGTTGTAGGACACTCTATATGGAGTTACAAAAGAATGAATTAGGCGAAGCGATCTGGAAAGGTCCGCCATAGCGGGTAAAAGCCCCGTAGTCGAAAGTTCATTCTCTCTTGAGTGTATCCTGAGTACGGCGGAACACGTGAAATTCCGTCGGAATCCGGGAGGACCATCTCCCAAGGCTAAATACTACCTAGTGACCGATAGTGAACCAGTACCGTGAGGGAAAGGTGAAAAGCACCCCGGAAGGGGAGTGAAATAGAACCTGAAACCGTGTGCCTACAAGTAGTTAGAGCCCGTTAATGGGTGATAGCGTGCCTTTTGTAGAATGAACCGGCGAGTTACGATTACGTGCAAGGTTAAGCTGAGAAGGCGGAGCCGTAGCGAAAGCGAGTCTGAATAGGGCGAATGAGTACGTGGTCGTAGACCCGAAACCAGGTGATCTACCCATGTCCAGGGTGAAGGTGAGGTAACACTCACTGGAGGCCCGAACCCACGCACGTTGAAAAGTGCGGGGATGAGGTGTGGGTAGCGGAGAAATTCCAATCGAACTTGGAGATAGCTGGTTCTCTCCGAAATAGCTTTAGGGCTAGCCTCGTGATAGAGAATACTGGAGGTAGAGCACTGTTTGGACTAGGGGGGCATCTCGCTTTACCGAATTCAGACAAACTCCGAATGCCAGATATTTATACACGGGAGTCAGACTGCGAGTGATAAGATCCGTAGTCAAAAGGGAAACAGCCCAGACCACCAGCTAAGGTCCCAAAGTAATCGTTAAGTGGAAAAGGATGTGGCGTTGCTTAGACAACCAGGATGTTGGCTTAGAAGCAGCCATCATTTAAAGAGTGCGTAATAGCTCACTGGTCGAGTGACGCTGCGCCGAAAATGTATCGGGGCTAAACGATTCACCGAAGCTGTGGATGGACATCTAAGATGTCCGTGGTAGGAGAGCGTTCTAAGTGCGTTGAAGTCAGACCGGAAGGACTGGTGGAGCGCTTAGAAGTGAGAATGCCGGTATGAGTAGCGAAAGATGGGTGAGAATCCCATCCACCGTATGACTAAGGTTTCCTGAGGAAGGCTCGTCCGCTCAGGGTTAGTCGGGACCTAAGTCGAGGCCGATAGGCGTAGACGATGGACAACAGGTTGATATTCCTGTACCACCTCCCCGCCGTTTGAGTAATGGGGGGACGCAGTAGGATAAGATAAGCGTACCGTTGGTTGAGTACGCCCAAGCAGTAAGGCGTGGAAGTAGGCAAATCCGCTTCCTGTAACGTTGAGCTGTGATGGGGAGCTCTTTAGAGCGAAGTATCTGATTTCACGCTGCCAAGAAAAGCCTCTAGCGAGGCGGGAGGTGCCCGTACCGCAAACCGACACAGGTAGTCGAGGAGAGAATCCTAAGGTGTGCGAGAGAACTCTCGTTAAGGAACTCGGCAAAATGACCCCGTAACTTCGGGAGAAGGGGTGCTCTCAGCAATGAGAGCCGCAGTGAATAGGCCCAGGCGACTGTTTAGCAAAAACACAGGTCTCTGCAAAACCGTAAGGTGACGTATAGGGGCTGACGCCTGCCCGGTGCTGGAAGGTTAAGAGGAGGGGTTAGCGCAAGCGAAGCTCTGAATTGAAGCCCCAGTAAACGGCGGCCGTAACTATAACGGTCCTAAGGTAGCGAAATTCCTTGTCGGGTAAGTTCCGACCCGCACGAAAGGCGTAACGATCTGGGCACTGTCTCAACGAGAGACTCGGTGAAATTATAGTACCTGTGAAGATGCAGGTTACCCGCGACAGGACGGAAAGACCCCGTGGAGCTTTACTGTAGCCTGATATTGAATTTTGGTACAACTTGTACAGGATAGGTAGGAGCCAGAGAACTCGGAGCGCCAGCTTCGAGGGAGGCGTCGGTGGGATACTACCCTGGTTGTATTGAAATTCTAACCCATACCCGTAAGCCGGGTAGGAGACAGTGTCAGGTGGACAGTTTGACTGGGGCGGTCGCCTCCTAAAAGGTAACGGAGGCGCCCAAAGGTTCCCTCAGAATGGTTGGAAATCATTCGTAGAGTGTAAAGGCACAAGGGAGCTTGACTGCGAGACCTACAAGTCGAGCAGGGTCGAAAGACGGGCTTAGTGATCCGGTGGTTCCGCATGGAAGGGCCATCGCTCAACGGATAAAAGCTACCCCGGGGATAACAGGCTTATCTCCCCCAAGAGTCCACATCGACGGGGAGGTTTGGCACCTCGATGTCGGCTCATCGCATCCTGGGGCTGTAGTCGGTCCCAAGGGTTGGGCTGTTCGCCCATTAAAGCGGTACGCGAGCTGGGTTCAGAACGTCGTGAGACAGTTCGGTCCCTATCCGTCGTGGGCGTAGGAAATTTGAGAGGAGCTGTCCTTAGTACGAGAGGACCGGGATGGACACACCGCTGGTGTACCAGTTGTCTTGCCAAAGGCATCGCTGGGTAGCTATGTGTGGACGGGATAAGTGCTGAAAGCATCTAAGCATGAAGCCCCCCTCAAGATGAGATTTCCCATTACGCAAGTAAGTAAGATCCCTCAAAGACGATGAGGTAGATAGGTTCGAGGTGGAAGTGTGGTGACACATGGAGCTGACGAATACTAATCGATCGAGGACTTAACCAAATCTTGAACGCAATCAATGTCTTTATCCAGTTTTGAGAGAACAAAGTTCTTTCAACTAAATAGTCTAGTGATGATGGCAAAGAGGTCACACCCGTTCCCATACCGAACACGGAAGTTAAGCTCTTTAGCGCCGATGGTAGTTGGGGGCTTCCCCCTGTGAGAGTAGGACGTCGCTAGGCAAATGAAACCACTGAGGATTCAGTGGTTTTTTTATTGTAAAAAAAAGCCACAACAATAGGAATTGAAGTTTAATTGGCGTTGCTAAAAAGAAGAGGTAAATACGGAAGAAAGAACTCGAGAAGTGGCAGAACCAAGGGTAACAAGAGAACAAGGAAATCGAAGTGCAGTGTACTTTTACTGAATTGTCTGTATGTGAGTAGCCATTGGGACAAAACAAGATAGCGAAACAAAGAAGTATCTCAATAAGCTGTAATGGGATAGAACGAAGAAAGCCAGAAAAGTAAGTTAAGTACTTTAGGGTCTATGATAGTTGGAGGCACTTGCTGTGAGAACTGGCCATTACTAGGCGACCAAAAACCAGTGAGTATTCAGTGATTTTTGATAATCTTATTTATTATGAATAGAGTCAACTAGAGAAAACAAGAATAAAACCAGCTTATTAAAGATCTCCCTCTACAAAGCACCTTTTACTTGGTAGACAAAGTAAAGCTGTCGCTATTATTATTGTATTTTATTTTTACTACTAATTCATCTTCTGCTTTTGAAGTAGGACTGTTCGATGCTAATAATTTCTTAAGATATACGCCTTCATCATTTAAAGTAGCATTAGATACACCGAATTCTATATTTGTATTATTAAGTGATGCAACTTGGTAATGAAAGAAATCAATTTTCTCGATGTTAGTTCCTTTGTAATTAAGCTGCATGTGATATTTTTCTACTCCAATACTTTGATTTACTACTACTACTGCCGACCATAATTCACTCTCACCAGTAAATATTAAGTCGTTATTATTTGATGGACATGCTATTAGTAGGAGTACTAAAAAAATGATTGCTAAAGATATCTTTTTCAAAACACTTATTACTCCTTTTACAATCTTTTTAATTTGTCGAGAAAACAAAGCTATCCATGACAAGTATGACTGTCATAATGCTGTTATTCTTAATCTGACTATTTCTGCTCTCATATAAAAGATTATTAAGTTTTCGAAAACGATAATGACCAGAAGAACGCAGATTCCATCTCCACGTTCGTTTTTAAGCAAATTTTGCGTGTGCTTTTTTAGCTACTTCAATAGGACGAATATCTAAAGAGAGAAGGTCATTTATCTCGACCCACATTGGCTGATAGACACCTCGATTTCTCGCTGAATCGGTATACTCTTCTCCTTGTCCATCTCCAATTTTCCCTTCAATGATATCGGCTATGAAAAAATATTGAATGCCGTTATATGAAACTTCTGCAAAACAATCTTTTACAATAATACTGACGCCCAATTCTTCAAATGCTTCTCTTTTTGTTGCTTCTTCAGGAGTTTCACCTTTTTCTATTCCCCCACCTGGAAAAACATAATAAACCATTCCATCTCTTATTCTTTTGATTAAAGCAATTTTCTTATCCTTCATTAGAATACAAGAACCTCTATCACGCATGTAAACACCTCCGGAAATTATTATCTAATAAATATTTAGATTATTCAAACGAATGATTATAAAATAGTATAAGAGCAATCAGCTTAAAAGGAGGAGAAGATGTTAAAAAGAAAGTATGGTAATCGATCTGATTGGAAACGCGTTTTGAAAAGTGATTATCAACAAAACTTCCATCAAGATAAAGACTTTAGGGGATACATTACCCTATTGAATATCAAAGAAGTATTGGAGCCATTAGTTGTAAAAAATGGGGTAAATGAAGTTTGCATAGTTAATGACGGTTATTCATGGCTTCAACATTTTCCGATTGGAAGAAACTATTCAGTTACTACAATGTTTGATGCGCAAGATGAGATAATACAATGGTATATAGACATTTGCTATGAGATTGGTATAAAGGATAATATCCCTTGGATGGATGATTTATATTTGGATATTGTTGTATTTCCGACTGGGGAAATAGTGCTTTTGGATGAAGAGGAACTTGATGAAGCTTTATCTGAAGGTGTAATCAATAAGTCTATGTATGATTTAGCTTGGGAAGAGGCAAGGAAGGTAATCGGTTTAATACGGCAAGGTAAGTTTAATTTAATCCATCTAGCAAAGAGCCATAAAGAGATTATAAGAAATGTAGAATAAATTTGATTAAAAATGGATGTAAGCGGTTTTGACAATTAGGAGTTGAAGCGGGAATGCAAAAATTACAATATAGGTTATTTCAAAATGAACTAGAGGATCTAATATCCTTTATGATAAATAATTCGTGGGATTATCACTCAGAACCAAACACTTCTGTGGAACAGATTGTGCATTTAGTTAATAAGGGATGGTACTATGAGGAACGTGAAACATTTTGGGTCGAACTATCAAACAAGAAAATTGGATTAATTGTCATTGATGATATTGGTGATACCATACCGCTTTTTGATATTCGATTAGATAGTGCATATAGAGGGCAGGGGTATGGTAGAGAAACTGTTAATTGGCTAGTAGATTACCTATTCAAATTACAAGATAAAAAGATTAGAATTGAAGCTTACACTCGTGGCGATAATCATGGGATGAGAAAAACATTAAGCAATTGTGGTTTTGTAAAAGAGGGGTACTTAAGAAGTTCTTGGGAGAATAAAGACGGCAGCATCCATGACTCAGTTTGCTACAGTATAATTAGATCGGATTGGGAAAATGGAATAGTAACACCGATAAAGTTAAATGAGGTTCCATACTAAGTATTGATAGGAGATGTAAATTGCCTTAAAACATCTCCTATATGTAAATACTACTCTTGTACTTTCAAAGCTTCGTATTGAAAACCTTTCAGACGATAATTTTGTCGTTGGTACATTTCTCTTGGGGTATCTTCGCCGTCAGCAACTAAAGTGATTGTTTTATTGTGAAAATGTTCCATAACAAAATGTTGTATCGAACTCCCTATACCTTTACGTTGATGTGAATCCAATACAAACAAATTATCAATTTCTGCAGTATTGTCCTTTTGAATTATAATAACTGATCCTATAGGTTTCATTTGATCGTAAGCAATAATAAAGTAGACATTATCTTTTATATACTGCTTTCTAAGATAAACTTGTTTCTCTGTAGCGAAACTTTCACCAAACTGTAAGTCCTCATGATATTGTAACTGTAAAAAGTCTTCAATATTCTCCTCTTTAACAAATTGAATTTCTATTTGAGTGTTTTTACTAGCTTTAAAATCTTTGGGCTGGATAGAATAGAGTTCCAGAAATCCAATACTATAATTTTTTGATAATAAGTAGTTATGTAATTCATTAGTTAATTTTTCGTTAGGTGGGAATATGAATTTTAGATGCTTTTGGTTATTAAGTAAATGAAAGTTGCTTAAAGTAACTTCAATTTCCTTAAATAAAGCGGTTGAAGGCATGCACTTCCAAGCAATTAGGTTACTATCATAACGGCTTAGAAACTCTGAATCATGAAAGTGTTCGTATTCTTTTGTTGCTTTTACTATTTGTCCATCTCTATGGATCTGATTAAATGTAATACTCGTCATATTAATCTCCTTCACAATAAGATATTCTTCTTATATTATGAAGAATATATCTCAGATTTTACAGAAAAACTACCAATTAAGTTAGATGGGAGGCTATTATATTTAATACTTGATAAAAGATAACTATAGTGATATATTAATAAATGTCGCTAATGTAATATCAAATTAATATTAAAAACGAATGAAATATATTGCTTTCGATATAGAAGAGTGATATGATTGTAAATATTTTTGATTATGCGATTAAATTGAATCAGAAAATGATTGACATCTTTTGGTGGAAATGATATATTTGAAAAGTCGCTTTTGAATAAGTGGTGAACAAAAATTATTGTTGACATAACAAATTGATGATGTTACAATAATCAAGTCGCTGTTAAAGCGATGTCGATGAACCTTGAAAACTGAACAACAAAACGTTAATGAACATAGTTTCTTCTATTAATTTAGGGAAACGAAATTTTGGACATCAAAATTGATGCCAGCAAAATTTGAGCTAATCAAATTTTCTCTTTTATGGAGAGTTTGATCCTGGCTCAGGACGAACGCTGGCGGCGTGCCTAATACATGCAAGTCGAGCGGACTTGATGGGAGCTTGCTCCTGTCAAGTTAGCGGCGGACGGGTGAGTAACACGTGGGCAACCTGCCCTATAGTTGGGGATAACTCCGGGAAACCGGGGCTAATACCGAATAACACATTTCATCTCCTGATGAAATGTTGAAAGATGGTTTACGCTATCGCTATAGGATGGGCCCGCGGCGCATTAGCTAGTTGGTGGGGTAACGGCTCACCAAGGCGACGATGCGTAGCCGACCTGAGAGGGTGATCGGCCACACTGGGACTGAGACACGGCCCAGACTCCTACGGGAGGCAGCAGTAGGGAATCTTCCACAATGGGCGAAAGCCTGATGGAGCAACGCCGCGTGAGTGAAGAAGGTTTTCGGATCGTAAAACTCTGTTGTAAGGGAAGAACAAGTACAGTAGTAACTGGCTGTACCTTGACGGTACCTTATTAGAAAGCCACGGCTAACTACGTGCCAGCAGCCGCGGTAATACGTAGGTGGCAAGCGTTGTCCGGAATTATTGGGCGTAAAGCGCGCGCAGGTGGTCCTTTAAGTCTGATGTGAAAGCCCACGGCTCAACCGTGGAGGGTCATTGGAAACTGGGGGACTTGAGTGCAGAAGAGGAAAGTGGAATTCCAAGTGTAGCGGTGAAATGCGTAGAGATTTGGAGGAACACCAGTGGCGAAGGCGACTTTCTGGTCTGTAACTGACACTGAGGCGCGAAAGCGTGGGGAGCAAACAGGATTAGATACCCTGGTAGTCCACGCCGTAAACGATGAGTGCTAAGTGTTAGGGGGTTTCCGCCCCTTAGTGCTGCAGCTAACGCATTAAGCACTCCGCCTGGGGAGTACGGTCGCAAGACTGAAACTCAAAGGAATTGACGGGGGCCCGCACAAGCGGTGGAGCATGTGGTTTAATTCGAAGCAACGCGAAGAACCTTACCAGGTCTTGACATCCCATTGACCGCTATGGAGACATAGCTTTCCCTTCGGGGACAGTGGTGACAGGTGGTGCATGGTTGTCGTCAGCTCGTGTCGTGAGATGTTGGGTTAAGTCCCGCAACGAGCGCAACCCTTGTTCTTAGTTGCCATCATTTAGTTGGGCACTCTAAGGAGACTGCCGGTGACAAACCGGAGGAAGGTGGGGATGACGTCAAATCATCATGCCCCTTATGACCTGGGCTACACACGTGCTACAATGGACGGTACAAACGGTTGCCAACCCGCGAGGGGGAGCTAATCCGATAAAACCGTTCTCAGTTCGGATTGTAGGCTGCAACTCGCCTACATGAAGCCGGAATCGCTAGTAATCGCGGATCAGCATGCCGCGGTGAATACGTTCCCGGGCCTTGTACACACCGCCCGTCACACCACGAGAGTTTGTAACACCCGAAGCCGGTGGGGTAACCCTTTTGGGAGCCAGCCGTCGAAGGTGGGACAGATGATTGGGGTGAAGTCGTAACAAGGTAGCCGTATCGGAAGGTGCGGCTGGATCACCTCCTTTCTAAGGATATTTAACGGAATGGTTGACCTTCTGTGGTCAAACCAGCATTAACGTTTTGTGTTCAGTTTTGAAGGTTCAGTAATGAATTTTCAAATTGTGCTCCTGCCGCGAAGAAAAGCTAGGAAGTAATTCAAAGCTTTCGTCGCAAATCTGCACGGAGTATTTCACTGATGTTTAGTCACGATGTGATTGAAGTCAGCTGATTTGTTCTTTGAAAACTGGATAAAACGACATTGAAAGCAACAAAATTCAAGTAATTGATTGTGTAGTTCTTAAGTCTTTTCTTTTTTAGAAAAGCAGTAACTGATCTTTATAGGTTAAGTTATTAAGGGCGCACGGTGGATGCCTTGGCACTAGGAGCCGAAGAAGGACGGCACTAACACCGATATGCTTCGGGGAGCTGTAAGTAAGCTTTGATCCGGAGATTTCCGAATGGGGGAACCCACTGTTCGTAATGGAACAGTATCTTGACGTGAATACATAGCGTTTTGAAGGCAGACCCAGGGAACTGAAACATCTAAGTACCTGGAGGAAGAGAAAGAAATTATTCGATTTCCTGAGTAGCGGCGAGCGAAACGGGAAGAGCCCAAACCAAGAGGCTTGCCTCTTGGGGTTGTAGGACACTCTATATGGAGTTACAAAGGAATGAATTAGGCGAAGCGATCTGGAAAGGTCCGCCATAGCGGGTAAAAGCCCCGTAGTCGAAAGTTCATTCTCTCTTGAGTGTATCCTGAGTACGGCGGAACACGTGAAATTCCGTCGGAATCCGGGAGGACCATCTCCCAAGGCTAAATACTACCTAGTGACCGATAGTGAACCAGTACCGTGAGGGAAAGGTGAAAAGCACCCCGGAAGGGGAGTGAAATAGAACCTGAAACCGTGTGCCTACAAGTAGTTAGAGCCCGTTAATGGGTGATAGCGTGCCTTTTGTAGAATGAACCGGCGAGTTACGATTACGTGCAAGGTTAAGCTGAGAAGGCGGAGCCGTAGCGAAAGCGAGTCTGAATAGGGCGAATGAGTATGTGGTCGTAGACCCGAAACCAGGTGATCTACCCATGTCCAGGGTGAAGGTGAGGTAACACTCACTGGAGGCCCGAACCCACGCACGTTGAAAAGTGCGGGGATGAGGTGTGGGTAGCGGAGAAATTCCAATCGAACTTGGAGATAGCTGGTTCTCTCCGAAATAGCTTTAGGGCTAGCCTCGTGATAGAGAATACTGGAGGTAGAGCACTGTTTGGACTAGGGGGGCATCTCGCTTTACCGAATTCAGACAAACTCCGAATGCCAGATATTTATACACGGGAGTCAGACTGCGAGTGATAAGATCCGTAGTCAAAAGGGAAACAGCCCAGACCACCAGCTAAGGTCCCAAAGTAATCGTTAAGTGGAAAAGGATGTGGCGTTGCTTAGACAACCAGGATGTTGGCTTAGAAGCAGCCATCATTTAAAGAGTGCGTAATAGCTCACTGGTCGAGTGACGCTGCGCCGAAAATGTATCGGGGCTAAACGATTCACCGAAGCTGTGGATGGACATCTAAGATGTCCGTGGTAGGAGAGCGTTCTAAGTGCGTTGAAGTCAGACCGGAAGGACTGGTGGAGCGCTTAGAAGTGAGAATGCCGGTATGAGTAGCGAAAGATGGGTGAGAATCCCATCCACCGTATGACTAAGGTTTCCTGAGGAAGGCTCGTCCGCTCAGGGTTAGTCGGGACCTAAGTCGAGGCCGATAGGCGTAGACGATGGACAACAGGTTGATATTCCTGTACCACCTCCCCGCCGTTTGAGTAATGGGGGGACGCAGTAGGATAAGATAAGCGTACCGTTGGTTGAGTACGCCCAAGCAGTAAGGCGTGGAAGTAGGCAAATCCGCTTCCTGTAACGTTGAGCTGTGATGGGGAGCTCTTTAGAGCGAAGTATCTGATTTCACGCTGCCAAGAAAAGCCTCTAGCGAGGCGGGAGGTGCCCGTACCGCAAACCGACACAGGTAGTCGAGGAGAGAATCCTAAGGTGTGCGAGAGAACTCTCGTTAAGGAACTCGGCAAAATGACCCCGTAACTTCGGGAGAAGGGGTGCTCTCAGCAATGAGAGCCGCAGTGAATAGGCCCAGGCGACTGTTTAGCAAAAACACAGGTCTCTGCAAAACCGTAAGGTGACGTATAGGGGCTGACGCCTGCCCGGTGCTGGAAGGTTAAGAGGAGGGGTTAGCGCAAGCGAAGCTCTGAATTGAAGCCCCAGTAAACGGCGGCCGTAACTATAACGGTCCTAAGGTAGCGAAATTCCTTGTCGGGTAAGTTCCGACCCGCACGAAAGGCGTAACGATCTGGGCACTGTCTCAACGAGAGACTCGGTGAAATTATAGTACCTGTGAAGATGCAGGTTACCCGCGACAGGACGGAAAGACCCCGTGGAGCTTTACTGTAGCCTGATATTGAATTTTGGTACAACTTGTACAGGATAGGTAGGAGCCAGAGAACTCGGAGCGCCAGCTTCGAGGGAGGCGTCGGTGGGATACTACCCTGGTTGTATTGAAATTCTAACCCATACCCGTAAGCCGGGTAGGAGACAGTGTCAGGTGGACAGTTTGACTGGGGCGGTCGCCTCCTAAAAGGTAACGGAGGCGCCCAAAGGTTCCCTCAGAATGGTTGGAAATCATTCGTAGAGTGTAAAGGCACAAGGGAGCTTGACTGCGAGACCTACAAGTCGAGCAGGGTCGAAAGACGGGCTTAGTGATCCGGTGGTTCCGCATGGAAGGGCCATCGCTCAACGGATAAAAGCTACCCCGGGGATAACAGGCTTATCTCCCCCAAGAGTCCACATCGACGGGGAGGTTTGGCACCTCGATGTCGGCTCATCGCATCCTGGGGCTGTAGTCGGTCCCAAGGGTTGGGCTGTTCGCCCATTAAAGCGGTACGCGAGCTGGGTTCAGAACGTCGTGAGACAGTTCGGTCCCTATCCGTCGTGGGCGTAGGAAATTTGAGAGGAGCTGTCCTTAGTACGAGAGGACCGGGATGGACACACCGCTGGTGTACCAGTTGTCTTGCCAAAGGCATCGCTGGGTAGCTATGTGTGGACGGGATAAGTGCTGAAAGCATCTAAGCATGAAGCCCCCCTCAAGATGAGATTTCCCATTACGCAAGTAAGTAAGATCCCTCAAAGACGATGAGGTAGATAGGTTCGAGGTGGAAGTGTGGTGACACATGGAGCTGACGAATACTAATCGATCGAGGACTTAACCAAATCTTGAACGCAATCAATATCTTTATCCAGTTTTGAGAGAACAAAGTTCTTTCAACTAAATAGTCTAGTGATGATGGCAAAGAGGTCACACCCGTTCCCATACCGAACACGGAAGTTAAGCTCTTTAGCGCCGATGGTAGTTGGGGGCTTCCCCCTGTGAGAGTAGGACGTCGCTAGGCAAATGAAACCACTGAGGATTCAGTGGTTTTTTTATTGCAGAAAAACAAAATCGGTACAGTTAAGAAGAAAGAAATATAGAAGTGGGAGGACAAAAGATAACAAGGAATCAAGGAGACAAAACGCAGTGTACTTTGTACATGAGCATCGGTGCGAAGTAGATGACGCGGTTAGCCGATGTGTCATCGCACTTCGGAGAATTGCGTCGATGGTAGATAGGGGCACGACTGTGAGAGCAGGATGTCGCTAGGTAAATGAAATCATAGAGTATTCAGTGGCTTTTATATTATATTTGGCCGTAATTATTTAAACCAAAGATTCTTATTGCACTTGGTAGATTGGATACATATTAGGGGTACATCTAAGAGAGAATATGCTTTTACAAAGTTGATGAAAATAACAAAAATTAAATTAATATTCTATAGGTTAAGTATAAATTTTTGAAGTATAGCTGGACTAAGATAATTTAAATAATTTAAATGATCCACTGTATAAATTGAAAAAAATTGTATTAATAAAACTATAGAAAACTTATCTTAATACCATTAATATACTTGCAATCTATTTGTTATAGTGATATATTAATAACTGTCATTACAAATATATCAAATAATTATTAAAAATGAAATAAAGTTATTGACTTTGATATAGATTGTTTGGTATACTTTAGAAGTTGTCGAACATATTGTATTTAGATAAATAGAATAACTGTTGACAACTATCGAATGAAATGTTATAGTAATAAAGTTACTTGCTAATAGTAATAATGAAAATATTGTTGACACAACGAAGAGTGAGTGTTAAACTATTTAAGTTGCTGTTGATAACGGTAACGATATGAACCTTGAAAACTGAACAACAAAACGTTAATGATTATAGTTTCTTCTATTAATTTAGAGAAACGAAATTTGGACATCAAATTGATGCCAGCAAGAAATTTGAGCTAATCAAATTTTCTCTTTTATGGAGAGTTTGATCCTGGCTCAGGACGAACGCTGGCGGCGTGCCTAATACATGCAAGTCGAGCGGACTTGATGGGAGCTTGCTCCTGTCAAGTTAGCGGCGGACGGGTGAGTAACACGTGGGCAACCTGCCCTATAGTTGGGGATAACTCCGGGAAACCGGGGCTAATACCGAATAATACATTTCATCTCCTGTTGAAATGTTGAAAGATGGTTTACGCTATCGCTATAGGATGGGCCCGCGGCGCATTAGCTAGTTGGTGAGGTAACGGCTCACCAAGGCGACGATGCGTAGCCGACCTGAGAGGGTGATCGGCCACACTGGGACTGAGACACGGCCCAGACTCCTACGGGAGGCAGCAGTAGGGAATCTTCCACAATGGGCGAAAGCCTGATGGAGCAACGCCGCGTGAGTGAAGAAGGTTTTCGGATCGTAAAACTCTGTTGTAAGGGAAGAACAAGTACAGTAGTAACTGGCTGTACCTTGACGGTACCTTATTAGAAAGCCACGGCTAACTACGTGCCAGCAGCCGCGGTAATACGTAGGTGGCAAGCGTTGTCCGGAATTATTGGGCGTAAAGCGCGCGCAGGTGGTCCTTTAAGTCTGATGTGAAAGCCCACGGCTCAACCGTGGAGGGTCATTGGAAACTGGGGGACTTGAGTGCAGAAGAGGAAAGTGGAATTCCAAGTGTAGCGGTGAAATGCGTAGAGATTTGGAGGAACACCAGTGGCGAAGGCGACTTTCTGGTCTGTAACTGACACTGAGGCGCGAAAGCGTGGGGAGCAAACAGGATTAGATACCCTGGTAGTCCACGCCGTAAACGATGAGTGCTAAGTGTTAGGGGGTTTCCGCCCCTTAGTGCTGCAGCTAACGCATTAAGCACTCCGCCTGGGGAGTACGGTCGCAAGACTGAAACTCAAAGGAATTGACGGGGGCCCGCACAAGCGGTGGAGCATGTGGTTTAATTCGAAGCAACGCGAAGAACCTTACCAGGTCTTGACATCCCATTGACCGCTATGGAGACATAGCTTTCCCTTCGGGGACAGTGGTGACAGGTGGTGCATGGTTGTCGTCAGCTCGTGTCGTGAGATGTTGGGTTAAGTCCCGCAACGAGCGCAACCCTTGTTCTTAGTTGCCATCATTTAGTTGGGCACTCTAAGGAGACTGCCGGTGACAAACCGGAGGAAGGTGGGGATGACGTCAAATCATCATGCCCCTTATGACCTGGGCTACACACGTGCTACAATGGACGGTACAAACGGTTGCCAACCCGCGAGGGGGAGCTAATCCGATAAAACCGTTCTCAGTTCGGATTGTAGGCTGCAACTCGCCTACATGAAGCCGGAATCGCTAGTAATCGCGGATCAGCATGCCGCGGTGAATACGTTCCCGGGCCTTGTACACACCGCCCGTCACACCACGAGAGTTTGTAACACCCGAAGCCGGTGGGGTAACCCTTTCGGGAGCCAGCCGTCGAAGGTGGGACAGATGATTGGGGTGAAGTCGTAACAAGGTAGCCGTATCGGAAGGTGCGGCTGGATCACCTCCTTTCTAAGGATATTTAACGGAATGGTTGACCTTTTGGTCAAACCAACATTAACGTTTTGTGTTCAGTTTTGAAGGTTCAGCAATGAATTTTCAAATTGTGCTCCTGCCGCGAAGAAAAGCTAGGAAGTAATTCAAAGCTTTCGTCGCAAATCTGCACGGAGTATTTCACTGATGTTTAGTCACGATGTGATTGAAGTCAGCTGATTTGTTCTTTGAAAACTGGATAAAACGACATTGAAAGCAACAAAATTCAAGTAATTGATTGTGTAGTTCTTAAGTCTTTTCTTTTTTTAGAAGAGCAGTAACTGATCTTTATAGGTTAAGTTATTAAGGGCGCACGGTGGATGCCTTGGCACTAGGAGCCGAAGAAGGACGGCACTAACACCGATATGCTTCGGGGAGCTGTAAGTAAGCTTTGATCCGGAGATTTCCGAATGGGGGAACCCACTGTTCGTAATGGAGCAGTATCTTGACGTGAATACATAGCGTCTTGAAGGCAGACCCAGGGAACTGAAACATCTAAGTACCTGGAGGAAGAGAAAGAAATTATTCGATTCCCTGAGTAGCGGCGAGCGAAACGGGAAGAGCCCAAACCAAGAGGCTTGCCTCTTGGGGTTGTAGGACACTCTATATGGAGTTACAAAGGAATGAATTAGGCGAAGCGATCTGGAAAGGTCTGCCATAGCGGGTAAAAGCCCCGTAGTCGAAAGTTCATTCTCTCTTGAGTGTATCCTGAGTACGGCGGAACACGTGAAATTCCGTCGGAATCCGGGAGGACCATCTCCCAAGGCTAAATACTACCTAGTGACCGATAGTGAACCAGTACCGTGAGGGAAAGGTGAAAAGCACCCCGAAAGGGGAGTGAAATAGAACCTGAAACCGTGTGCCTACAAGTAGTTAGAGCCCGTTAATGGGTGATAGCGTGCCTTTTGTAGAATGAACCGGCGAGTTACGATTACGTGCAAGGTTAAGCTGAGAAGGCGGAGCCGTAGCGAAAGCGAGTCTGAATAGGGCGAATGAGTACGTGGTCGTAGACCCGAAACCAGGTGATCTACCCATGTCCAGGGTGAAGGTGAGGTAACACTCACTGGAGGCCCGAACCCACGCACGTTGAAAAGTGCGGGGATGAGGTGTGGGTAGCGGAGAAATTCCAATCGAACTTGGAGATAGCTGGTTCTCTCCGAAATAGCTTTAGGGCTAGCCTCGTGATAGAGAATACTGGAGGTAGAGCACTGTTTGGACTAGGGGGGCATCTCGCTTTACCGAATTCAGACAAACTCCGAATGCCAGATATTTATACACGGGAGTCAGACTGCGAGTGATAAGATCCGTAGTCAAAAGGGAAACAGCCCAGACCACCAGCTAAGGTCCCAAAGTAATCGTTAAGTGGAAAAGGATGTGGCGTTGCTTAGACAACCAGGATGTTGGCTTAGAAGCAGCCATCATTTAAAGAGTGCGTAATAGCTCACTGGTCGAGTGACGCTGCGCCGAAAATGTATCGGGGCTAAACGATTCACCGAAGCTGTGGATGGACATCTAAGATGTCCGTGGTAGGAGAGCGTTCTAAGTGCGTTGAAGTCAGACCGGAAGGACTGGTGGAGCGCTTAGAAGTGAGAATGCCGGTATGAGTAGCGAAAGATGGGTGAGAATCCCATCCACCGTATGACTAAGGTTTCCTGAGGAAGGCTCGTCCGCTCAGGGTTAGTCGGGACCTAAGTCGAGGCCGATAGGCGTAGACGATGGACAACAGGTTGATATTCCTGTACCACCTCCCCGCCGTTTGAGTAATGGGGGACGCAGTAGGATAAGATAAGCGTACCGTTGGTTGAGTACGCCCAAGCAGTAAGGCGTGGAAGTAGGCAAATCCGCTTCCTGTAACGTTGAGCTGTGATGGGGAGCTCTTTAGAGCGAAGTATCTGATTTCACGCTGCCAAGAAAAGCCTCTAGCGAGGCGGGAGGTGCCCGTACCGCAAACCGACACAGGTAGTCGAGGAGAGAATCCTAAGGTGTGCGAGAGAACTCTCGTTAAGGAACTCGGCAAAATGACCCCGTAACTTCGGGAGAAGGGGTGCTCTCAGCAATGAGAGCCGCAGTGAATAGGCCCAGGCGACTGTTTAGCAAAAACACAGGTCTCTGCAAAACCGTAAGGTGACGTATAGGGGCTGACGCCTGCCCGGTGCTGGAAGGTTAAGAGGAGGGGTTAGCGCAAGCGAAGCTCTGAATTGAAGCCCCAGTAAACGGCGGCCGTAACTATAACGGTCCTAAGGTAGCGAAATTCCTTGTCGGGTAAGTTCCGACCCGCACGAAAGGCGTAACGATCTGGGCACTGTCTCAACGAGAGACTCGGTGAAATTATAGTACCTGTGAAGATGCAGGTTACCCGCGACAGGACGGAAAGACCCCGTGGAGCTTTACTGTAGCCTGATATTGAATTTTGGTACAACTTGTACAGGATAGGTAGGAGCCAGAGAACTCGGAGCGCCAGCTTCGAGGGAGGCGTCGGTGGGATACTACCCTGGTTGTATTGAAATTCTAACCCATACCCGTAAGCCGGGTAGGAGACAGTGTCAGGTGGACAGTTTGACTGGGGCGGTCGCCTCCTAAAAGGTAACGGAGGCGCCCAAAGGTTCCCTCAGAATGGTTGGAAATCATTCGTAGAGTGTAAAGGCACAAGGGAGCTTGACTGCGAGACCTACAAGTCGAGCAGGGTCGAAAGACGGGCTTAGTGATCCGGTGGTTCCGCATGGAAGGGCCATCGCTCAACGGATAAAAGCTACCCCGGGGATAACAGGCTTATCTCCCCCAAGAGTCCACATCGACGGGGAGGTTTGGCACCTCGATGTCGGCTCATCGCATCCTGGGGCTGTAGTCGGTCCCAAGGGTTGGGCTGTTCGCCCATTAAAGCGGTACGCGAGCTGGGTTCAGAACGTCGTGAGACAGTTCGGTCCCTATCCGTCGTGGGCGTAGGAAATTTGAGAGGAGCTGTCCTTAGTACGAGAGGACCGGGATGGACACACCGCTGGTGTACCAGTTGTCTTGCCAAAGGCATCGCTGGGTAGCTATGTGTGGACGGGATAAGTGCTGAAAGCATCTAAGCATGAAGCCCCCCTCAAGATGAGATTTCCCATTACGCAAGTAAGTAAGATCCCTCAAAGACGATGAGGTAGATAGGTTCGAGGTGGAAGTGTGGTGACACATGGAGCTGACGAATACTAATCGATCGAGGACTTAACCAAATCTTGAACGCAATCAATGTCTTTATCCAGTTTTGAGAGAACAAAGTTCTTTCAACTAAATAGTCTAGTGATGATGGCAAAGAGGTCACACCCGTTCCCATACCGAACACGGAAGTTAAGCTCTTTAGCGCCGATGGTAGTTGGGGGCTTCCCCCTGTGAGAGTAGGACGTCGCTAGGCAAATGAAACCACTGAGGATTCAGTGGTTTTTTTATTGCAGAAAAGCAAAAATCTAACATTAATCGGTGCATTTAGAAAAAGAAATCAATAAAATTAAATCAGCCCCAAGAGCTAATAAGTAGATTTAGCCCTAAATTGTATATATAGTTTGAATGGTATTATAATAAATGTTTTTATGAAAAGAATACATAGTCAGTTTAAACCTATTGATAGGAGTAAGAGAAATGGATAAATCTATTCGGTGGTTGTATCCGAATCTAGTTGAGCCAACCTGGTCGGACATTTTCGTTGCTGTAACTATTATTGTTTTAGGGTGGTTACTTCAACATTATTTATTAAAATATATTATAAAAAAAATTGCAGCTTTCTTTGAAAAGAAATCAAAATTAATGACTGCAAGGATAATTGAACATTTTAGCCGAGAGATTCGTCATGCAATATTTACATGGATCATTTTCTTTGCGCTTTCATACCTGATCGAGGTTTCGTTATTAAAAAATGCATCTATGTTGAACTTCTTTTATTCATTGATGGTCTTTTACTTCATTAAAGGGATGATTGATGTATTAAATTATTATGCTAATCATCCTGAAGCCTTTCATTTAGATATAAGTAAATCAACTCGATTAACACCATTTTCACTAAGAGTCATCAATGCGCTTCTAGCTATTTTAGGGATTGTATTGATTGCATCATTGTGGCAATTTAATTTGAATGGATTTTTAACGGGTATTGGTCTTACCAGTGTGGCACTCGCATTTGGAATCCGGGATACATCATCGCACATCTTTGGTGGCTTATCGATGGCATTTGATAAGCCATTCAAGGTAGGGGATATGATAGCTACAGAGGATAATAAAATCGAAGGAGTAATCCTGGATATTAACTTGCGTTCGACCTTAATATCTACTTCTGATAAAGGGACTGTTTATGTCCCAAATGCTTATTTAATGAACAGACCAATCTATAATTTAACAACTAGAGAAAAGCGGAAAATTCAAACGTATTATTATATATCATCAGAACATACGGAATCAGAAATAAGAGGTTTCTGTAATGAGGTTAAAAAACAAATAATTCTTCATCCAAGTATTTCGAAAAATGAGTTGATTCTAGTTTATATTGATGAATTTCACGCAGGCTATTATCGAATGCTTGTAAGCTACTTTATCCCTTCGAATGATATACAAATAAAATATGACGTACAACAAGATATATTATTTGTTATCAAACAAGTAATGAACGAAGTCTCCCTTGCAATGGTAGACCCTGATACCTATAAAGCTAATCACTTGGATAATCAAACTAATCGAGTAGGAGACTAACCATTATTTGGCTAGTCGACCTCTCACACCACCGTACGTACGGTTCCGTATACGGCGGTTCAACCTTTTAAGTATCGTTGCTCATAAAGTAAGGAGATGTCTTTTAGTTTCCACTTTATGAGCCTATCTTTTGTTATTGCTCGTTGGAGGATTTCACTTCGTGATATTCTCCAATATCCCTTACGGGAGTTTGCTAATTTCATTGCGTCATCATGGTTAGTTCCATATTTACGAAGCATCTTATATTTAGTCTTTGGTTTCTTCCATCTCTTCCATATGAGTTGTCTTAATCGATGGTTTAACCATTTCTGAGTTTCAAAAATGAATTTCTTCATTCTTGAGATCCCATAGTAATTAATCCATCCAGTTGTGATTTGATTAATTTTCTTTACTATTTCTTCAAAAGTTCCACTCATTTTCCGGCTTGTATTCTTCTTTAACTTGTCTTTGAATCGTTGCTTGGCCGACTTACTTGGTCGGCATCCGACTTTCCCATTAAATTTTGAATATTAAAGCCGAGGAATGTTGCTGATGTTGCACCACAAACCTTACTTTTCTTTTGGTTAATTGTTAAATGTAGGTCATCCTCGATGTATTTCTTGATACTTTCCATTACCCGCTCCCCAGCTCGAACACTTTTCACATAGATGACGAAATCATCCGCATATCTAATAAAACGATGTTCTCTCTTTTCTAATTCTCTATCTAGTTTATTTAAATAGACATTTGCTAAAATAGGAGACAAAGGTCCACCTTGCGGAGCACCATCTTTCGTTTCGATATAGATATCTCGGTCAAGAATACCTGAACGAAGGAATTTCCATATTAATTTTAAAACAATTTTATCTGATATGAATTCTTCTAAATACGCTCTTAACCTTTGATGATGTATTGTGTCGAAGTAACTTTTCAAATCACAGTCTACTACAACTCGATAACCTTCTTCGTAATATTGTTGTGCTGATTTAATAGCTTGGTGGGCGTTTCTACCTTTCCGAAATCCAAAACTATATTCTGAAAAGTGTGGGTCTATAATCGGTTCAATTACTTGAAGAATAGCTTGTTGAACGACTCTATCTAAAACGCAAGGTATTCCTAGATATCGTTTAGAACCGTCCGGTTTTGGTATGGCAACTCTTTTGACTGGTTGAGGTTGGTAAGTTCCATCTTTTAGCTTCCTTTTAAGAGGTTCGTAGTATTTCTTCATGTGTGACTTTAATTGTACTACTGTAATTCCATCAACCCCTGGTGCACCATTATTTGCTTTTACTTTCTTGTATGCTCTCCAGAGATTGTTATTTGCAATGACTTTATCGATTAAATTGATACCATCCTGTTCTTTCATATCCATATTGATATTCCTACGCACTCCTATTTACCCTTTAGTTTCCAACTTATCTCTTAACAGGTAGCCATCTTTCGGACTTTACCACGATGTTTTCTGCGATTATACGGAATATCTATACCTCCTTGTTTTCCAAGATTTAAGATTGTTCAGTCCTTCATTTCCGAAAGGAAACTACTATGACGTCTGCTGACTTCTCATAATTCATCAAGTTATCACTAAATTGATTGTTAATTGAATAACCCTCATGAGACCTCCCCGGGTAAGAGTAATAACCTTCTTCTCATGTAACTGCTATATTTACTGTACGGGATTTGGGCAGTATTGGACTTCGTTTTGTAATGCAAACTCGTCCGTCCCGATTCAGCCTTGTATATAGTTTCTGTTCGTCAGTTCAAGAATTTGCGTCCGGCTTCCTTCAGATTCCGCGTCACCACGGACACCCTTGCCATTCGCTAACAGTTCCTACTACCAAGCCTGTAGTGGACTTTCACCACCAAGTTATTACCCATGCCGGGCGCACATTAAAAAAGGGAGTAAAAACGGTTTTGTTTTTACTCCCTTTTTATTAATTTATTAGTCATCATATCGATCGTCGTCATCATGATCGTCATCGTCATATCGATCATCCAAATTATCCTGATCATCATCATCATCATATTGGTCATCATCATACCAGTCGTCACCGTCATCTTCTTGAATTGTACTATTTGACTCTGTGTTTGTATTCGTAGATGCATTTGTATTAGAGTTTTTAACATCATGATACTCATCATCTTTTCTTTTCTTTAGCAATTCACCGGAAGTAGCGTCGAATTTAAAATCATATTCTGCATCTGCAGTTACTATTTCTACCTCATAAACGTTTAGTAATCCTTCTTTATCGAATACAATTTCCGTAATTTTACCTTCTATCTCAGCTAATGCTTTTTTCTCGATTTGGCTTTTCGTTAATACTACAGAAGTATCAGCCGAACCAACTATATTTCCTCCAGCAACAGCGATAATGCCTCCTATTCCCATGACTCCTAATAGTGCAGGTACCAAAATAATCTTTTTCATGTGTATCTCTCCCTTAACTTATTTGATACCTTTATATTAAAGGCTGCAAATTATAAGAAAGGGAGAGTGAGATTAGAATTTCATTAGAGAATTATTAATGTATTCTAATCATCGTCATTTTCGTCTCTGCTATCTTCAGAGTCACTATCTTCATCGTCATCATCATCTTGGTTGGACACTGAGATGATTTTTCCAGTAACAGCATTTATTTGGAATGTCGCTTCCTGATTTTCTCCGTCTATTTCAACCAGATAATAGCCTCCATCACTAGCATCTTCATAAACAACATCTTCCACCGTCCCAATAAGTTGTGAAAGGGCAATTTGTTTTGCTTCCTCACTAGAAATAATTGTTACAGTATGGGTAGCAGATGAATTTTGTTGTTTCACTTTTTCAGAGAGTATTTCACCTGTAATGGCGTTAATTATAAGGGTTTTTAATGTCTCTTGTTCTGTTATTTCAACTGCATATTGTGGTTGCTCGCCAACATCCTGATAGCTAATAGAATGAATAGTCCCTTTTTGTTGACCATTTAGTAACGTGCGAATTTCCTCGATGGTTTTAACGTTGGCCGACATATCCGGTAACTTATTGCCGTCAACCTTATTTAGTTGAAGTATATTGCCAGTTTCCGAATCGATTTGAAAATCATAGGCTAGATTATTTCTAAGGACTGTCATATAGTAAATATCATTCTTTTCCTCAATAGATTCGACAGAGCCGCCATAGAGGTTCATAATTATCTCCTCTGCCTCATGCACAGTTAAGTCTTCGGTTGTTTCAAAAAAGCGCTCTTGAATAAGCCAAATGACAAACACAGTAACGGTAATCATCAGTATGACTAAAGAAATCATCCATTTAGTATAACTTGTCATTTGCGCTCCCCCTTATTTATTTCTAAATCGAAAGGAATCAACAATGTAAAGCAAGTTCCTACACCTAATTCACTCTGAACTTCAATATAAATTTGAAGTCTTTCAGATAACTCTCTTGCAATTGCAAGACCCAACCCCGTTCCTCCTGTTTTTCTGTTACGATCCTTACTCACACGGTAAAATCGGTCGAATAAATGAGGAATGTGCTCTTCTGCAATACCTTCACCAAAATCTTGAATGGCAACAGAAATTGATTTTTCATGCTTTGTTGTCGTGATCATGATTTTATCTTCACTATATTTACGTGCGTTATCTAGAATAATAAATAAAAGCTGCTTCAGTTTTTGTTCGTCCAATTGAACAAATAGAAATGAATCACCGTACAGTTCAATTGTTCTGTTATAGGCCTGGCGCATTTGCAATGCTGTACTTTCAAGGAGAAGGGAGATATCAACTTGTTTTATAGTAAGCGAAGCAAGTTCCTTATTTTTCGCTAGTTCCAGCATTTGAGCGATTAAATCAGTCATACGGCCTGATTCATTGACAATTGCTTCTAAGGCTTCTTTCGATAGCTTTTCGTTTGTAAAGCCCCTTCGTAACAATAGCTTTGCATAGCTTTCAATCACTGTAAGAGGGGTTTTAAGTTCGTGGGAAGCATTCGATACAAATTGTTCTTGCTTTCTGAAGTTTGTTTCAAGCGCCTCCATCATACTGTTAAAAGTTCGACCAATTTCTGCAAGCTCATCTTTACCTACTTCGGCTTTTTCGATTTTTTCATAGGTACCGGTTGTTCCGCTTTTTTTCATAGTTCTATTTAAACGCTCTAATGGTTTTAAAATAATTCGACTAAGGGCCATATTTGATAATAGAAGAGGTATAGCTATTATTGTAGTAACAGCAACTAGAATTAGCTTTAACAAATCGGCATTGTTTGCAACTTCATTTAATCGCTGTAGCATCTGCAGTCTTACAACACTGCCATCAATCCAAATGGCAGGAGTCTCAATCATAATGAATGGAATGCCATCTATTTCCTCATTGGCATAGTTCTCATCTTTACTTAATTGCAGGTTGATTTTTTCGATTTCTAGAGAAGCATTGACTGAACTGATTTGTTTCCCTGACGCATTTAAGACCCGAACCGCACCATCACTTGGCATATAGGCGCGCAGAACAATCATTGGATCTGTTGCTGTTTCATCCGTTAATTGGTTTAAAGAAGTTAGAAGTTCCTCACCACGAGTTTTTAATTGCTTGTATTCGGTATTAATAGCAAGCTGTTCATATAGCACATAAACTCCGCTATTCATCAATGCTAATAAAATGACCATTAGCAAAGTCGTAAAGAGGTGAATCTTCGTCCTAAGTTTCATGAGTGGACTCCTTTAATACATAACCAACGCCCCTTACAGTTTTAATGAGAGCTGTAGGATTTGCCGATTCCAGCTTTTGCCGAAGATAACGAATATAAACATCCACTACATTGGTATCTCCAAAGTAATCAAAGCCCCATACAGCTTCTAAAATTTGTTCTCGTGTTAGTACTTGTTTTGGGTGTTTAAGTAAGTAAAGCAGCAAATCATATTCTCTTGGAGTTAAGTCCACCGATTTTTCGAAGTAAAGCACATCACGAGTTTGTTCATGAATAGAAAGGCGACCATAGCGTATTAGATAATCATCTTTTTCTTCTGCCAGCGGCTCAGTAATTTTCGGTTTAGCAAAGCGAATGGAGTTTCGAATACGTGCTAATAATTCGTCGATCTCAAAGGGCTTTGTTACATAATCGTTTGCACCGAGATCTAAACCCTTTACCTTATCTTCCACTTCACTTTTTGCTGTTAATAAAATAACAGGGGTAGCTTGCTCTGTAGCACGGATTCTCTTTAAAACGTCCAGACCATGCATCTCGGGTAACATTAAATCAAGGAGTATTAAATCAAAACTTCCTTCTCGGTATTTAATCAAGCCGCTAGTTCCTGTATGAGCAACATCTGTTTCATAACCTTCAAACTCCAGCTCCAGCTGTAGAACACGTGCAATGTTCTCTTCATCTTCAATAATTAATATTTTATATGTCATGTAATCAACTCACTTTTTTTTCTTCTTATATAGAATCATACAAAATCTCCATTAGAAATTAATGAGAAAACCCTTCTCTTTAAAAAAAAATATTCGACATGAGCACCATTGCTAGAATTCTAAGCTAAGGAAAAGGAAATTCAGGAATTCACTTTGATTTGGATTGTAATTGGGTAAATTATAGATGAATTTAAATACTTTATCAGAATGTAATTTTAATGATTTAATATTTGTTATGATTATTAATACAATGATCGAAAGGAATTATGTATGGGAAAAAAACAAATTTGGTTTGAAGTAGAAGAAAATGAAACCATTGAACAATGTTTAGAGAGGATGAGGGATGAAGGCTATATGCCGATGGGGCGTAAGGAAGAGCCTGTATTTCACCTTGTGGAGGGAGAACCAACATACTTACGTCAAAAGATTAAATTTAAAGGGATATTGCTAGAGGAATGAAGGATTTTTCACTCTAAATACGAACATTACCGTTTTCTGAAAATTTATCGTTCGCATTTTACCATTGATTTTCTTCTTGAGGCTTGTTAAAATGTGAACAGGAAGTAAAACTTCTTAAAATAGATTGAAAACACTAGTTTAGAAGTTAAGCCTCTAGCATGGTCATGTCAGTACAAACTAATGATTGCAGAGGTATATAAATAGTTAGTTTAGTAACCAGTAAATAGGATATCCCACATATATGCTAGAGAATATGGCTCTAGTGTCTCTACCCGACACCGAAAATGTTGGACTATGCGGGAAAGCGAACTTTTGGTGTAATGAAAGGTGTGGTGTGAACTATGTTCACTTCATTCTCTTTCAATCTTATGTCCTCAAGTATTCTGCTTTCTTCGCATGGAAGAGAGTGGATTATTTGAGGACTATTTTATTGTTTAAAATGTTTGGTTGAAATTCATTCCATAGGAAAAACCATTGCTGACAAGTTGGTGTGAACCATCAAACTTAAATGGATACAAGTGCTTCATGGAAAAATAGATTGAAATTAATTGAGTTTTGAAGACAGTAAAGCGCAATCGATAAGAGGGCGAAGATTGAAGGAGAGATTGAAATGAATCCAAAAATCGGTGTTATTATGGGAAGTTCTAGTGATTGGGAAACGATGAAGCATGCATGCGATATTCTTGATGAGTTACAAGTACCTTACGAGAAACAAGTTGTTTCGGCACATCGTACACCCGATCTTATGTTTGAATATGCGGAAAAAGCACGTTCAAGAGGAATCCAAGTAATTATTGCTGGAGCAGGTGGAGCGGCACACTTACCAGGAATGGTAGCAGCTAAAACAACTTTACCTGTTATCGGTGTACCAGTTCAATCAAGAGCATTAAACGGTTTGGATTCATTGTTATCAATCGTACAAATGCCAGGTGGTGTACCAGTTGCAACGGTTGCAATTGGGAAAGCGGGGGCAACGAATGCGGGACTGCTGGCAGCTCAAATCCTATCAATTCCGGACATTGAATTAGCTAGTCGTCTTGAAGCACGCCGGGAAGCCATTAAGGCGCAAGTGCTAGAAAGTTCAGGTGATTTATCATGACAAAGATGATTTTTCCTGGACAGACGATAGGAATCATTGGTGGTGGACAATTAGGTCGTATGATGGCACTTTCAGCAAAAGAAGCTGGATATAAAATTGCTGTACTTGAGCCAACCATGGATTCTCCATGTGGGCAAGTTGCCGATATCCGAATTGTTGCTCCATATGATGATGAGGCGGCTTTAGAGGAATTAGCGGATATAAGTGACGTAATCACATTTGAATTTGAAAATATAGATTATGAAGGTTTAAAAAGATTAACACAGATTGCATATGTTCCACAGGGGGCGGAATTAGTTCGCATTACTCAAGATCGTGTAACAGAGAAGGCTGCAATTGTAGAAGCAGGTTGCCCAGTCGCACCATACATAGTAGCAGAAAATTACGATGAATTAGTGAATCAAATCGACAGAATTGGATATCCATGTATTGTGAAAACTTCACGTGGTGGCTATGATGGTAAAGGTCAACAACAATTAAATTCAAAAGAAGACCTGCCATTGGCAAAGAGCTTATTTGAGCATTCGCAATGTGTTGCCGAAGGGTTCGTTCCTTTTGAAAAAGAAATATCTGTCATTGTTCAGCGAAATGGACAAGGAGAAACTTATTGCCTTCCAGTTGGAGAGAATATCCATGTTCATCACATTTTACACGAAACAATTGTGCCAGCACGTATCGCGGATGAAACTTACAACAAAGCAATCGATGCTGCGAAGAAAATTGCTGATTATTTAGAGCTTGTTGGGACATTAGCGGTCGAAATGTTTGTATTAGAAAATGGTGAAATCGTTATTAATGAGCTTGCACCTAGACCACATAATTCGGGACACTACTCTATTGAGGCTTGTAATGTTTCTCAATTTACGCAACATATTCGTGCGATCTGTGGATGGCCACTTCGCGTACCTAAATTGCTGCAGCCATCGATTATGGTGAATGTATTAGGCCAGCACGTAATGCCACTAAGTAATTCAATTTCAAAGCATCCTGATTGGTCCATCCATCTTTATGGGAAGACTCAAGCAAAGGTGAATCGTAAAATGGGACATGTAACAATTTTGACAGATAAAATTGACGACACACTTTATGAAATCGAACATTCTGGCATCTGGTCAGAATAAAAGGAGAAGAAAACATGATCGAACGTTATACACGTCCAGAAATGGGCGCAATTTGGACAGAAGAAAACAAATTTAAAGCTTGGTTGGAGGTTGAAATTTTAGCATGTGAAGCATGGGCTGAACTTGGCGAAATTCCGAAAGAAGACGTAGCATTACTTCGCCAAAATGCTTCATTTGATATTAACCGTATCTATGAAATCGAGCAAGAAACTCGCCACGATGTTGTAGCATTCACTCGTGCTGTTTCTGAAACTTGTGGAGAAGAACGCAAATGGGTTCACTACGGTTTAACTTCAACAGATGTAGTGGATACAGCTTTATCTTATTTAATCAAACAAGCGAACGATATTTTACGTCAAGATATCGTGAACTTCATCAACATCTTGACTGAAAAAGCAAAAGAATATAAATACACGGTGATGATGGGTCGTACCCATGGTGTACACGCTGAGCCAACGACATTCGGTTTAAAGCTTGCTCTATGGCGTGAAGAGATGAAACGTAACCTGGAACGTTTCGATATAGCGGCACAAGTAATCGAAACAGGTAAAATGTCAGGAGCAGTTGGAACTTATGCCAATATCGATCCTTTCGTTGAACAATATGTTTGTGAAAAATTAGGTCTACAAGCTGCACCAATCTCAACTCAAACATTGCAACGTGACCGTCATGCTCAATACTTCTCAACTTTAGCATTAATCGCAACGTCTATAGAAAAATTTGCAACAGAAGTACGCGGTCTACAAAAGTCAGAAACACGAGAAGTAGAAGAAGGATTTGCAAAAGGACAAAAGGGCTCTTCTGCAATGCCACATAAGCGTAATCCAATCGGTTCTGAAAATATGACAGGTATTGCACGACTTTTACGTGGTTATATGCTAACAGCTTATGAAAACGTATCGTTATGGCATGAACGTGATATTTCACATTCATCTGCAGAGCGTGTAATTATTCCAGATGCAACAATCGGCTTAAATTATATGTTAAACCGTTTTGGCAACATCGTGAAGAACTTAACGGTATTCCCTGAGAACATGAAACGCAATATGGATCGTACATTCGGCTTAATTTACTCACAACGTATTTTACTGGCTTTAATCGATAAAGGATTAGCACGTGAGGAAGCTTATGATACGGTTCAACCACTAACTGCTATTGCATGGGATGAACAAAAGCAATTCCGCCCATTAGTAGAAGGAAATGAAAAAATTTCTTCTTTATTATCGAAAGAAGAGATTGATGATTGCTTCGACTATAACTATCACATTAAAAATGTAGATATGATCTTTGAACGACTTGGACTAAACGACTAATTGATTAAATGATTTTCGCTAATAACAATTGAACATAACCACTCATCTCTCACAGCTGTGGGAGATGAGTGATAAATAATTGGAGGCACGCGTCATGAATAAAGGTCAGCTTTTATATGAAGGGAAAGCAAAACGTTTATACCAAACTGAACAAGAGGATATTTTGTTCGTAGAGTATAAAAATAGTGCTACTGCATTTAACGGTGAAAAGAAAGCAGAGATTGATGGAAAAGGTATACTAAACAACCGCATTACAACAGTAATTTTCGAAAAATTAAAAACGCTAGGAATTGATTCACACTTTGTGGAACGTATCTCTGAAAACGAACAGCTAGTTCGTAAGGTAGATATTATTCCAATCGAAGTAGTGGTTCGTAATATTGCTGCGGGTAGTCTTGCGAAACGACTTGGGCTTGAAGAAGGAACTCCATTAAACCGGACGATTGTAGAGTTTTATTATAAAGATGATGCCCTTGGTGACCCTATGATCAATAACGATCATATCGACATTTTAGGGATTGCTACGAAGGAAGAAGTCGAAATTCTCTATCAACAAGGTTTAAAGGTTAATAGTGTTCTTCAACCAATCTTTGAAGAAGTCGGCGTTATTTTAGTAGACTTTAAGCTTGAATTTGGCCGCGATAAGGACAGAAATGTATTACTGGCAGATGAAATCTCACCAGATACTTGCCGTCTTTGGGATGCAGAAACAAAACAAAAGCTTGATAAAGACGTGTTCCGACGTGATTTAGGAAATTTAACAGATGTATATGAAATTATTCTTGCTAGACTTGGAGGAAAATAAAAATGACTAAAGTTAAAATTTACGTTACATTACGCGAAAGTGTACTTGATCCACAAGGTTCAGCTGTTCAAGGTTCCTTGGCGAAAATGGGCTACAACGAGGTGCAAGACATCCGTATCGGTAAGTATTTAGAGGTTGTAATTGGCGATACAGAACGTGATCTTGATTCTTTGGTAAAAGAAATGTGTGAAAAGCTTCTTGCAAATACAGTTATTGAAGATTACCGCTATGAAGTTGAGGAGGCTAACTAATCATGAAATTCGCAGTACTCGTTTTCCCTGGGTCAAACTGTGACATCGATATGTATCATGCTATTAAAGATGAACTAGGCGAAGAAGTAGAATACGTTTGGCATGACGCAACAGATTTAAGCGAATTTGATGGCGTATTAGTACCAGGCGGTTTCTCTTACGGTGACTATTTACGTTGTGGTGCAATGGCAAACCAATCAAACGTAATGGCAGAAGTGAAAAAGTTTGCTGAATCAGGCAAACCAGTACTAGGTGTCTGTAACGGATTCCAAATTTTAACTGAAGCAGGCTTACTTCCTGGAGCTTTACTTCGAAACAAAAACTTGAAATTCATGTGTCGTACAGTTGGGTTAAAAGTAGAAAACAACGATACATTGTTTACAAATCAATATGAAGTTGGCCAAATCATCAATATCCCAATCGCTCACGGAGAAGGAAATTACTTCTGTGATGACAAAACGCTAGCAGAACTAAAAGCAAACAATCAAATCGTATTTACATATTCAGGTGAAAATCCAAATGGCAGTCTTGAAGACATCGCCGGAATCATTAATGAACAGGGAAATGTACTTGGCATGATGCCTCACCCAGAACGTGCGGTGGATGCATTACTAGGTAGTGACGATGGTCTTAAGGTATTTAAATCTATTGTAAAAATGTGGAGGGAATCACATGTCAGCTAGTTTAGAACCAACAGTGGAGCAAATTAAAAATCAAAAGCTATATGCTTCTATGGGGATGTCAGATGAAGAATTTGCAATGGTGGAAGGTATCTTAGGTCGTCTTCCAAACTGGACTGAAACGGGTCTATTTTCTGTAATGTGGTCTGAACACTGTTCTTATAAAAATTCAAAACCAGTATTACGCAAGTTCCCGACAAAAGGACCTCAAGTGTTGCAAGGTCCAGGTGAAGGAGCAGGGATTGTTGATATCGGTGATGAACAAGCGGTCGTTTTCAAAATGGAATCACACAATCATCCTTCTGCAATCGAGCCTTATCAAGGAGCAGCAACTGGTGTAGGCGGAATTATTCGTGACGTTTTCTCAATGGGTGCCCGTCCGATTGCCATGTTAAACTCATTACGCTTTGGTGAATTACAATCCAAACGTGGCAAGTATTTATTTGAAGAAGTGGTTGCAGGGATTGCAGGTTACGGAAACTGTATCGGAATTCCAACAGTAGGTGGAGAAATTCAATTTGATCCTTGTTATGAAGGTAATCCACTTGTTAACGCAATGTGTGTAGGGTTAATCGACCATAAAGATATTCAGCGCGGTATTGCTGCTGGGGTTGGCAACACAGTCATGTACGTTGGAGCCAAAACTGGCCGTGACGGAATTCATGGTGCTACATTTGCATCGGAAGAACTTTCGGAAGCTTCTGAAGAAAAACGTCCAGCAGTTCAAGTTGGAGATCCATTCATGGAAAAACTTTTACTTGAAGCATGCCTGGAGGTTGTAAAATCAGACGCACTTGTAGGAATTCAGGATATGGGTGCGGCAGGTCTTACTTCATCATCAGCGGAAATGGCTTCTAAAGCTGGTTCCGGTGTAGAAATGAATCTAGACTTAGTTCCTCAACGTGAAACAGGAATGACAGCTTACGAAATGATGTTATCTGAATCACAAGAACGTATGCTGCTTGTTGTGAAAAAGGGGCGCGAAGATGAAATTAAATCAATCTTCGATAAATATGGTTTAGACGCTGTGGCAATTGGTCGCGTTACAGATGATAAAATGCTACGTCTGGTACATAAAGGTGAAGTAGTTGCGGAAGTTCCAGCAGATGCTCTTGCTGAAGATGCACCAGTCTACAATAAGCCTTCGAAAGAACCTGCATACTTTGCAGAGTTCCAAGCTCTTGAAAATAGTGAACCAGAAGTAGATAACTACAAAGATACATTACTAGGCTTACTTAAGGCACCAACAGTTGCGTCTAAAGAGTGGGTTTATGATCAATATGACTATCAAGTACGTACGAACACGATTGTTGCACCTGGTTCTGATGCGGCTGTATTACGTGTACGTGGTACAAATAAAGGTCTTGCAATGACAACTGACTGTAATTCTCGTTATATTTTCTTAGATCCAGAAATGGGTGGGAAAATTGCAGTAGCTGAAGCTGCACGTAACATTGTTGCTTCTGGTGGTAAACCACTTGCAATAACTGACTGTCTGAATTTTGGGAATCCGGAAAAACCAGAAATCTTCTGGCAAATTGAAAAATCAGCTGACGGTATTTCAGCAGCATGTACAGCACTTAACGCACCAGTAATCGGTGGGAACGTATCCCTTTATAATGAGCGTTCTGGTGAAGCAGTGTACCCAACACCAACAATCGGTATGGTTGGTTTAGTAGAGGATTTAGCACACGTTACAACTCAGCAAGTAAAAACTGCTGGAGATGTTGTTTACTTAGTGGGTGAAACAGCTACTGAATTCGGTGGCTCTGAGCTTCAAAAGCTTGTTTTCGGTAAAATTTTCGGAAAAGCACCTCATATTGATTTAGCGGTAGAGGCTAAACGTCAAGAAGCGATTTTAACTGCAATCCGTGAAGGGTTATTGCAATCTGCACATGACGTTTCTGAAGGTGGCGTAGCGGTAGCATTAGCAGAAAAAACTTTTGGAGCACAAGGTTTAGGGATTGACGTATCATTAGAGGGCTCTGCAGTAACAGCTTTATTTAGTGAATCTCAATCACGTTTTGTTGTAACAGTAAATGAGGAAAATGCAGCTGCATTCGAAAAAGTAATTCCTGAGGCGAAGAAAATCGGTATTGTAACAGATGATGCGAAAATTACAATCAACGGTCATACTGGCGTTCTTTTAGAAGGTACAGTGGAGGAATTCCGTTCTGCTTGGAAAGGAGCAATCCCATGCTTGGTGAAATCAGAGGCTTAAATGAAGAATGTGGAGTTTTCGGCATTTGGGGACATCCTGATGCTGCACAATTAAGCTATTATGGTCTACATGCACTTCAACACCGTGGGCAAGAAGGCGCTGGGATCGTCGTAACGGACGGTCATGCGCTTCGTGCAGTAAAGGGTGAAGGGTTAGTAAATGATGTGTTTAATGAAAGCAACTTAGGCACAGCTAAAGGTTACGGAGCGATTGCACATGCCAGATATACGACTGCTGGTGGCGGTGGTATCGAGAATGTACAGCCATTATTATTCCGTTCTTCTACTGGTACACTAGCCATTGCCCATAATGGGAACCTAGTAAATGCGAATCATTTAAAACAACATCTAGAACGTTCGGGCAGTATTTTCCAATCGACATCGGATACAGAAGTTGTTGTTCACTTAATCAAGAAAAGTAAAAAGCCGGGATTCCGTGCACAAGTTAAAGAATCTCTTTCATTATTAAAAGGGGCCTTTTCTTTCTTGATTATTACGAAGGAGGGGATGATGGTAGCGCGTGATCGTAACGGGTTACGCCCATTATCTCTTGGTAAATTAGGAGAGGCATATGTTGTAGCTTCGGAAACTTGTGCATTTGATCTAATTGGAGCCGAGTTTGTTCGTGAAGTAGAACCAGGTGAGCTATTAGTCATTACTGATCAAGGTATTGAAGAGGATCGTTTTGTTGCAATGGAAAAACGTGCAATGTGTGCGATGGAGTATGTATATTTTGCCCGTCCTGATTCCAATATCGATGAAATCAACATTCATGCTGCACGTAAACGTATGGGTAAACAATTGGCAAAAGAGTGCTTTGGAATTGAGGCGGACGTTGTCACAGGTGTTCCAGACTCATCTATTTCTGCAGCAATTGGATTTGCTGAAGAAAGCGGCATCCCATATGAGCTTGGTTTAATTAAAAATCGCTATACAGGTCGTACTTTCATTCAACCAACACAAGAACTGCGTGAACGTGGAGTGAAAATGAAGCTTTCTCCAGTAGTGCAAGTTGTAAAAGGTAAACGTGTGGTAATGGTGGATGATTCTATTGTAAGAGGTACGACATCACGTCGAATTGTTAATATGTTAAAAGAAGCCGGCGCAACCGAGGTACATGTTGTCATTTCATCGCCGCCGATGAAAAACCCTTGTTTCTACGGGATTGATACGTCAACAAGTGAAGAACTGATTGCATCTAGTAAAAGTGTAGAAGATATTCGTGAAGCGATCGGAGCGGATACATTAACTTTCCTTTCTGCTGATGGTCTCATAGAAGCCACTGCTCGTGCATTTGACGATGAAACTCGTGGACTTTGCATGGCGTGCTTTACGGGGGATTATCCAACAGAAATTTTCCCGGATACAGTTTTGCCACATGTAAAGGAATTACAGCATTAAGGAATTGATCGTAAAGGTAATTACGCAATGTGAAATGATTTAGAGGAGGATTCAAAAGTCATGTCAAAAGCATATGAACAAGCGGGCGTTAATATAGAAGCTGGTTACGAGGCGGTAAATCGAATGAAATCCCACGTTGAACGGACAAAACGTTTAGGTGTCATGGGGACGTTTGGTGGCTTCGGAGGCATGTTTGACTTGTCCTCTTTAAACTTAAAGGAACCGGTTCTTATTTCAGGTACTGACGGTGTTGGGACAAAATTAAAGCTCGCATTTATGGTCGACAAACACGATACAATTGGTGTGGATTGTGTAGCGATGTGTGTTAACGATATCGTTGCTCAAGGTGCAGAGCCGCTATATTTCTTAGATTATGTTGCAGTAGGAAAAGCGGAACCTGCGAAAATTGAACAAATCGTAAAAGGTGTGGCAGATGGCTGTGTGCAAGCTGGTAGTGCCTTAATTGGCGGCGAAACAGCAGAAATGCCAGGACTGTATGAAGAAGATGAATACGATCTAGCTGGATTTGCAGTAGGAGCTTGTGAAAAAGCAAATGTAGTCACTGGTGAGGAAATTACAGAGGGTGACGTTCTGATTGGTCTTGCTTCAAGCGGAGTTCACTCCAACGGTTATTCACTAGTTCGCAAAATTGTTTTTGCTGATAATGGCTTTGCAGTTGACGAGGTTGTGGAAGGATACGAAAAGCTTGGTCCAATCGGGGAAGCTTTGCTTGTACCAACCAAAATTTACGCAAGACCTGTACTGGAAATTCTAAAACAAGCAAAAATTCATGGAATGGCTCATGTTACAGGCGGCGGCTTTTATGAAAACCTTCCACGTATGATGCCTGAAGGATTAGCAACTGAAATCAATCTAGGAAGCTGGCCAGTATTGCCAATCTTTGAATTTTTAAAAGACAAAGGAGCTTTAGCTGATAAAGATTTATATAACGTTTTCAATATGGGTATTGGATTTGTTCTTTCAGTTCCTGCTTCTGAAGCAGAGAAGGTACTTGCCATTGCTGAAGAGAACGGAGAAAAAGCATACAAGATTGGTCGCGTAGTTAAAGGCGAAGGTGTCGTGTTTAATGGATCCCATGATGGGAGCTTAAGTTAATGACAACCAAAATTGCCGTATTTGCTTCTGGTAGTGGAAGTAATTTTCAAGCAATCCAAGAGGCAATTGAGAATGGACAACTAGATGCTCAAATCGAAATTGTCGTAACAGATAAGCCGGATGCTTACGTTGTGAAGAGAGCGGAAAACTTCAATATCCCGGTATTTTCATTCGTTGCAAAACACTATGAATCAAAAGCTCATTATGAACAGGAAATTGTTAATATTCTAAAGAAGCATGAAGTAAAATGGGTTATTCTTGCTGGATATATGCGTCTAATTGGTAACACCCTGCTGTCAGCTTTCAGAAATCAAATCGTGAATATTCACCCGTCCTTACTGCCTTCTTTTCCAGGTAAGGATGCCATTGGACAAGCAATGGAGCATGGTGTGAAAGTAACGGGGGTAACTGTTCATTTTGTAGATGAAGGAATGGATACTGGTCCTATTCTAAGCCAGGCTGCAGTGGAAGTTGTAGTGGGAAATCGATCTGCAACAGAAGCAAGGGTTCATGCAGTCGAACATGAGCTTTACACAAGGACATTGCAAAAACTCTTTAAAAAAGAAATTAGAATAGTTCATTGATTTAAGTGGAAGTTCTAGGTTGTTAATTTCGAGCGAAGCATAATCTTTGGTTCTCTCGGAATGCTTTACTTAATTTATTTACATAATTGGAGGTCTTTTTCGTGACGAAACGTGCACTTATTAGTGTTTCTAACAAAGATGGTATTTTAGAATTTGCAAAAGAACTAGTAGCATTGGACTACGAGATTTTATCAACTGGTGGTACGAAAAAAATGTTGCAAGATAACAATGTTCCAGTAACAGCTGTTGATGAAGTAACAAAATTCCCTGAAATTCTTGATGGCCGAGTAAAAACATTAAACCCATTAATTCACGGTGGTTTGTTAGGCAAATTCGATGATCCTTCTCATCAAGCACAAATGAATGAACATGGTATCGAACCGATTGAAATTGTTTGTGTAAATCTGTATCCGTTTGTAGAAACAATTTCAAAACCCAATGTAACTTGGGATGACGCGATTGAAAATATTGATATCGGCGGTCCAACAATGTTACGTTCTGCAGCGAAAAACCATCAATATGTAACAGTAATTGTAGACTCAAATGATTATGCCAATGTGCTTGAAGAATTAAAGGTTGATGGGTCAACCACTCTTGAAACACGTAAACGTTTAGCAGCAAAAGTATTCCGTCATACAGCAGCGTATGATTCATACATCTCGAATTACTTAACTGAAGAAGAATTCCCAGAAAGTCTTACAATGACTTATGAGTTAAAGCAAACTTTACGTTATGGTGAAAACCCACATCAAAAAGCCGCTTTCTATCAAAAACGTTTAGGTTCGGATTTTTCTTTAGCTTATGCTACTCAGTTACACGGAAAAGAATTATCTTATAATAATATTCAAGATGGTAATGCAGCCCTTCAAATCGTAAAAGAGTTTGATATTCCTGCTGCGGTTGCAGTTAAGCATATGAACCCATGTGGAGTTGGTACTGGTGCTAGCATTGAGGAAGCCTTCGATAAAGCATATGAGGCAGATTCAACATCAATCTTCGGTGGAATTATTGCACTAAACCGTGAAGTCGATGTGGCTACAGCTGAAAAGTTAAGCGGCATTTTCTTAGAAATCATTATTGCTCCTGCGTTCACAGAAGATGCTTTAGCAATCTTAACACAAAAGAAAAATATTCGTTTAATGACAATTAACTTTGCACAAGAGAACCAAGATAAGTTAAAAGTCGTCTCTGTTGAAGGCGGGTTATTAGTACAAGAAGATGATACTTTTGGATTTGCTGAAGCAGACATTAAGGTAGTGACGGATCGTGAACCTACTGAAGAAGAATGGGCAGCCTTAAAACTTGGCTGGGCAGTAGTTAAACACGTGAAATCAAACGCAATCGTTGTAACAGATACACAAATGACATTAGGTGTCGGTGCTGGGCAAATGAATCGTGTTGGCTCTGCAAAAATTGCATTAGATCAAGCAGGGGATAAAGCAAAAGGGGCCGCTCTAGCTTCTGATGCATTCTTCCCGATGAGCGACACTGTAGAAACAGCTGCTGCAGCGGGTATTACAGCAATTATCCAGCCTGGTGGCTCTATCAAGGACCAAGATTCAATTGACAAAGCAAATGAATATGGAATCGTTATGGTATTCACAGGCGTACGTCATTTTAAACACTAATCTTGAATACAGTATGAAGTGGATTAAAACGCTCGGCGATGAGCCGGGCGTTTTTTTAGGGAAAATGGGCGTTTTTTAAAATCTGAGCCGGGAATAGGTTTGGTAGGGTGCCCGTAAAGTGGCGAGTCGCAAGTAAAATTGTGAAACTCGCAAGTAAAGAGTAAAAATTCGCAAGTAAAGAGGCGAAATTCACAAGTAAAAAGCTAATAGTCGCAAGTAAACGAGCGACTTAGTATGTAAAATAATAAAACTCGCCCGTAATCAGTCAAAAATCAATCTCAACAATAAAAATATAGGAGGCATTTCACATGAACATTCTAGTTATAGGTAGTGGTGGACGTGAACATGCTATTGCAAAGAAATTTAATGACTCTCCATCTGTAAATAAGGTGTTTGTTGCTCCTGGAAATGATGGGATGCGACAGGATGCTGAAATTGTTCCTCTAGATGCAATGGATTTTGCAGGACTTGCCCAATTTGCGAAAGAGAACCAAGTCGAGTTAACATTTGTGGGACCTGAACAACCTCTAGCTGGGGGAATTGTTGACTTTTTCCAAGCAAGAGGGCTACAAATTTTTGGTCCAACAAAAGCAGCTGCTCAACTTGAAGGCAGTAAATCCTACGCAAAAGAAATTATGAAAAAATACAATATCCCAACAGCGAACTATGAAACGTTCACGGATGCAGCAGAAGCCATTGCTTATGTTCAACAACAAGGGGCACCAATTGTAGTAAAGGCAGATGGATTAGCAGCAGGTAAGGGAGTTATTGTTGCTATGACGGTGCAAGAGGCAATTGAAGCCGTTAACGATATGATTGGCAATCAGCGATTTGGCGAGTCATCTTCTCGTGTGGTAATCGAAGAGTTTTTAGACGGTGAAGAATTCTCCTTCATGTCATTCGTTCATCAGGGACAAATATATCCTATGGTGATTGCACAGGATCATAAGCGAGCATATGATGGCGATAAGGGGCCGAACACTGGTGGAATGGGAGCTTATTCTCCAGTACCTCAAATTCCGCAAGAATATATTTCACGAGCATATATTGAAATCGTTGAACCAACAGTTAAAGCGATGGAAGAGGAAGGTGTTTCATTTACAGGAATCCTTTATGCGGGGTTAATTTTAACGAAGCAAGGGCCAAAAGTGATTGAATTTAATGCTCGTTTCGGGGATCCCGAAACACAAGTGGTTCTACCGCGTATGGCATCAGACTTCGGTTTATTCATGAAAGCTCTAATGGAAGAAAAATATTTTGACCTTCAATGGTCTGACGAAGCAATGTTAGGTGTTGTTATTGCAGCAGAAGGTTATCCTGGTGAAGTAGAAAAAGGTAATCCGCTTCCAGATTTAAATGCTTTAACTGAAAATTATGATGTATATCATGCTGGGACTAAGCTCCAAGAGAATCAGTTTGTCGGGAACGGTGGACGTGTTCTTTTAGTTGCAGCAAAAGCAGCCACATTAAGAGAAGCCCAGGAACAGGTATATAAGGGAATTGAACAATTGCAGTGGGATCAATTTTTCTATCGTAAAGATATCGGGTGGAGAACCTTTCAATAATAAAAATGGCAAGGGGGCAATACCCCTTGTCATAATTTATCTAATCGGGGAAAAAGCTGAATTACAGCTAAACCCGTTATTTTTAGATTCGATTTTATTTACCTGAACCTGAACTTGCAGCGCTTTTGACAGCTTGTGAAGCAACATCTTTTAATGCGTCATTTTGAGTAGCATTAGATACGATTTGTCCTATATCACTTGCAGCCTTCTCAACATTCGTACTTGCATGGACGCCACTATTAGCCGTTTGAGAAGTACCAGAACCAGAATATCCTGAACCCCATTTTTCTGTATAGAAATCGTTATAGGCATTCATGATGCTATCGCCATCTAAATACTCATTAAAAGTTGTTGCAACCGCTTCTTTTACATTGGAATTAATTAACGCTTTCATAGGACAGTAAAGAAAAATGCCTTCTGCCACTTTCATGGCACCTGCTGCTACGAAAAGAGCACCTAAACCGCGATTACCCGATTCCTTTGCTAGATGAGCAATACCACATGCTGTTAAACCTGTACCCAGAGCTAAACGGACAAAACCACTTCTATCTGAAATATTCTCTTCCATGTAAAGTCACTCCCTTTGTCAAAGTAAATAAATAACAAATATTAACCTTTTCTTTAAAAAAATGCTGTGTTACGATAAAAACACTATATTTTTTCTAAATACTCAATAAATAATTGAACAATTTTTGAGCAAAGTTAGTATGTGCGTATAAAAAATGATTAACCAAAATAAATTTTATAAATAATAGAAAGGAGTGTTAACAATGCCAGAGTCTACCTGGAAGATACACGAAATTAGAAAACAAGTGGCTGTTATTGATGGAAAACTAGCCCCATCAATCGTTCTAAAAAATGCTCGCTTTCTACATAGTGTGCTAAAAAAATGGCTAGTGGGAAACATTTGGATATTAGGTAGTCGAATCGTTTATGTGGGAAGTGAAATGCCATTAAATCTTTCTAAAACGGAAGTAGTCGATCTGGAAAATAAAGTTGTTGTCCCTGGATATATCGAACCTCATGTCCATCCGACTCAATTATATAATCCACATTCATTTGCGGACTATGCTGCTCAAACAGGTACAACAACATTCATTGCGGATAATATGACATTTGCCCTTTCGTTGCCAAATGAGAAAGCGTTTACAATTATGGACCAGCTAAAAAAAATGCCATTTTCGTTTTATTGGTGGGCTAGGTTCGATTCACAATCTGAGCTGCAAAACGAGGATGAAATTTTTACAAATAAATCAGTTCTAGAGTGGTTGGGACGAGATGATGTACTGCTTGGTGGCGAATTAACAGGATGGCCACGCTTAATGCGTGGAGATGATTTAATGCTAAATTGGATACAGGCGGCAAAAATCAAAGGGAAAAAAGTAGAAGGACACTTTCCAGGTGCTTCGGAAAAAACACTCGCTCGTATGAAGCTGTTTGGGGCAGATAGTGACCATGAAGCCATGACAGTCGAAGAAGTAGAAAAAAGAATTCTGCATGGGTTAGATGTAACGCTGCGTTATTCATCCATTCGTCCAGATTTACCGCAGTTATTAAAAGGGATTTTAGAGAAGGAGCTAGACATTTTTGACCATTTAATGATGACAACAGATGGGTCAACTCCTGCATTCCATGAAGATGGTGTTATGGACAAATGTATTCGCATTGCTCTTGAAGCAGGCGTAACACCAATTGATGCCTATAATATGGCCTCATACAATATTGCTAGATATTACAATAAGACACATTTACATGGTCTTATTGCAACTGGACGATTTGCTACCTTGAATATTCTGGAAAACGATACAACGCCTAATCCGGAATCAGTTATCTCTAAAGGAGTTTGGCTAAAGCGCGATAATAAGAAAGTAAGTGCTCTTCCAAAAATTAATTGGAATCAATTTGGAACCTTCAAAATACCGTTTGATCTAACAGATGATGATTTTCAATTTTCAATGCCGATTGGGATTCATCTAACGAACGAGGTCATTACGAAGCCTTTTTCTATTAATCTTCAATTTAGTAAAAAAGAGCTTGCACTTGGCAAAGATGAAAGCTATCTTATGTTAATCGATCGAAAAGGCAAATGGCGTGTTAACACAATGCTTAAAGGATTTGATACGCATATAAAAGGTTTTGCGTCTTCTTATTCAAATACTGGAGAAATTATTTTAATAGGAAAAAGCATAGAAGATATGAAGTTTGCATTTAATGAATTAAAGAGATTAAATGGTGGAATCGTTCTAGCAGAAAATAATGAAGTAGTTGCGTCCATTCCTCTTAAAATTAATGGGGAACTATTTGACGGGGATGTCGAACAGTTAATTGAATATGAAAAGCTGCTTACAAGAGCATTAAAAGAAAGAGGATATTGCCACTCGGATGCAATCTATACATTATTCTTTTTACAATCCACACATTTACCATATATTCGTATCACTCCACAAGGTATATATGATGTCATGAAAAAGAAAGTGATGCTGCCTGCGGTGATGCGCTAAAGGAGCGAATTCTATGCGTAAAAATCGATTTATTCCAGTATTGGCTTGTGTATATTTATTAGCTGGATGTGGCGACAAAGAGGAACTTGTAGAAGAAAGCACAAATTCAAGTGAAGAAGAAATAATACCAGTAACGGAAGAGGTTGTATTACCATACGTTACTCCATTCACAGGTGTAGGGATTTCAAATGAGATGACGCAGCGTCCTATTCTGGCAACTATCAATAATCATCCAGATGCACGCCCTCAGTCCGGTATAGCCGCAGCAGACGTGATTTATGAAATGCTGGCAGAGGGAGATGTTACAAGATTACTAGGGTTATATCAATCAGAAATACCTGAAACAATAGGACCGATTCGTAGTGCGCGAGATTACTTTATTGAACTAGCAGTAGGGCTAGATGCTTTTTACATTGCTCATGGCTATAGTCCTGAAGCGCAGCAACTCTTAATGAATGGTGTTGTTGATAATGTGAACGGTATGCAATATGATGGGATTCTGTTTAAACGTTCTTCTGATCGTGTTGCACCTCATAATTCCTACTTCCCTGGTGCAAATCTAGAAACCGCTGCAGAGAAAGTGAGCACTTCACTTCTTTATCAGAAAAAAGTGTCGTATACTTTTTATAAAGAAGATGAAAGTGTTAAAATGGGGACAGAGGCTGAATCCGTAGCGATTACTTATAGCAAAAATGATACATTTAATAGTTTGTACACTTATGATGGAAACAGTAATACTTATACTCGACAATCAGGGAATGCCGAGACAATCGATTCTTTAACAAATGAGCCAATAGAGCTTTCGAATGTCTTATTTTTTGAAATGAGCCATTCCATTATAGATAGTGAAGGTCGTCGCGAAATTGATATTACTTCTGGTGGAACTGCCTTTGTATTCCAGCAAGGCATCATGCGAGAAGTACGTTGGGAAAACATAGATGGCGTATTAAAAGCAGTAGAAGAAGATGGTAGTGAAGTAAAATTAGTTCCAGGAAAAACGTGGGTTCATTTTGTGCCGACAAATCCAGGAATACCTACATCGGTAAAATATTCGTAGCAAATATGAAAGGATGAATACTAAATGCAGATCGATAAAATTCGTGGGCATCAAACAGACCAATTATTTAAAGCTGTATTAGAGTTAAAAAACCTAGAAGAATGTTATATGTTTTTTGATGATTTATGTACAATCAGCGAGATTCAATCGTTAGCACAACGTTTTGAAGTTGCTCATTTACTACGTTTAAAGAAAACCTATGAATCCATCAAAAAGGAAACGGGTGCATCAACAGCAACGATTTCACGTGTACGACGCTGTTTTGATTATGGCAACGACACTTATGATGAAATGTTGGGTCGTCTTTATCCAGACGAAAAACCGTTTCAAGCTTCTAAATAATAATAAGCTATTAAACAATAATAGGCTGTTTAGTTAGTCGAAAGATCAAGACTTACTAAATGGCCTTTTGTCTTTCAACAAAAGATTAGTATAAAAAATCATTGATGTAATAGTGTTGGAAGAATGAAAACTTTTTCGCTTTAGGGTAGTTTACGTTATACTTGAAGACGAATATAAAGACTAAACAAATGAAGATTTTTAGGGCTGATAGGTGGGAAGCAACGAATGGATTATAAAAATTGGCGACATGTGTTCAAAATTGACCCAGCAAAGGAAATTTCAGAGGAAGCTTTAGAAAAAGTATGTGAATCTGGTACGGATGTCATTTTGGTTGGTGGAACAGATGATGTAACGCTAGAAAATGTTATTGATATCTTACTTCGTGTAAGACGTTTTTCAGTGCCGGTTGCATTGGAAATCTCCAATGTAGAGGCAATATTGGCAGGATTCGATTATTACTTTATTCCAAGTGTATTAAACAGTCAGGATACAAAATGGGTAAAGGATTTGCATCACGCGGCGATTAAAGAATATGGTGATATTCTAGTTTGGGACGAGCTAATTGCTGAAGGATACTGTGTATTAAATCCGGATTGTAAGGTGGCTCAGGTAACGGATGCGAAAACGGATTTAACTAAGGATGATGTGATTGCTTATGCACGTTTAGCCGAAAATTATTTTAAACTGCCGATTTTCTATCTGGAATATAGTGGTACGTATGGTGATGAAGAAATTGTCGCTTCTGTCAAAGACGTTTTAAATGATACACGTCTTTTCTACGGTGGTGGTATTGCCAGCGCAGAGCAAGCCGCTGAGATGGCGCGTTTGGCAGATACAGTAGTTGTTGGAAACATTATTTATGATGATTTGAAACAAGCCTTGAAAACAGTAGAGGCTGTTAAAAACACTCGCAAATAAATTTCACAAAATCAGAGAATTTCGTTATAATAAAAGCAGAACAAATGTTTGTGTAAAGGCGGTGCATCATGGAACAAATAACGAAAAATTTACTTAAAGGGATGAATCCTCAGCAAGCTGAAGCAGTGAAAACAACAGAAGGACCGCTGTTAATTATGGCAGGTGCGGGATCAGGGAAAACACGGGTTTTAACGCACCGAATTGCTTATTTAGTTGTTGAAAAGGAAGTCTATCCTTCTAAAATCTTGGCTATTACATTTACAAACAAAGCCGCTCGAGAAATGCGTGAACGTATAGATAACCTACTTGGAAACGGGACAACAGATAGTATGTGGGTGTCAACATTCCACTCTATGTGTGTTCGTATTTTGAGACGCAATATTGATCGAATTGGTATTTCAAAAAATTTCTCGATTTTGGATACCAGCGATCAACTAACAGTAGTAAAAAATGTCTTAAAAGAATTGAATATTGACTCGAAACGTTTTGAGCCAAGAGCAATCCTAAATGCCATAAGCTCTGCAAAGAATGAATGCATTACAGCAGATATGTACAAGACAAATAGTAATCCAAACAATCCATATGAAAGAGTCATTTCGCAAGTCTATGAAGGGTACGAAAAGAGACTTCGCCGAAACCAATCATTGGATTTTGATGATCTAATCATGACAACCATATCACTTTTTGAGCGTGTCCCGGATGTGCTGGATTTCTATCAAAATAAATTCCAATACGTACATGTCGATGAGTATCAAGATACCAACCATTCACAATATAAGCTCGTTCAATTATTGGCACAAAAATTTAAAAATATCTGTGTAGTAGGGGATTCGGATCAATCAATCTATCGTTGGCGCGGAGCAGATATCGGCAATATCTTATCCTTTGAAAAAGATTATCCAAAAGCGAAAGTAATCTTGCTTGAGCAAAATTACCGTTCAACACAACGAATCCTGCAAGCTGCAAATGATGTCATCGAGCATAACGAAAGCCGTTATCCGAAAAAATTAAGAACAGAAAATTTGGAAGGGGAAAAGCTAGTTCTCTATAAAGCTTCTAATGAGCAAGATGAGGCACAATTTGTAGTCCAAACAATTCAAAAACTAATGGAAAAAGAAAATCGTTCATTAGATGATTTTGCTATTCTCTATCGAACAAATGCCCAGTCCCGTGTTATGGAGGAAGTACTCGTAAAATCGAATATGACCTATCAAATTGTGGGTGGAACTAAGTTCTATGATCGTAAGGAGATTAAAGATTTACTAGCTTATTTACGATTAATCGCCAATAACGATGATGACCTTTCACTAGCGAGGATTATTAATGAACCGAAACGAAGCATTGGGGCAACTTCTTTTGAAAAAATAGCATCCTATGCCATTGGACAAGATCGATCCATCTTTGATGCGATGAAAGAAGTTTTATTCATGGGAATCACAGGAAGGGCTGCAAGTAGTGTAGAGAAGTTCCATCAGTTAATCGAGGACTTCACTAAAATGCAGGATTACTTGTCGGTAACTGAACTAGTAGAACAAGTGATCGAAAAGTCCGGCTACCGAACGATGCTTGAAAATGAAAAAACAATTGAAGCGGAAAGCCGTTTAGAAAACATAGAAGAGTTTTTATCGGTTACGAAGGCTTTTGAAGAACGCAGTGATGATAAATCGCTCATCGCCTTTTTAACGGACTTAAGCTTGGTAGCAGATATTGATTCACTGGATAAAGAAGATACATCAAAAGGAAGTATTATTCTAATGACCATGCACTCTGCAAAAGGATTGGAATTCCCTGTAGTATTCATTATCGGCATGGAGGAAAATATTTTCCCACATTCACGATCATTGGATGATGCTGCTGAAATGGAAGAAGAGCGTCGTCTGGCTTATGTTGGCATTACCCGTGCAGAGCAACGCTTGTATTTAACATGTGCCGGATCACGTACGATTTTTGGACGTTCAAGCTTCAACATGCCATCTCGATTCCTGCAAGAAATTTCTGATGACATTATCGAGCAAATTTCAAAATCAGGTAATCGATTTGACGAGGATGAATTACCATTTGGTCCAGGAAGAAGCCGAGCACAAAGTCAAAGACGTCGAACAATAGGAAATGTCCAAACGAAACCTCAAATAGCGGGTCTACAAGCTACTGGTGGGAACCAGATGGAATGGAAAGCAGGAGATAAAGCGGTCCATGGTAAGTGGGGGACAGGTACTGTGGTTAGTGTCAAGGGTGATGGTGATGGACTTGAATTGGATATTGCATTCCCTAACGTTGGCATTAAGCGTTTATTGGCTAAATTTGCACCAATTACAAAAGGTTAATTTAGATGATTGATTTAATGATGGAGGAATAACATGAACGAAATCGAAAAACGAGTTGCCGAGCTAAATAAACTACTTCATGAGTATGGGCATGCATACTATGTGTTGGACAAGCCACTTGTGCCAGATGCTGTCTATGATCAGTTTTTACATGAATTAATCGCTCTTGAAAAAGAGAATCCATCATTAATATATCCTGATTCTCCTACAGGACGAGTTGGTGGCACTCCGCTTCAAGGATTTAAAAAGGTAACCCATACGTATCCGATGCTAAGTTTATCGAATGCTTTTGGTGAAGAGGATTTAAGGGACTTTGACAGAAAAATTCGCCAAGCAATCGGGAATGACTTTTCTTATGTTTGTGAACTGAAAATTGATGGGCTCGCTATTGCGTTACGCTATGAAAATGGTGTGTTTGTACAGGGTGCTACACGTGGGGATGGGACAGTTGGTGAGGATATTACCGCGAATTTGAGAACAATCCGCGCTATTCCTCTTCGATTAAAGGAACCTGTAACAATTGAAGTTCGTGGTGAAGCCTATATGCCTAAAAATTCCTTTGCAGCCTTAAATAAAGCGCGTAGCGAAAAAGGTGAAGAGCTATTCGCCAACCCGCGTAACGCGGCGGCTGGTTCACTCCGTCAACTAGATCCGAAAATCGCCGCAAGCCGTAATCTTTCCACATTTATTTACTCTATTGGCGGTGATGGCGAAGCCTACGGAATCGATTCGCATGCAGAAATGCTGGATTATCTAGAGACATTAGGTTTCCCATCAAATAAAGAGCGTGAGTTTTGTGAAACAATTGAAGACGTACTGGCGTTTATAAATAAGTGGACTGAAAATCGCCTAAATCTTGCCTATGAGATTGACGGGATTGTAGTAAAAGTGAATCGCTATGCTCATCAAGATGAACTAGGATTTACAGCAAAAAGTCCTCGTTGGGCAATTGCTTACAAATTTCCAGCTGAAGAGGTTATTACAACAATCACAGGAATTGAGCTTACAGTAGGCCGTACAGGGGTCATTACACCGACAGCTATTTTAACTCCTGTACAAGTAGCTGGAACAACTGTGGGAAGAGCATCTCTTCACAACGAAGACTTAATTCGGGAAAAGGATATCCGAATTGGAGATACAGTCATTATTCATAAAGCAGGCGATATTATCCCGGAAGTTGTTGGTGTCATTCTGGAACAAAGACCAGAGGATTCCATCCCATTTGAAATGCCGACAAACTGTATTGCATGTGGAGATGATTTAGTTCGTATTGAAGGAGAAGTAGCGTTACGCTGTGTAAACCCTAAATGTCCTGCCCAAATCGCAGAAGGAATTAAGCACTTTGTCTCTCGTAATGCGATGAATATTGATGGCCTTGGCGAAAAGGTAGTTGAACAACTCCTACGTGCAGAATATATTCGGGATGTTGCAGACCTTTATCATCTAGAAAAAGAACAACTGGTAAAGCTTGAACGTATGGGTGAGAAATCCGCTACAAATCTGGTAGATGCCATCGAAAATTCAAAGGAAAACTCAGTTGAGCGACTACTATTTGGCTTAGGAATTCGTCATGTAGGTGCAAAGGCAGCGAAACTTTTGGCAGAACAATTTGAATCGATGGATGCCCTAATGCTTGCAAAAGAGGAAGACATTACGGCTGTTCATGAAATTGGCGATAAAATGGCGGATTCGATCGTTACTTACTTTGCTAATGATGAAGTGAAAGAGTTGATTGAGCGACTGAAAGCAGTTGGTGTCAACATGATTTATAAAGGGAAAAAAATACAGGTTGAAGCCGGAGAAAATCCATTTGCAGGTAAGACAATTGTATTAACAGGTAAATTATCTCAATTGACACGTAATGAAGCAAAGGCGAAAATAGAAGAGTTGGGCGGAAGTGTAACAGGTAGTGTTAGTAAAAAGACAGACCTGGTAATTGCAGGCGAAGATGCTGGCTCGAAGCTTACAAAAGCCACAGAACTAGGCATTGAAGTTTGGGACGAAAACCGCCTAGTAGAACAATTACAACAGTAAAGGAGTTTCAAACGATGAACCGATTTCGCTGGATTCCGGCGATGGTCGTTGTTGCAATGCTAGCAGGTTGTGTGCCTTCTCTTAAAGAAGATACAGAAGTGTTAAAAGATACAGATGAAACTGAAAGCGTAGTTGAAACGACAATCATCCCAAGTATGCAATTGAGTGATAGTTATTATAGAACGTTAGTACCTTATAAAGAAAGTGCTAGCCGAGGGTTAGTCGTGTCAAATTTATATACAAAATATGACATTAAAGAAGTAGAAGAAGGTTTAATGCGACTTTCACAAAATGTATATGATACAGATAGCTATTACTTCCAGGAAGGTCAGTATTTAGATACAGACACGATTAAGAACTGGTTGGCAAGAAGTAATCAAAATCAAGATGAGTCAGAAGAATTACGGGGCTTAAATCCTCCTGATGTGGACGCCAATGGGCAAACATTAGATCCGGTAGTGAGGGCACAAGAAGCACCAATTTATCTGGCACATGTCATTGAGCAAAATTATCTTGTTAAAACAGATGATAATAAGGTGAAACTTGGAGGCATATCGATTGGACTTGCACTAAATTCAATCTACTATTACCAAAAAGAACAATATGGCGATACATTTGAAGAGCCTATTCCTGATGCCGAGCTTGAACAAAAAGGCAAAGAGATTGCAGAAGAAGTAATTTCAAGACTTCGTCAACGGTCTGAGCTTCAAGATGTACCAATAGTCATTGGATTATTTAAGCAAGCAGCTAATAATTCGATTGTCCCTGGATCATATTTTTCATTTAGCGTTTCAGAGAAAGGTCAAAATGCTTTAGGCGATTGGCAAGGTATAAACGAGAAGTATGTGACATTCCCAATGTCTTCACCAGAAGAACTTTATCGTACTGTAAATACAAGCTTCCAAAACTTTAAACAGGATGTAGATAAGTATTTTTCCAATTACACGAGCGTGATTGGAAGAGGCTTCTATCAAAACGACACACTACGTAAACTCTCAATCGAAGTCCCAATCCAATTTTATGGAACTACCGAAATCATTGGATTTACGCAGTATTTGTCCGGAGTTATCATGCAGCATCTGCCTGTAGATGTAGACATCGAAGTAAACATTACATCCATTAACGGTGCAGAAGCATTAATCATAAAAAAACGAAACGAACAAGAACCTTTCGTTCATATCTATGACTACTAAAGTGTAGCCCATTCGGGGCTGCACTTTTTTTATGAAGTGAATTGTTTGTGTACCAGGTACACAAACAATTCTGAATATTAAAATTATCTGCATGCCAGGTCCCAAACAATTTCTGATTCCATGTTTGAATTTATGATACATAAGGCGATAATAGAGTTTGATTTAGTGTATTAAAATGGCAGTCTATTCTGATCATTACCTATTGTGACGAACATTGACAGGAAACTTCATGATTTTATCCAAATTTATGATTTATTTTATTAAAAATGGTACAATTAATGATTATTGCCACGCAGAGATTATCGGAGGTGTAAATTTATGGCGAAATTATCAAAAGAAGAAGTAAAACACGTTGCTCATTTAGCTCGTCTTGCTATTACTGATGAAGAGGCGGAGAAATTTGCAAACCAATTAGGGAAAATTACTGACTTCGCACAAACATTAAATGAACTAGACACAACAAATGTGGAACCAACATCACATGTTTTACCAATCGTGAATGTAATGCGTGAAGACGTTGCACAAAATGGTCTAGACCGTGATGTAATGATGCTGAACGTAAAAGAACAAGTGGATGGCCAAGTAAAAGTACCATCAATTTTAGAAGACTAATACAAGAGCAAAAGGAGGTAGCCTTATGACGTTATTCAAACTTTCATCAAAAGAATTACAAGAAGGCTTACATAACGGCGAATTTAAGATCGCTGATTTAACGAACGAAGCATTTGCTCGTATCGAAAACCTAGATAACGATGTACAAGCTTTCTTAGCTTTAAACAAAGAAAAAGCAACTGAACAAGCTGCTCAAATGGATCAAGTACCATTCGAACAACGTGGACCTTTATTCGGTTTACCAATCGGTGTTAAAGACAACATCGTAACAGAAGGACTAGAAACAACATGTGCTTCTAAAATTTTAGAAGGCTTTATGCCAATCTATGATGCAACTGTAGTGAAAAAACTACGTGAAGCAGGCATGGTAACAGTTGGGAAGCTAAACATGGATGAATTCGCTATGGGTTCATCAAATGAAAACTCTGCCTATAAAACTACAAAAAACCCATGGAATTTAAATCATGTACCAGGAGGATCTTCAGGTGCATCTGCAGCTTCAGTTGCAGCAGGTGAAGTACCTTTCTCTTTAGGTTCTGATACTGGTGGTTCGATCCGTCAACCTGCAGCATATTGTGGAGTTGTAGGAATGAAACCTACGTATGGTCGTGTATCACGTTTTGGTTTAGTAGCGTTCGCATCTTCACTAGATCAAATTGGACCAATCTCTCGTAATGTCTATGATAATGCACTTCTTTTAGAAGCGATTGCAGGAGTAGACCCTAACGACTCAACTTCAGCAGACGTTCCAGTACCAAACTACGCTTCTAAGTTAGATGGAGATATTAAAGGCCTACGTATTGCAGTACCTAAAGAATACCTTGGTGAAGGTGTTAAAGAAGAAGTGAAAAATTCAGTATTGGAAGCACTTGAAGTATTAAAAGGCTTAGGCGCTACGGTTGATGAAGTGTCACTTCCTCACTCTAAATACGCTTTAGCGGCTTACTATATTCTTTCATCTTCAGAGGCTTCTTCTAACCTTTCACGTTTTGACGGTATCCGTTATGGCTTCCGCGCTGAGGGCGTGAAAAACTTAATGGAGCTATATAAAGAAACGCGTGCACAAGGCTTTGGAGAAGAAGTAAAACGTCGTATTATGTTAGGTACTTATTCATTAAGTGCTGGTACTTACGATGCTTACTACAGAAAAGCACAACAAGCACGTACATTAATCAAACAAGATTACGATAAAGTGTTTGAAGACTATGATGTTATTATTGGACCAACTGCTCCAACAGCAGCATTCGAAATCGGCGCTAATATTGATGACCCAATGACGATGTATGCTAACGACATCTTAACGATTCCAATTAACCTTGCGGGTGTTCCTGCAATTTCAATTCCGTGTGGTTTTGATAACGGAATGCCATTAGGCTTACAAATCATCGGGAAACATTTTGATGAGGAAACAATCTATCGCACAGCATACGCTTATGAACAAGCGACGAATTTCCATGCACAAACTCCTCAAATTTGGGAGGGTAAATAATTATGAACTTTGAAACAGTAATAGGCTTAGAAGTACACGTTGAATTAAAAACTAATTCTAAAATTTTCTCTCCAGCACCAAACCATTTCGGTGCAGAGCCAAATACAAATACAACAGTAATCGACCTTGGTTACCCAGGGGTATTACCTGTGTTGAATAAAAACGTTGTTGATTATGCCATGAAAGCTGCACTTGCACTTAACATGGATATTAACCAACAAACAAAATTTGACCGTAAAAATTACTTCTATCCAGACAATCCGAAAGCTTATCAAATCTCTCAATTTGATAAACCAATCGGTGAGAATGGTTGGATTGAAATCGAAATCGAAGGTACAGATGGTCAACCAGGCTATACGAAAAAAATCGGAATCACTCGTCTTCATATGGAAGAAGATGCTGGTAAATTGACACATGCTGAAGGCTATTCTCTAGTAGACTTTAACCGTCAAGGGACACCACTTGTGGAAATCGTATCGGAGCCAGATATCCGCACACCAGCGGAGGCTTATGCATATCTTGAAAAATTGAAAGCAATTATCCAATATACGGGCGTTTCTGATGTGCGTATGGAAGAAGGATCACTTCGTTGTGATGCCAACATTTCAATTCGCCCTTATGGTCAAGAAGAATTCGGTACAAAAGCAGAGCTTAAAAACTTAAACTCATTCAACTTTGTCCGTAAAGGTCTTGAATATGAAGAAGTACGACAAGCGGAAGTATTAATGTCAGGTGGAGAAATTCAGCAAGAAACGCGTCGTTTTGATGAGAAAACCGGTAGAACAATTTTAATGCGTGTAAAAGAGGGAACGGATGATTACCGTTACTTCCCAGAGCCAGACTTAGTGGACCTTCATATTGATGATGAGTGGTTAGAACGTGTTAAAGCTTCAATCCCAGAGCTTCCAGATGCGCGTAAAAAACGCTACGTTGAAGAACTTGGCTTAAATAATTACGATGCTAGTGTCCTTGTAGTAAACAAAGTCATTTCAGATTTCTTCGATGAAATGACGGCACTGGGTGCAGATGCAAAACTTTCCGCTAACTGGTTAATGGGTGATGTGTCAGCTTACTTAAACGCAGAACAAAAAGAGCTTGCAGATACGCCATTAACACCTGCTAACTTGGCTGGTATGGTGAAAATAATTGCAGATGGCACAATTTCATCTAAAATTGCGAAAAAAGTATTCACGGAGCTTGTGCAAAACGGTGGAGACGCGAACGAAATCGTTAAAGCAAAAGGTTTGGTTCAAATCTCAGATCCATCTGTATTACTTGGTTTAGTTACAGAGGTGCTTGATGCCAACCCACAATCTATTGAAGACTTTAAAAACGGGAAAGACCGTGCAATTGGCTTCTTAGTAGGTCAAATCATGAAAGCTTCAAAAGGACAAGCAAACCCACCAATGGTTAACAAAATCTTGCTTGAAGAAATTAATAAAAGATAGAATCCACGACGGTTCTTTAAATGCCTCTGTGAGCTAGATATATAATTTAGTTCATAGGGGCTTTCTCGTGCAAACAGAAAAATTGTATTTCTGTAAAATCCAATGCAAAATGGAATTATTAAGGAAAAGGGAGGATTATAAATGAAAACCGAACAACAATATTTTGAAGAATCCATGACAATGGTAGAATACATGGATCAAATGTCAACAAACCTAAAAGAGCCAAGCTTTAAGGTCTACGAAAGCTTCAACGTGAATCCAGAAGATGAAGTCTTCCAATTATTAAAAGCGAAAAAACCTCATATTTTAGCAATAACAGAAGACTGGTGTGGGGATGCTATGTTAAATAACCCAGTCATCCGCAAAATTGCCGAAGAAGCGAATTTAGAAATTCGTTGTGCATTCCGTGATGCAGATACAGACTTAATCGATCGATACCTAACAAATGGAGGACGAGGGATACCCATTTATCTTTTCTTAAGTGAACAAGGCGACGTAATTGGAAAATGGGGACCTCGTGCACAAGAATTGCAACAACTAGTCATGGATATGCGTGCAGAACTTCCTGAAAAAGACAACCCGTCATTTGAAGAAAAACAAAAAGAGATGTATACTAACTTGCAGGAGAAATATGTAAAAGACCCACAATGTGCAAAATGGGTCTACGAAGATATGAAGACTGTCATTACAAAAGCGTTATCATAATAAAGATTTAGGTGGAAGTTCTCTTCAATTTCAATAGTTTTTCTGTAATTGAAGGGAACCTTTTTCCGCCTAAGTGTGTTTTTACATAATAAAAGGTATAGGATGGAAAAAACATGAAAAGAGCGAGAATCATTTATAATCCAACGTCGGGTAGAGAACTATTCCGGAAGCATTTGCCTGAGGTGCTAGAAAAACTAGAAACAGCAGGCTATGAAACATCTTGTCATGCAACAACTTGTGAAGGAGACGCTAAAATCGCTGCTGCACACGCTGTTGAACGTGGTTTCGATATTATTATTGCAGCTGGCGGAGACGGTACTCTGAATGAAGTTGTAGCTGGGATGAGTCCCTATGAAAAGAGGCCAAAGCTAGGCGTCGTACCTATGGGAACAACAAATGATTTTGCCCGTGCAATCCGAGTTCCTAGAAAAATCGACGAAGCAATCGATATTATTGTCAAAGGCGATACAATTCCAGTAGATGTTGGATTAATAGATGATGACCGTTATTTCATCAATATTGCTGCAGGTGGCCGCATTACCGAACTGACATACGAAGTACCGAGCAAAATGAAAACCCTTTTAGGACAACTTGCTTATTACTTAAAGGGCATTGAGATGATTCCATCAATTAAAGCAACAACAATGCGAATCGAATACGATGATGAGGTTTTCGAAGGTGAAGCCATGATGTTCTTATGCGGCTTAACGAATTCGGTTGGGGGATTTGAAAAAATCGCTCCTGACGCTAGTATTAACGATGGCCTCTTCACTATGATGATTCTAAAAAAATGTAATATCGCTGATTTTATAAGAATTGCGTCTTTAGCTTTACGTGGAGAACATCTGAACGACGCGAACGTAATCTACCAAAAGGCGAGTGTGGTAAAAGTAACATCTACTGTTGATGAAGAAAACATTCATATCAACCTAGATGGAGAGTACGGCGGCGATGCACCTGTTACCTTCAAGAATCTAAAAAGACATATCGAAGTATTTGTCCCACTCAACGACATCCGCGACTTGGATCGAGTGGAATAATTAGATGATTTGTAACCCATATGGCAGTTAGAGTGGCTAGACTAACTGTTGTGTGGGTTTTTATGTTTAATGAGGAATACGTCAGTGAGAGATGAAGTTCGTTTGGAATGGGTCTCATTTGAGGAACTGAACTGAAACGTATTTAGAAGGTGAATTTCGTTTGAGATGCATTTAATAAGTGAGATGAAACGCATGTGGAGGTAAATTTTTGTTTGAGATACGTTTCATAAGTGAGATGAAACGCATGTGTAGGTGAATTTTTTTTTGAGATACGTTTCATAAGTGAGATGAAACGTATTTAGAAGGTGAATTTCGTTTGAGATGCATTTCATATGGGAGATGAAACACTTTTGGACGGCTGCTTTCACTTGAAAAGTGCATCAATAGCGGGATGAAGCACTTTTGGACGGCTGCTTTCACTTGAGAAGTGCATCAATAGGGGGATGAAGCACTTTTGGACGGCTGCTTTCACTTGAGAAGTGCATCAATAGGGGGATGAAGCACTTTTGGACGGCTGCTTTCACTTGAGAAGTGCATCAATAGGGGGATGAAGCACTTTTGGACGGCTGCTTTCACTTGAGAAGTGCATCAATAGGGGGATGAAGCACTTTCGGAAGGCTGCTTTCACTTGAGAAGTGCATCAATAGGGGGATGAAGCACTTTTGGACGGTGCTTTTACTTGAGAAGTGCATCAATAGGGAGATGAAGCACTTTAGAATATTTGTATTTATATAAGAAGTGCTTCCATCACTTATTCTGCACCTGACGCAAGCTTTCGGCACATAAAAAAAATCCAACATTTTTGCACCTGACGCAGGCTTTCGGTGCAGAAAATAAAGCCAACTCAACTTACTGTTGAGTTGGCTTTATTTTTGCTACAATATAAGAACTGAAATGGAGGACGGAAGATGGTAGCACCAGTTAAGAAAAATGATCGTAGAACAGTTTATATAGAAGATTTGACACATGATGGCAATGGCGTGGCTAAGGTTGATGGGTATCCATTGTTTATCCAAGGGGCTTTGCCAGAAGAAAAGGTTGAAGTTCATGTTTTAAAAACATTAAAAAATTACGGCTTTGCGAAAATCGTAGACATTATTAAAGAATCGCCCGACAGAGTGAAGGCACCGTGTATTTATTTTGGGAAATGTGGTGGCTGCCAGCTTCAGCATTTATCCTATGAAGGACAGTTAAAATGGAAGGAGAACATGGTTCGCAATGTAATGAAACGACTAGGGAAAATCGACGCGCCTGTATTACCTGTAAAAGGCATGCAGGATCCTTGGAATTACCGAAATAAGTCGCAGATTCCATTCTCAATGACGGAAACAGGCCCCATTGCAGGCTTTTACAAATCAAAATCGCATGAAATTGTGGATATGGAACGTTGCTTAATTCAGGTAAGTGAAGCAGATGCCATGATGGCGAACCTGAAAAAAAAGCTTATGGAAATCGGAGTGCAGCCTTATAACGAAGCGTCTCATCAGGGGATGCTACGCCATGTGGTAGTTCGTAAAGGTCATGCAACAGGGAAGGTCATGATTGTTCTTGTCACAAATAAACACAAGTTCCCTCAAAAAGACGAGGCAGTTGCATTAATCCAAAAGCTTGTACCAAACGTTACGTCGATTGTTCAAAACATTAATATTGAAAAAACGAATGTGATTTTTGGAAATGAAACAGTCACACTTTGGGGGAAAGATTTCATCGAGGATACAATTGGGGGCGTACGTTTTGAGATTTCAGCGCGCTCCTTCTATCAAGTTAACCCAGTTCAAACAGAAGTCTTGTATAAACAAGCGCTAGATTACGCACAGCTAACTGGAGATGAACGAGTAATTGATGCCTACTGTGGTATCGGAACAATTTCTCTATTCTTAGCGCAAAAAGCCAAATCGGTTATGGGTGTTGAAATCGTAGAGCAAGCAATAGAAGACGCGAAACGCAATTCAGCATTAAATGGCTTCACTAACACTTATTTTGAAGCAGGCCCAGCAGAAGAAGTCATCCCACGCTGGTATGCAGATGGGAAAGAAGCGGACGTACTAGTTGTCGACCCTCCACGTAAGGGCTGTGACGAAGCGTTATTAACAACAATCATCGAACAAAAACCAAATCGTGTAGTTTATGTTTCATGTAACCCAGCAACGCTAGCTCGTGATCTTCGTGTCATGGAAGATGGCGGCTACAAAACAATGGAAATCCAGCCAGTGGACATGTTCCCGCAAACGACGCACTGTGAAGCAGTCGCGTGGTTAGAGTTAGTATTGTAACCCAATAATAAACTCCTGGCATCCACAATAAACCCATAGGAAAATCAAAACAAAGTTCTGATATGCCTGTGGAGAACGTGTGGACAAAGGCAGGAAATAAAGAAAGAAGAAAGAGGGTGGGAACAGGAATCCCATCCTTTTTTCCTTGAATAAAAAAGCGTGAGAAAGCAGGGGAGAAACCTTACGGTTTCAACGTTTGAATGAAAAGTGTGAGGGGTTCGTACGAACCCCAAAAGCCTGAAAAAGAGTGAGAAAAAGCAGGAGAAAAAGGCAGGAAGAATAGCGAGAAATATCACGACATTATTATCATAAATAATAAAGTTATGGCAGAAAAAAGTGAGAAGAAAATCGGGAAAGTGCGTGATTTGTGCAGAACTCTATTTTAACTGAGTGAAAATTCAGAAATAAAAATGTAGGAATATCAAGGGTTTGAGAAAAGTGGTGTAGCAAGACATTATTGTTACTGAACAAGTATAGTAATAATCGAAAGACAACTCCCGATTAATGGGATTTGTCTTTTTTCATAGAAAAGATTAGAGAGCTAGTAAGAACCTTCCCCGTATTTTCTTCTATATCCTTGACGACATGAATATATTTCATAGTATCGAATCAAGTGTAGAGTATGGGAGGAATTTAGAAAATGGAGTATTCTTCATCTGGTTCTTTACTAGATACAAGGAACGCGCCAAGTATGCAAAGGGTTGATAACTTTATCGCTTTTATCCGTGAAGCAAATGAGCTTCTTCAGAAGGCAACAGATATTTCACCTGCAAATCAAATGGTATCGGATGTATTCAACCATCTTTTACTTCAGTTGCGTTCCCACTTTTTGCCTCAAGAGGTACAAGCTATCCTAAACAACGAGTATATTCAAATAAATCAACAAAAGTTGCAGGATAAGTTGTCAGAAGTCGAATTTCTTGTAGAACTTAGAGATTCTCGTGAAATCTGCAAATTAGGGGGATCAGTTTTAAATATCGTAAAAAGTTTACCTAATTGGAACAGTTACTTTTCCCTAGTTAGTCAGGAATTGCAAATGATTTATCAATACAAGCGGCAGAAACGTAATACAGAAAAGTTGCCCATTATCTTTGTAGGCAGCGGTCCAATGCCGATAAGTCCTATTACTCTACACCTGCTCAGTGATGCGGAGGTGATCTGTTTGGAAATGAATGATGTTGCCTATGACGCATCATGCAATTTGCTGGAGCATTTAGGCTTAGGAGATAAAGTTACTGTCTTATTGAAGGATGGCTCTGAGTTTGACTACAGCTCTTATAGCCTGATCTTTGTTGCTAGTCTCGTTCGAAACAAGCAGGCGGTGCTTGAGGCAATTAGCAGAACTTCCACAGATCCTTTAGTAGCTGTCCGTACAGCAGAGGGGATGAGGAGAATCATGTATGAAGCGATTGATGAATCTCAGTTGAATGAGCAGGGGTGGAGGATTCTAGGGAGAACTTGTCCAGAAGAAAAGCTGGTCATCAATTCGACATTGTTACTTGAAAGTGTAACTAAATCTTCTGTGTCGAGTTAATATCAGACCGTGATCACCGAACTTTAGGGGAAATCCGCAACAACTATAGATTCGTTACGATTAACAGACACTAAATCCTCGTGTATAACTACTAGAAAACCGAAATTTTATATTACTAATACGATAGGATAGTAAAGGAGTTCCGAATTTATTCAGAACTCCTTTCGTTTTATTATGCTTGAACTGTTTCAGTGCTATTATCTATCTTTGGCTCATGGACAAGCCGATAATCAGCGTGATGATCATTAATGAATAATAATGCAATCATACCGAAAATCGCAGCAACTCCAATGGCGATGAAGTTATATTGTGGCTGTAAGTTCATTGTCAGTAACACGGCTACATAAGTTGGAGCCACAATGGAACCAATTCGACCAAAGGCCATTGTACTTCCAAGTGCGGCTGGTCGAACGTCTACAGGATAATAGGCAGCAACGAAGGCGTTCGACATATTTTGCAGACCAACTGTTGCAGAACCGATAAGAAAAATTAAAAAGTATGCTAAATATATATTCGTAGAAAATCCAATGAGGGCTAGACAAATCGCACCAACCAAATAAAGTGGAATTAACACTTTTTTAAATCCAACTTTTTGAATAATATTACTGAGGACTATAGTGCCAACAATCGAACCCATTTGTAGTACGGCAACAAACATTAAACTTGAAGATAAGTTATAACCAGTCTGTAGCATCAATGTAGGTAACCAAGTATTAAGGGAATACATTAAAATGAATGTACAGAAGCAGGCTAGCCAAAACATCGTCGTTGTTATAGCGAATTTTTTAGTGAAAAGTGCACTAATCGGTGATTTTTTCTCTTTTTCCGTCTTTTGATAAGTAAAATCAAGAGTTGTAGCAGCACTTGGTTGAATTTTATTAACAACAATCGAAATTTGGTCATGTCGCTTGTTATTAAGCAAGAAGTCAAGTGATTCTGGAATCATTTTTAGCATAAATGGAATAAATAGTAATGGAATAGCGCCAATCCAGTAAACTGGTCGCCATCCAAATTCAGCAAGTAATGCTTGGCCGATGAAGGAAGCGCCCATTGCACCAACTGAATATCCACAAAATATAAATGAAATAATAGCAGCACGATATTTTAATGGGGCATATTCAGAAATAAGTGAAGCGATATTCGGCATCACACCTCCAAACCCAAATCCGGCAATAACCCTGCAAATCGTGAAAATCACCGCATTCGGTGCAAAACCTGATAGCATTGTAAAAAGACTAAATAATATTGTCGTTAAAATAATAATACGCTTGCGACCAAAACGATCCGAATATAAACCAAACAGTACCGCACCAATAGCTGTACCAATGGTTGTATAGCTTCCGATGGACCCGGCAATAATAGCGGATATTCCCCAGGATTCTTTTAAGAAGGGGATGGTAGCGCCATAGATTACGACATCGTACCCTTCAAACATCAGAATGATAAATAACCATAAAACCAACAGAATGTGGAATGATTTTATTTTGCTTTGCTCAAAAAAAGTAATAGGATTCATAAAATACCCCTCAATGATTTAAAATAAAATTACTACGGATGATGATTCAACAGTTAGAACAATTGATTCTTCGTTTTTTGAATAAGAAGGAGAAAATCTAATCGTTTGACAGTAAATCTGAATCGATGTTTCGGAAATGAGAGAATATAGCGAAAATGGTTTTTTTAAGTCATACCTCCTCAACCTGGTGGGAGGAGGTATGACAGAACTACTACATAGTTCGATTCACTTTTAGTTGTTACCCCATACATTATCAGCAATTTCAATGACGTGACGAATCTTATCCCATTGTTCCTCTTCTGTTAAAATGTTCCCTTCCTCCGTACTGGAGAATCCGCATTGAGGACTTAGAGATAGGTTTCCTAAAGGAATGTATTGACTGGCTTCTTTGATTTTAGCTTTAATATTCTCTGCATCTTCCAATTCAGGGAATTTGGACGTAATCAACCCAAGTACAACAGTTTGATCTTCGCGTTTAAAGCTTTTTAATGGTTCAAAATCACCTGAACGCTTATCATCATATTCTAAGAAAAGTCCATCTACATTTAATTGGGCAAAAATAGCATCAGAAATGTGATCGTACCCGCCACTTGTAATATAGGTAGATTTGAAGTTTCCACGGCAAATATGCATAGTAATGATCATATCATCCGGTTTTTCCGAAATTACATCATTTAAACAACGAACTCTCGTCTCGATGATATCTTGAACATTCATTCCAAGTTTTTCCTCGACTGCTTGTATCCGTTCTTCTGAGACAAAGTCAATCCAAGAAGTATCATCTAATTGTAAATAGCGACAGCCTGCATCATAGAAAGCTTTAATGGCTTTTTTGTAAGTAACTACTGTATCAAGATAGAATTGCTCTATGTTTCCGTTATAAAATTCATCACCTTGAATTCTCGTGAATAACATATTGGGACTTGGAATGGAGAACTTAGCAACTTGACTGCCATCTCCATATTTATCTACTGCCTCTTTTAAGAACGTAAAGTGCCCTAACATATAATGATCATGGAAGTCTACTCTATCGACCACTTTAATGGCATTATTTTTTGTTTTAGCACCTTTAAAGTTACTTACATATTCTGTTTCAAATAATTCGACCCCTTCTAATCCAGCAAGGAAGTCTAAGTGCCACCACGAACGTCTAAACTCACCGTCTGTAATGGGTTTAAGTCCTACTTCAATTTGTTTTTGTACAAGTTTCTCAATCTCTTGATCTTCTGTAGCTTTTAGAGCTTCTTGATCAATTTCCCCATTCAAATAAGCCTCTCTTGCTTTTTTTATTGGTTCGGTTCTCAAAAAACTCCCTACATGATCCGCTTTAAATAGGGATTTAACTGTTGTTTTTGACATAGCTGATTTCCTTCTTTCTTAACTTTAATATTTTCAAAACTTCTTCTTATAAACTATGAAGAGAATACTATTACCTTAACTAGTTTTTTCCTTATTTGATTAGAAGTAAGTATAGCATCAGAAAAACCATATAGAATAACATATAAAATCTATATCTTGATATAGTTTTAAACTATAGTTGAGCTTATTCTCCTGTAATTGATTTTTTGAGAGAGTGGTTAAGATTATTAGACAGTAGACTGTTTGTAACATTAATCATGCCTATTTTCGAAATTTCTATATTATAATTGGATTTGCAAGCGAGATTAAAAACAATATGCTAAATAGGAAAATTGTATAGAAAGTTGATATTAAAGGAGTATTAGATAAAGTGAATTTAGTAAATGAATACATTGATACTTTAGAAGAACCAAAAAAGTCATGGGTTTCAATTATGGTAAACTGCTTGCGTGAAGTATTCCCGGAGCTTGAAGAAAGCTTTAGTCGTAGAATGCCTACTTATAAGGGTAACAACTTTTATATTGCCTTTGCAGCACAAAAAAATTATTTTTCATTTTATACGGATGATATAAGCATACTCCCCTTAATAAAAGAGTTGGTGCCCTCAGTTTCTTTAGGGAAGAGTTGTGCAAGAATTAAATATAGCAATGAATCAGCGATAGAAGCATTGATAGATGCTTGTAAGGTAATAGTGGATTCCAACAAATCAAAGCAACCCCCATCAGTCTCGGATATGGAGGGGATAAAGAAATGGTCCAAGGTATCACCTGATATCCAACAGTTGCTAATAAATAATGTGTTTTGCTCAAAATGTGGTGTTACTAAAATTGTAAACTACGGTATTCATAATGACAGGTTTGGAGTAGTATTAAAAGGCTATTGCAAAAACTGCGGTGGGAGAGTCGCAAGATTAGTTGAAGAGGAGTAAATGGCACTCTATATGGCTGCATGCAAATCAGTGTAGAATTGATCGAGAATTGCATTGATTATCCATTTATTTTCACAGTCACTTTAGATTTAGCCCACTCACTCCATTGTGTAAGGGTCATGTGGTTAGAGTTGATATAGCATAAATACAGTTGATATAGAAAAGTTTATACCCGCTGCTTTTTTGTTAATAAAAATACCGTTCAGGATTGATTTTCGTTAAAATAAATATTGGCGTTTTTCACAAACTAGTAAAAAAGTGAAACAGATGGCTTTATATCTTTTGGATGAGAGCATGAAATGGTATCCATAATGAAAGGATTTGGATTTGAAATGAAAGAAAATTTTTGGCGTGAATTACCACGTCCATTTTTTGTACTGGCACCAATGGAAGATGTGACGGATACTGTTTTTCGTCATGTAGTAAGTAAAGCCGGTCGACCGGATGTGTTTTTCACAGAATTCACTAACTCAGATAGTTATTGTCATCCAGAGGGCATGAAAAGTGTTCGGGGCCGTTTGCTTTTTACAGAAGATGAACAACCAATGGTGGCGCATATTTGGGGGGACAATCCCGAATATTTCCGTCAAATGAGTATTGGCATGGCCGAGCTAGGGTTTAAAGGCATCGATATTAATATGGGCTGCCCTGTACCGAATGTAGCATCAAGAGGAAAGGGTAGTGGACTTATCCTTCGCCCGGAAGTTGCGGCAGAACTTATTCAAGCAGCGAAAGCAGGTGGACTGCCTGTTAGTGTGAAAACAAGATTGGGCTTTGAGGATATAAATGAGTGGGAGGAGTGGCTAACGCATATTTTGAAACAGGATATTGCGAACCTTTCCATTCATTTACGAACAAGAAAAGAAATGAGCGCTGTAGATGCACATTGGGAGCTCATTCCTGAAATCAAGAAATTGCGTGACCGTATCGCACCAGATACACTATTAACCATTAATGGGGATATTCCTGACCGTCAAGTAGGTCTGCAGCTTGTAGAAAAGTATGGTGTAGATGGCGTGATGATTGGACGCGGTATCTTTAAAAATCCTTTTGCTTTCGAGAAAGAACCAAAAGAGCATAGCAGTAAGGAGTACCTAGACCTTCTAAGATATCAGCTTGACCTTCACGATCAATATATAGAAGAATTGCCTTGTTCTGTCACAGGGCTTCATCGATTCTTCAAAATCTATGTAAAGGGATTCCGTGGAGCTGGTGAATTAAGAAATCAATTGATGAACACAAAATCAACAGAAGAAGTGCGTGCATTACTTGATAGCTTTGAAGCAAATAATGTTGATTGATGCTGGATAGTAAAATGATGTTACTAAAAAAATACAACAAATCATGTGTACTTTTAAGAACCGGTTATCCTTTTTTGCTGTTGTTTCGTGGTTGTAGTGCTGAACATAAAGAATTAAAGAGAAAAATACTAAGTTAGAACGGGTACATACGCTCGCGCGTCTTAGTTATTATTATTTACTTTAGTCCGTAAACCACTAAGAATTAATATAAAATAGGGGGAAATGATTTGCCAAAACAAAATAAAGAATTGACACCTGAACAACAGGAAGAAATACTTGAAATATTGAAAACCCGTTTTGAGAAAAACATGAACCGCCATAAAGACATAGAATGGTCTGGTGTCCATGCAAAGCTAGAAACGCATACTGAAAAACTGTGGTCGCTCAGTCAGATGGAAATAACGGGTGGAGAACCTGATGTTATAGCTCACCATAAAGAGTCGGGAGAATTCATTTTTTATGATTGTTCAAAAGAAAGTCCAAAAGGACGAAGAAGTCTTTGTTACGACCGGGAAGCGCTAGAGTCAAGGAAGCAACACAAACCAGAGAATACCGCTATTGATATGGCTGCAGAGATGGGGATTGAGATTTTAACAGAAGAACAGTACCGTGAGCTGCAAACACTTGGGAATTTCGATAATAAAACCTCAAGCTGGGTGAAAACACCTGCAAATATTCGAAAACTCGGTGGGGCAATTTTTTGTGATTTTCGCTATGACACGGTCTTTGTGTACCACAATGGAGCAGAGTCTTATTATGCTGCTAGAGGTTTCCGTGGCTCGTTAAGGATCTAAATTATGATGCGAAATTCAAGCCAGGTTTAATGACGATATCCGGTGGGATGCAAAAGCCTTAGTTCTAGAGAATGAACTAAGGCTTTTCTTTATCTTGCTCTATGTTTAGTCACTTTTTGTGGAGCATTATTATGAATTACTTGATTTAATTCTTTTGAATATTCCTCACGCATATTAGTGTCTTTTGTTTCTTTGTTTTCTTTTTTGAAACTAGTTTTACTTTTTTTTGCCACCTTATTTGACCTCCGCTCCTGTTTAAATATTGATGAGATTGCCATCAATTTTATTCTGTTCAAGAAAGTAATTTTTATAAGAGGGAAGTGCTGAATCAGGTTTGATTTTTTAATGCTCAAGGATAATCTCTCAAGGAGTGTTCTTTTTGTTAGGAACAATGTAAAATCAAAATACAAATAGTCCTTTATTACTGCCTAAATGTCCCTCATGTAACTTATGAAAGAAATTACTTATTAAATAAAAGGGGTTAAAAAATGCTTGGAAATGAACAGCAAAAACAAATTGATCGAGTGCTTGAATATATAGATGAACATTTAAACGAATCCCTTCCTCTTGAGAAGCTAGCCAAAGTCTCAACCTATTCGGTTTATCATTTTCAGCGTACATTCAAAGCGATGACAGGTGAAACACCTTCCGGCTACATTAAAAGGCTGCGTCTGGAGAATTCTGCCCACTATCTAATCTACGAGCAGCAAATTCCGATTACACAAATTGCAATGATGTGTGGATTTTCGTCATTGTCTTACTTTACCTATTCATTTAATGAATATTTTAAGACAAGTCCTAAGAAATGGCGTGAAAGAGCCTACTTGGAACGATTTCCAAGAGAGTATCAGGATAGCAAGAAATCTAAAGTTTTTAGCAATAATAAGAAAGATGGAAAACAAGTTAACACTTATAATGACTTTAGATGGTTGGATTTGACCAAAGTGAAAACCATTGATTTTCCAGTATGCGCAACTGTAAATAGGCAGAATATTGGTCCTTATACTCAAGGTATTCCTGAAACTTGGGAGGACATTTATCATTGGTCAAAGTCTAGAGAGTTACTGAAACAAAATTCGTTTATATTTGGAGTTCCTAGAAATAACCCATATATCACACCGCCTGATAAAAGTCGTTACGATTGTCGCATTGCAATAAATGAAGAGGATTTCGCAGGTGCGGGAGAAGAACTTATCTATGAATTTAAAGGTGGAAAACATGTCGTCTATGAGTTTGATGAACCAGTGATGTATGCTGAGAGAAGCAAATTGATAGAATGCTATTCTGAGCTTTACAGTTATTGGCTACCCAAAAGTGGCTACAGATATTTAGGAAATCCAATCGAATTGGTCGAACTAGAACCAATTGAAGGGTCGCTATCAATTGAATGCAAAATTAAGAAAATTTGTCTAGCAATTGAACCAAAATAGGGAGGAATCATAGGTGCTAATCAATTTGGAGAACATTCAATACTTACCCGTTATCTTGGGCGGGATTGTCTATATGTTATATGGAGGAATTTATTATTCAGTCGTTTTATCGAATAAAAACAAAAATAAAGAGATGCTCGATAATCAAAGTAAGGGGCCGGTTAAATATGTCTATTCCGTCGTTCTTGCATTTATTAATTCATTCTTAATAGGTATACTTATTCAATCTGTTGGAGCAGACACACTAATAGTAGGAGCAGGCATTGGTTTTATAATAGGGTTATTAATATCACTTGTTTATTTAAAAAATCGATTATTTGGATTAATGTCTAATAAGTCTTTTCTGATTGCAATTGGAGACCATCTAATCATATTTACTTTACTAGGGATAATCCACGGAATATTTTTGTAGAAATTTAATTAGAAGAGGACAAATTATGATTTGTTCTCTTTTTTTTGGTTTTTTAAATATTATTAACGAAATGTTGCAGTAATCGAAAAGTTTATGAAAAAAGTGAATAAATATCAAAAAAATCTTTAAAGGCAATTGAAAAGTAGGATTTGTTTGTGAATTTGCCATTTTAATGTAATATTTAGCTTGAAATCAAAACTTTATTCGAATCAAGCAAGATGGAAAGGTTGATGGCATTGAATCAGGAAAATTTTATAACAAGTTTAGAAACTTCAATTGGGATATCAGACTTTCTTAATACTATTGATTCAATGGGAGTAGGGCTGTCAATTGTTGACGCAAGAAAAGAAGGCCTGCCTTTAGTATATGTGAATAAGGGGTTTGAAGAGATTACTGGCTACCTTCAAGAAGAAGTTTATATGAAAAATTGCCGTTTCCTCCAAGGTGAAGAAACAGATAGGGAACAGGTTGGCAAAATAAGAAATGCTATTCGAGAATTAAAAACTGAAACTTCAACACTGAAAAATTATCGAAAAGATGGAAGCCCTTTCTGGAACCAATTCATCATTAGCCCTATTTTAGACAACGACAATAAGCCGCTTTATTTTATCGGCTTACAGTTTGATGTCACGAAACAAATAGAAGATGAGAAAAGGGCAAAGCAACGAATTAGACAGCTAGCAAATTTTGATCAACTTACAGGATTAATGAAGCTGGAAAATTTTAAAGAAGTTTTACAAAAATACATCGATAGAGGCTCTGAACAGCTGGCTATCTATAGAGTGAACTTGGACCGTTTTAGAAATATCAATAATAGCTACGGGGAGCATGTTAGTAATATCGTTTTAATAGAGGCGGCAAATCGTCTGAGCGAGATCTTTCCGAAAGCGCCTATTACGAGAAGTTTTGCGGATGACTATATAATTCTGCACGAACTAAATGATTCAATTGAATTGACTAATACACTTTTGTCAATCGAGCGAATTTTAGCAAAGCCCTATATGTTATTAGGAGAAAAAATTACGATCGACTATAGTATCGGTATTAGTAAGTACCCGGAGGATGGCAAGGATGTAGAACATTTACTTTCTAATGCTTCACTGGCATTGCGAGAAGCAAAAAATGACTCCTTAATTCGTTATAGTTATTTTAATAATGAGCTTGCAAAAAAACTTGAAACGCGTATGACGATTGAAAAAAGAATGGTCAATGCTCTGGATAATAGTGAGTTTGTTGTTTTTTATCAACCTAAGGTTTGTGTAAAAACATCTGAAGTTATCGGTATGGAGGCTCTTATTCGATGGAAGGATCCGGAGCAGGGCCTCATCAGTCCAGGAGAATTTATCCCGATAGCAGAAGAAACCGGATTTATTCATCAACTAGGAGAATGGGTCCTATTAGAGGCATGTAGGAGAAATAAGGATTGGCAGGATAAGGGGCGGCGTCATGTACCAGTGTCTGTGAACGTATCTGCACTGCAATTTATGCATGCTCAGTTTATTCCAACGGTAAAGAAGATATTGCAAGAAACAGGGCTTCCGGCGTGTTTTCTAGAATTAGAAATTACAGAATCGATATTAATACAGCCTGATCGTATTATTGAAAAACTAAATGAACTTAAAAAAATGGGCGTATTAATTGCAATTGATGATTTTGGGACAGGGTATTCATCCATCAATTATTTAAAGGATCTGCCTATAGATACCTTGAAAATTGATCGTGCATTTGTAGTAGAAACCCCTAATTCAAATAGAGATAATTCGTTATTGCTATCTATTATACAGCTTGGAAAATCACTTCAATTAAACGTTTTGGTTGAAGGTGCAGAAACAGAAGAACAAATAATGTTCTTGAAAGGAAGTAATTGTGACTCCATTCAAGGGTTTTATTTTAGTAAGCCTCTCAGTGAGAATGACATGGAAATCAAACTTTTAACATAGAAAAGATTTCTCTTTCTACAATTTAAAGATAGCTTTCTACAGCTTGCACTTGCAGTAGTAGGGGCAAGAGTTTGCAGTGCATTATTTAACTACTCTGTAAATAGATATTATGTGTTTTCGAAGTATAAAGACGCCTCGATTAAAAATTCATTGCCAAAATATATAATTCTAGCGATCTTTGTCATGATGGCAAACTTCGTTGTAATTGATTTTTATTATAGTATAGCAGGGGTTTCATTGTTCTTTGCCAAAATTTTAGCAGAAACTACGATTTTCTTTTTTAGTTACTGGTTCCAAAGAAAGTATATTTTTGTGAAGTAAATGTGAATCCAAAGAATGGGATATTAATGATTGACAACTGGTATTGTTTACGAAAGAATAAATCCTAACAATCAGAGAGCTCCTTTTTGAGGAGTTCTTTTTGTTTTAGCTGAATTATACCAAACATTTGAATATGAAAAGGGAAGCATAAAAAAAAGATGAAAAGCCATGATAACCTATAAGTCTGAAAAATAACTGATAAGGAGAGAAGCAATGAAGAAAATTTTACGAATGACAATTGTATTCATGGTCGTCTTTGGCATTTGTATAACTGGAACGATAAGTACCAATGCAAAAGTGGAATCTGTTCCCAATGCTGGTGTTTTCATTAATGGAAAAGTTGTCAGTGGTATTACTCCGATTATTGAAAATGGCGTATACTATCTTCCATTTATAGAGCTTGCCAAAATCTTGAATTATAATAGTATTCAGTTTGAAGAAAAAACAAAGACCTATGAGATAACAGATGGTTCTACTGTGATACGAATAACAATGGGTGGAAGTAGAGCAAAAAAAGGGAATGAATATATAAATATCGAGCCTCCAAGATGGATTAATGAAACAGCTTACGTTTCACTCCATACTAGTGGTGCGATATTTAACTCGTATATAACTTTCAAGAAAGAAAACGGTTCGATTCAGATCCAGACTCCTGCTACAAAATATATCGTGCACACAGGTGATACATTGTATAATATTGCCCGTATTCACCATATCAGCGTTGGCGAATTAAAAAAAGCAAACAGTCTTGCTTCGAATATTATTCAAGATGGACAAGTCTTAAATATACCTAATCCAGATGGATCTAAAGGGGAAATGGAACCAGTAAAAGAACGGGAGCCAGTTAAAAATAATAGCAGTGACTCTATAGCACAGCAAGTAAAAAAAATCCTTGATGATGCCAAGAATTACATCGGAGCAAAATATAAATATGGAGCGACATTAGCAGATGCGCCAAAAGTATTTGACTGTTCATCTTATACTCAATATGTATTCGGGAATTTTGGGATTCAGCTTCCGAGAGTATCCAGAGATCAAGCAAGTAAAGGTGTGGCAGTTTCGGCTTCCAATCTAAAAGCAGGAGATTTAATGTTCTTCACAATGAATGATGCATATACAGATGGAAGGGTTGCCCATGTAGGTATTTATATGGGGGATGGCAATATGATACATGCTTCTACATCAAAAGGTGTTATGATCACAGCCAATGTTTTGCAAAATCCTTATTGGTCAAAAAACTATCTGTTTTCAAAACGTGTTATTCAATAGTCTTAAGATTAAAATGAGTGTTTCCAAAAAAGTGGAGACGCTCTTTTTTAGGTAAATAAAAACTTTTCGAATTTAAAAGGAGGGTTTCTAATGGATTGATGAAACAGAGTATATTTAGGGTCAAGGTTAATCTTGAACGCCAAAGAACAAATAGACCGTCATTATTTTACTTTATATGGTAATATTATTTGTGAGCTAAGGTTGGGAGTGATTTGGTAATGGAGATTTTTCTGCTAGGTTTTGTAGTTGTAGGGATTTTATATCTCACTATTAAATATGGTGTCAGACATGGCATTGATTCATAGGTGCAGGTTAAGTCATTAAGGAGAGACCTGAAAGAAACCCAAGAGCAAATTAAGCAATTAGTAAAGAAAGAAATCTAAATTACATATTCATTATCTAATGCGTTTATCCATAGGGGATTTACGCTTTTTATTTTGATTTTTTAATTTATATGTAGATTATAAGGTCTGGAGGGGAAAGGTTAATGGTGGGCAGTGAACGAATTTGGTTTGTTACGTTCAACAAAAACGAAAAATAATTAAATTGAAATAAATGAAAACGCATGATAGAATTAATAGGATATATGCAATTTTAATTAAATAGGTTTAAAATTCCCTATAATAATTGTATATCATATTTCTTGATTAGTCAACCCAAAAATTGTTTTTAAAGGAGTGTTTGCTATGAGTTTAGAAATTCAACAGGAGCAACAACGAGTTGATGGTGTTATGCAAACAATTGCAAATCAAATCCGTGAGTTGGAGGGAGAAACTTCTCGTCGTAGAGATGAATTAGTTAATATTCGGAGACATTTTTGGGATGAAGTTAAGGTGAATACGGATACCTTCGACGATTATCTTGAGACCATCATTGGATTGAGACAAGAGGCACAAAATCTGTCTGTCAATGAAAGTACGCAAAGGCATGCTACTAAGAGGTTATCAACGCTGAAACGCATGCAGGAGGTTCCTTATTTTGGTCGAATTGATCTCTTAGAAGAAGGTATTACAACGGAGGAACAAGTCTATATTGGAATTTCCTCACTTACAGACGAAAATGGCGATAATTTCCTTATATACGACTGGAGAGCGCCGATTTCGAGTGTCTACTATGATTACCAGCCTGGAGCAGTTCGATATAAAACTCCGGGAGGAATCATTCATGGTACTTTGGAGAAAAAATTGCAATATATTATCCGAAATGGAATTCTCCAATCCATGTTTGATACGAGTCTTACCATTGGAGACGAGATATTACAGCAGGTTCTGGGTAAAGGTTCTGACAAACATATGCACAATATTGTAGCTACGATTCAACAAGAGCAAAACCGAATCATTCGTCATGATAGCGGAAGGCTGCTTATTGTTCATGGAGCAGCTGGTAGTGGTAAGACATCGGCTGCACTCCAGAGAATTGCGTATTTGCTGTACAAATATAGAGAAAGCCTAAAAGCAGATCAAATCATTCTATTTTCTCCAAACTCCTTATTTAACAGCTATGTATCGAATGTGCTGCCAGAGCTGGGTGAAGAGAATATGCAACAGGTCACATTTCAGGACTATTTGAATCATCGGCTGGCTAAAGAATATAAAGTTGAAACTCCATTCGAGCAACTCGAATATATTTTAACTGCGGCCAATTCCCTTTCTTACAAAGCTAGGGTAGAGAGTATAAAATTTAAAGCATCTGTCAGTTTTTATGAAATCATCGAATCATATAGGAAATCATTAGAATTAACTGGTATGTTGTTCAAGGATATTATTTTCAAAGGTAAGCCAATTGTAACCGCAAGAAAAATTTCAGATAGGTTTTATAATAGTGATTCTTCTCTACATTTTCATAACAGACTTGAAAAGTTGAAGGATTGGTTACTTAAACAAGTAAAGGAAGCTGAAAAGGCTGAATGGAATAAACCTTGGGTACAGGAAGAGATTGAACTTCTTAGCAATGAAGAATACCATAAGGCGCAAGTCTACTTAGCTAAAAAACGAGGTTTTAAAAGAGAGTCGATTGCTGATTATGAAATTGAGCCGGAAGCACTTGCCAAATTGATTGTTCGTCGTAGATATAAGCCGTTACGAAATACAATTCAGACGCTAAATTTTATAGATATAAAAGGCATTTACAAAAACCTTTTTGCTGATCCACTTCAAATTAAACAGTTTATTGAAAGTAACCTGCCGGAAGAGTGGGATGAGATTTGTCAAGATACATTAGAATTACTGGATGAAAGAAGATTGTCTTATGAAGATGCTACGCCATTTTTACTTTTAAAAGAATTGATTCAAGGATTTCAGACGAACCGTTCTATAAAACATATCCTTGTTGACGAGGCGCAGGATTATTCCCCGTTTCAATTTGAATTTCTAAAACGTCTGTTTCCTGCTGCCAGAGTAACTGTGCTTGGTGATTTTAATCAGGCAATATTCGCCCATGCAAGACAGATGATAGATTTCCAAACACTAGCAAGCATTTATGGAGAGGCTGAAACGGAGGTAATTAACATGACGCGCAGTTACCGATCCACAAAGCCAATCATTGAATTTACCCGTAGACTAGTACCAAACGGCGAAAGGATTATCCCTTTTGAACGCGACGGTGAGAAACCTGTACTGTCACAATTAGATAATTATTCTGAATTGCACCGATGCATTGCATCCAAGGTAGTTGAATTGCGAAATCAAGAATATAAGAGTATCGCTATTATATGTAAATCGGCTGAGGAAAGTGAACGTGCATATGAAGGGTTGTCTGATATTGGTAATTTAAAGCTTTTGAAAAGTGGATCCTTTGAATATGAACAAGGAGTTGTTGTCATTCCCTCGTACCTGTCAAAAGGTATTGAATTCGACGCTGTCATTATCTATGACGCCTCAGAGGAAGTATACGGTGATGAAAGCTTGCGAAGAGTTTTCTATACAACGTGCACTAGAGCTATGCATTCTTTGAATCTATACAGCGTAGGGAAAGCAAGTCCTTTTTTGGATAAGGCTTTACAAGAAGATTTTATCCAAGCATGCCGCAGTTAAATAAAAAAAGCAAAAGGGAACTGTTATCTGGTTCCTTTTTGCTTTTGCAAATTTAGATAGAAAGCTTAAAGTTAGCTTCGATTAAAAAATACTAATCTAGTATCTTTACTTTTAATTGTTTTACCCCAAAATTAATTGCATCCTCTTTTGAAGCGATGAAGACATCAATTTTATTACCTTTAATGCCTCCACCAGTGTCACCTGCAATTGCTTCACCATAGCCTTCTACATAGACTTTACTTCCTAATGGAATAACGGTTGGATCGACTGAAATGACCTTGGCATCCGGGTTTTCTAAAAGGTTGATTCCAGTAGAGGTAATACCCGAGCATCCCTCACATGAAGCAGTATAGGCCGTAGCTTCAACTATAATTTCCTTTGAAGTTGAATCGCTCTTTGTTGGAGCTTCTGCTACAGGTGCGTTTTCTTTTGCAGCTTCTTTATTTGATGATTGTGCAACTGCTTCTTCCTTGGATTGAGGAGTGCTTTGTGCTGGGGCAGTTACTTTAGGTGTCTCTACTTCTTGTGTGTTATTTGATTTTTGTGCATCAGCATGAATACTTTCTTCCTTAGATGCTGTATTGCCTGTTGATGGAACAGAAACTTCAGGTACGCTTTCTTTTGAATCTTGTACATTTGTAGCAGATGATTTTCCACCTTCAGATGCTGCTTTTGCACCTTGATAGATTAGTAGATTTAATCCAGGGTGAATGAGATCAGTCTGTAAATTGTTCCAATCTTTAATTTGCGAAACCGTTACATTATGATCTATGGCAATATCCCATAATGTATCTCCAAGTTTAACTATATATTGTTTCTCCTGAGTAATCGTTAGTAAATCACCAGGGTAGATTAGGTCGGTGTTAAGATGATTCACTGTTTGAATTGCTTCTACAGATGTATTATTTGCACGTGCTAAATCCCAGAGAGTATCTCCTTTTTGGACGGTTATGGTTGCTGCTTGTGCAGTAGCACCTACTGTTAAGAGTGCAGCGACTGGTACTATCGAAATGATTTTTTTGAACATTCTTTCATCCTCCAAACTCTATGTTGCTGATTCGAGATTTATCGTAACATAGAATTTTTCGAGAAAAAGAACAAGGACGTGTTAATTCGTTTACACAAATGGCATTTATATTGCAAAAATATTTCTCATATTAATTGAAGATAAGGACGTTTAATAAAGAATAAGCGAATTGAGTTGGTAATTAATAAGAAGAAACAAAATGAAATTGTAGAAAATTTATAAATGATTTGAGATAATTGTTAAAAGATGGTAGTTGAGAGGTGAGTAAAATGGGAAGATTTGAAATGAATTTTAAAAATCCTGTTGTAAGAATGTGGTTTTATACAGTATTTCCTATGATGCTTGTTGCAATCGTTTTGTTAGTCATTCTTCCGGTTAAGTACCATTATATTATCCTCTTATTGAAGTCTTTCTTTGTTATTGTATTTTGGGTAGGATATTTACTCTATAAGAAAAAAAGAAACATAAATTAACTTTCATATACTTATAGCCCTTCTTAGTTTAAAAGGATTGAATTCGGTGCGTCCCGATTTCAATCCTTTTTTCTACTGCGAAAAAAATGCTAACTTCCTTGAAACTTTAACGGTGTGTAAACGTTATGTTAATAATGTAAATGATTTTAATTATAATGATGGAAATAACTAAAGTGATATTTGCTTAAATATGTTTAGAGTCTCCGAATCTAGCCTATACTTGCAATTGATGATTGATAGTGAATTGTAAAGCTCTGAATAACAATGTGAATTTGATAGAATTATATTAAAATAATTTATCTCCAGATAAAATGACAAGCTGAAATCAAAGCGAAGAAGCTTTATTTGACTACTCTATAGGATGATTTAGCTATTTAGGTTTTAAGGTAGTTTCTTAGAAAAATAGTAAAATAGCTTGGATAGCGACTTGACAGAACTATGCTGCAAGATGTAATGTATATAAGTTCTAGAAATTGTTCTAGATAAAAATGAATAGTCTTATATTTTACCAAAATAATCTTCTGGTGTATAACTTAATTGTTTTTCTCTCGAGATAATAATTAAGTATATGTAGTTATCATATTTTAATCTATTAGTATAATAGGAAGGTGAAAAAATGGAAGGTTTAAATACTAAAAATAATTTTTTAAATAAATTCTTTGGTCTATATTCATTAGCTGTCATCATGCTATGGCTTAAAACATATATTACTCAAGTTACGCAGTTTGACTTAGGGGTAGAAGGGCCTCTTCAACAATTCCTTTTATTTATCAATCCATTAGGATCGGCTATGTTATTTCTAGGATTTGCTTTTTTATTTAGAGGAAGAGGACGATATGCATCATTAGCGGTCATTTACACACTTATGTCCATTCTTTTATATGCAAATGCGGTTTATTATCGATTCTTCAGTGACTTTATTACATTACCAACAATTTTCCAAACTCAAAACTTTGGAGATTTAGGCGGCAGTGTAGTTTCATTATTACAACCATACGATCTATTATTCTTTGTGGATGTACTGGTGCTAATCTACTTATGCTCAACTAAAAGAATACAAAAAGACACTACTCGAATGGGTTATAAAAAAGGTCTAGCGTTGATTGCTTTTATAATCGGATTTTCAGCAGTTAACTTAGAACTAGCTAATGTCGATCGCCCACAGTTACTAACACGTGGTTTTGATAGAAGCTATATAGTGAAGTATTTAGGAATGTATAACTATACTCTTTATGATGCGACAGAAACTGTAAAAGCATCTTCGCAAAGGGTTTTAGCTGACAATGACGATATGACAGAAGTTATTAACTATGCAAAATCGAACTATGCAGAACCAAATCAAGATTATTTTGGTGCAGCAAAAGGGAAGAATGTTATCTATATTCATTTAGAATCATTCCAGAACTTTTTAATTGACTATAAGTTGGATGGTGAAGAAGTTACACCATTTATCAATTCATTAACTAAAGATTCAAGTTCACTTTACTTTGATAATTTCTTCCATCAAACAGCTCAGGGTAAAACATCGGATGCGGAATTTATGCTAGAAAACTCTATATTCGGTTTACCACAAGGGTCTGCCTTTATTACAAAAGGCGAAAATACGTACCAAGCAGCACCGGCTATTTTAAGTGATAATGGCTATACATCTGCCGTATTCCATGGTAATAGCGGTACATTCTGGAATCGCAACAAGATTTATAAAGCTTTTGGCTATGAACATTTCTTTGATGCAAAGTATTATGACACGAGCGCGGAAATAGATATGGCTGAATATGGTTTGTTGGACAAGCCATTCTTTGAACAATCTATACCACTATTGGAAAATCTACCACAACCGTTCTATACAAAGTTCATTACGGTGGGGCATCATTATCCTTATAAAATCAATCAAGATTTGACAACGATTGGTAAGGCGGATACAGGGGATGCGAGTGTGGATGATTATTTCCAAACAGCTCGTTATGCTGATGAAGCGATTGAACAGTTCTTTGCTGATTTGAAGGAATCAGGTTTATATGAAAACAGTGTGTTCGTTCTTTATGGAGACCATTATGGTATTTCAGAAAATCATAATAAAGCCATGTCAAAAATTATGGGGAAAGAAATTACACCTTATGAAAGTACTAATTTACAACGTGTACCATTAATCATTCATGTTCCAGGAATGGAAGGTGGAGTTAACCATACTTTCGGTGGGCAAATTGACCTTCTTCCAACGTTATTACATTTACTTGGTGTCGATACTCATAATTATGTTCAATTCGGTACGGATTTATTATCTGCAGAGCATAATGAAGTAGTATTGTTTAGAAACGGTGATTATGTTAGTCCTACTATCTACTCAATCAACGATAAATATTATGATGCGACAACTGGCTTGCCACTTGATGAAAGTCAATTAGAAATGACGGATGAGTACAAGAAAGAAGTGGATTATAAATTACAATTATCCGATAATGTAGTGAACGGAGACTTATTGAGATTCTATACACCAGCAGACTTTACTAAAGTGGATCCGTCTCAATACGATTACAATAAAGATCTGACTAAACCAAAAGAAACAATGAATGTAACCGAATAGTGTTATTGAAATAAAGGGGCAAGATCTCACAAGTACTTTTGTGAGATCTTGCCCCTTTTTGTTTAACTCTGTTATTAGCGCACTAGTGTATTGTGTATAGAAAAGTGAAAGTAATCCAAACTACAGTTAAAAGGAAGCTGGAGGGTCCATATGCCGAAACAACCAAAACCGGATAATAGACAAAATAATGTGGAACGTTTACATGACATGATTGAAAATACAGAAAGTAAACTAAAAGAAGCTGAGATTAGTATGGAATTTGCAAGCCCGGAAGATCGTAAAATGCTTCAAAATAAGAATGAGCGTCGAATACATTCGATTGCAGCAATGAAAGAAGAAATGCAAGATGAAATGGATGCTCGCAAGAATAGAGAAATTTAAAAAACGGCACTCTGTATAGAGTGTCTTTTTTTGTGATTATTACATCATACATGGCCATTAAATTGAAACAAGAGATTTAACTATTTGTTTGAAGTGGGAATTTTCCATTAATTCTAAATAAATAAAATTAGAAAAAAGTCCTATATCACATGTTATCATTGCTTCAATGTTAATATTTTCTAATATATGCAAACTATTGAAAAATGGGGACGCAAAGCTACGAATTTATTGTCTGGGTTGCAATTTATCGCATCCTTTTTAACATTTTGCATCCCTATTTAGGGATTTTTTTATAGGTAAATTTCCGTATTCGAGATATTCCTAGGTTGATAAAGGAAAATTTTAGAAAATCTTTGGCTATTGGAGGAATAATAATGGATTTTAAAAGTGTACAGCAACTATTTCCGAGTGAGGATGGAAATAAGCTGCAACAAGAAGCATTCTTAAATTATATTAAAAATTTAATAGAGAATATCGATCATCTAAAAGATCCGAACAAATCCACATTAGGTAATATTCAAGATAAGAATAACGATTTTTATAAAGACATTATTGAAAATACATATACACCTCAATCAGGTATTGGGATGGACAAGGTAGTGCAAGAGTTAATAAGCCTTTCAGAAGGAAGTCCTTATCAAACTAGAAATTATGTAACCAACTCGATCCCAGTAGCAAGCATGGCTGGAATTATCGGTCAGTTAACAACATCGTTATTGAACTCAAACAGTTTATGGGATGTTTATGGACCAGCTGCTACCGAAGCTGAGGTTCGAGTTATTTCTATGATGTCAAAGCTAGTTGGATATGACTTTAAAAAAAGCTGGGGTTATACAACTTGGGGTGGTCAAGGGGCTGTCTTTAATGGACTGCGTCTTGCCATTGTGAAGCAATTTCCAAATTCAAATGAAGAAGGTATTCCAAATAATCTATATTGCTTTGCTTCTGAAAATGCCCATTACAGCTTATTAAAATCTGTAGAAGCAACTGGTATCGGCAGCAAACATTTAATCACCGTTAAAGCTGGATCAGATCATTCAATGGACTTATCTGACTTAAGATATAAATTGGAAGAGGTCATTCAAAAAGGTGGTATTCCGGTTTATATTGTTGCAACAACAGGTGTAACAGACAGTTTTGGAATCGATGATGTAAAAGCGATTAAAGAACTCTCGACAGAAATGGAAGAAAAGTACGGATTAAAACCAATACATATTCATGCAGATTCAGCAATGGGTGGCTTCTATAGTTTCTTCCGTGAATATGATTTTGCAAAAAATCCACTTCGATTTGAAGAAAAGGTATTAACAAGCTTAGAAAAAATCAATGAAAGAATGAAGCATATTTATTTAGCTGATAGCTGTTGTTTTGACTTCCATAAACTAGGACAAAATCCTTATAACGCAAGTTTATATTTAGTAAAAAATGGACAGGATTTTGGCTTGTTAGACCTTGAAGAATTTGACACACCATATGTCGGTAATCGTGGATACGGAAGCTATCATACCGGCTATACATTAGAGTGCTCAAGAATGGGAAGTGCTGTTTCGATTTATGCGTCATTATTAGCTTTTGGGGTGGAAGGATACCAACAATTGCTAGCTAACTATATTCGTGTAAATCTAGCTTTCAGAGAAAAATTAGTATCGAAGATTCCTAGGATTGGAATTACCAATGACAAAGCTATTGGGCCAATCACTACTTTCAGATTGTATGAAAGTAAACCAATCTGGAATCTTGAAATTAGTGGAAAAACAACTCTTCAGGAGATTAAAAAGACAAACGAATTGAATAATCAATTATTTGAGATTTTAGGAAAAAATCGTGAAGATGTCTTCTTTGGCGATACTAAGAAACAGTGCTTGGTGGATGTTAGTGATTCGAAGGAACGATATCCAATTTATGCGGCTAAGTTTTTCTCGATTTCCCCTTATACAACGTTAGAGCATTTAGACCACATTATCGATGCGATTGAAAATGCCATTACGGAACTGGAGGAAATACCAAATGAAGTTTTTATCTAAATTTAAGCATTCAATCCTGATGAAATATATATTAAGTTTTATTGTTCCAATTGCGATTATCTCTATTTCCTTCAGTACTATTTTATATTTCTTTTCACAGAGTATTGTAAATAACCAGGTTTTAGATCAATTTGAAAAGAATCTAGAATTGTTGGTGCAGGAGGCCCAGAGAGAAATTGACCCATCTGTTGTGGAAGAGGCGGATAATGGAGACAAAGAAAAGTATCAAGAGCTGTTGAACACACTTAATAACTATGCAGAAAAATATGAGTCTGTTGAATTAGCTTATGTTTTGACACAAAAAGGGGATAAAAGTTATATCGTCGGTGTTAACGGTGATGACTTATATGGAACGGAATATGCTTTAACAAAGGAAATGAATAATACTTTTAATAAAGGGACAACTGAAATTAGCGATATCTATGAAGACGAATATGGGATTCATAAATCAATTTCCGCTCCGATTGAGGGGACGGAGATGATGGTAGGAATTGATCTTGATGCATCGTTTATCCAAAAACTATATTCGACTATTCTAATGATTTCAATTATACTTTCGCTAATATTTATCATAATAGGTGTGATTGTAGCCTTTTTTGTAAGCAAAAAGATTATTAATCCACTACTTTTATTACGTAATTATGTAAGCCGTGTTGCGAATGGGGACTTATCTGTGAATGAGCTCCATGTTAAAGGCAAAGATGAAATTGCTCAATTAGCTGAAGGTATTCAAACTATGGTGCAAAACCTAAATGAATTGATTGCTTCCATTTCTGAGAGTGGTGAGCAAGTTGCAGCAACATCCCAGGAACTTATGGCGGGTGCTGAACAAACAAGCCAATCGATCAATCAAATTACTGGTGCAATTCAAGAAGTTTCAAGCGGTGTCGAAAATCAAGTAACGAATATTGAGAATATGAATGATAACGTAACAAATATCTCAGGTAGCATGCAACAGATTACTGACAATTTAAGTTTAGTAACCGATAATTCGCAAAACACAACCAATATTGCAGAAAATGGTAGTAAAGTAATTGAAGAGGCTGTTGAAAAGGTTCATATCACATACAAAACGATTCAAGAAACTTCAGAGGTAGTCAATCGATTAAGTGATTATACAAAAGAAATTAGTGATATTGTCACTATCATCACTGAAATAACAGATCAAACAAATTTGCTCGCTTTAAATGCTTCCATTGAGGCAGCACGAGCTGGCGAACATGGAAAAGGATTTGCAGTTGTTGCAGAAGAAGTCCGTAAATTGGCGGACCAATCCAAAGAGGCGGCCAACCATATTAGAAGCAAAATTGAAGTGATCAAAGATGAAGCAACCAATGCTGTGAAATATATGGCTGCTGGCTCCGATACATTGAAAGACAGTGTTTCTTCGTTTGAACACGTTGGTGCAGATTTCAGTCATATCTTGGAATCGGTTAACAGTGTTAACAATCAAATTCTAGAAATTAATCATGAGATTGCAGAAATGAACAAAGGTGTACAACATATATCAAGCTCCATGAACGACTTAAGTTCTATTTCTACCCAAACATCAGGGAACATCCAAAATGTCGCCGCTTCCTCAGAAGAGCAATCCGCTACAATGGAAGAAATCACATCCTCTGCAAATGTCCTATCTCAAATGGCAGAGAACCTAAACGGAGCAGTTAAAAGATTCAAATTATAAAAGTTTGATTTAAATTAGAATATTCAGAATTGTTTATGTACCTGGTACGCAAAAAACAAGTGGAGAGAAACAATGCGTTTTTCTCCACTTGTTTTGTTTTATTGAATACTAACAATTGAGGTAAAAGCGATACTTAAAAAACTCTAGATTTTAAACGTGTTTACAACACCGCGTAGGTCTTCAGCCATTTTGGCAAGTGCATGAGCTGAAGCCGTAATTTCTTCCATTGACGCCAGCTGTTCCTCAGCACCTGCAGCCACAGTTTGAGAGTTTGCAGAAGATACCTCAGCACTTTGAGTAATATTTTGAATCTTGAGGCTCATTTCTTCAACAGATGCTGCGATTTGCTCTGAAGTAACAGAAACCTCTTCTGATTTTTTCGATACATCTGTTGCTGAAAGGACAATTTTACCGAAGGATTCTCCTGTTTCATTGATTAAATGAAGCCCTGTCTCTACCTCTAATGTACATTTGTCCATTGAAGCAACAGCTTCCATTGTATTGTTTTGAATGTCCAAAATGAGGTGGGTTATTTGCTCCGCAGAACGTCTTGATTCTTCCGCTAGTTTTCTAACCTCTTCGGCTACAACCGCGAAGCCTTTACCATTCTCACCTGCTCGTGCTGCTTCAATTGCTGCATTTAAAGCTAATAAATTTGTTTGTTCAGAAATGCCAGAAATGACACCTACTATTTTTTCAATTTCTGATGAGCGACTACCTAGATCTTTAATAACACTTGATGAAGCAAGGACAGTATTATTAATAGATTTCATTTGCTCAATTGTTTTATTTAAGGCTATATTTCCTCGTTCTGATTCTTCCGTAGTAGCATTAGAATGCTCTGACACTAGCGAAATAGAATTAGCAATGTAATTTATACTCGCTGTTGTTTCTTGCGTAGAAATAGATATCTCCTCTGTATGCTTTACTGAATCTTCAGCACCAGCAGCAAGATAAGTACTTGCTTCTGCGATATGTTGGGAAGCATTACTTGTTTCTTCCGCACTAGCGATTAACTGCTCAGATGATGCTGCAACTTGATCGGACGATTCACGAACGTTCATAATCAGGCTCTTTAATTGAGTCAGCATTTGATTAAATGAATGTGCAAGTGAGCCCATTTCATCTTTCGATACATAAGTACTCAGAACAGTCAGATCCCCTTGCTGTGCTTTTTTCATCAATTGTTCCATTTCTTGCGTTGGTTTTGAAATCACATTAGCAATTATCCAACTTAATCCCACATATAAAGCTAATGCAATCGCAATGACAGCAATTAAAATGATTGTTGATGTGTGAATATCTTTTTCATTTTGTTCATTAACTGATTTGGCTTCCGCGCTATTTAGCTTAATAATTTCTGTGTACACTTCATCGATCTCATTTAAGATTGGAGCCACTTTGGCAACATATAATGCGTAGCTTTCTGTATTTTGGTTATTTTTCGCTAAATCTAGAATTTCTGTTTGATACCCAGAGAATGCCTTAGATAATTCACTTATTTGATCTAATAACTCCAACTCCTTTGAATCATCCGAGTTGTAGGATTTCAATAGACCACGATTTGCTGTAATCCGATCATCAATCGCTGTCAAAAGTTCCTCATTACGTTCACTTTCCGTATTGACCATTAATTCGATCAAGGCTAAGCGAACATACTGTGAATTATTTTTCAATTCACTAACTGTTTCAATCGGTGTCAATTTGTTATCGTACATATCTTCCAATTTACTTCCCATTTTGTTCAATTGAATAAAGCTAATTCCACCAATTAATAAAAGGCTCAGAAGAGTAACAATCAAAAGTAAGGTGAACTTTTGATTAAGTTTTAAATTTTTTATCCATTTCATGCTGTATTCTCCTTTGTTAGTTCGGATATTTAATAGATTTTCATAACATTCATCTTCTAATGATATATCGAGAAATAAAATCAATTGTTTATACTAGGACTTTAGTTTTTTTATGGTTAAATTCTTCCAATCTTTCTCCTATGACAAATAGAAAATATTAGTTATTATTTGCTATCTATGAACAGTACTTACTATGTGATATTATCAACAAAGATAATGCTGTAATTTTAACAGGAGGAAATACCCATGGTTTCTATGAAAAACCTCGTTTCTAACTCTCAAAAAAACCGTATAAAGAGAGGTTTATCAGAAAATCAGGTACACGTTCAGTATGATGATTTAATCCCTTTTTTAAAGAAAAACGGGGGTAACCATGTATCGCATCTAATTTTTTTACAAGATAAACAACAGTTTTGGACGAAAGATTTGAATGTGTTGATTGTGTATAAACAAATTTTCGATAAATATGTAGTACTTGGCGACCCAATTGGGGATGAATCTATTTTCCCCACAGCCATTATAGAATTCAATGAGTTCTGTAAAGTGAATAGGGTAAAACCTATTTATTACCAAGTGAATCCTCGCTATATGCAACTCTATCATGAGGCTGGATTTCGATTTATGAAGCTAGGCGAAGAAGCGCTTATAAATCTCGATCAGTTTACTTTAGAGGGAAAAAGGACTGCGAAGCTACGAACTAGATTAAATAAATTTAAGCGGAATGGATTTACATTTTGTGTTGTAGAACCACCACATTCTTCTAAATTCATTTCCGAGATTAAGAAAATTTCAGATTGTTGGCTCGGTGGTGAAACTGAGAAGGGATTCTCGGTAGTTTCTTTTTGCGAGGATTATGTTTCACGCTTTCCGATTGCGCTTTTACATAATACAGAAGGAAAGGTGATTGCTTTTGCCACTTTAGCAACAGATTACAGACAAACAATAACTATCGACCTTATGAGAAACTGTAAGAAGAGTCCTCATGGGACAATGGATGTGTTGTTTACAAATATTATTTTATGGGCAAAAGAATCTGGCTTTCAGAAATGTAGTTTGGGAATGGCGCCGCTAGCCAACGTAGGTAATTGCAAACATTCATTTATTAGTGAAAAGCTGATTCATTATGTCTATCGTTATGGGAATAAGAAGTACAATTTTAAAGGTTTAAAAGAGTTTAAAGGAAAATTTGCAACAGACTGGGAGCCCAAATACCTAGCGTACAAAAAATCATTTTTACCGATTATATTCCTGCAATTAATAGTATTGATTAATCGCCAAAGTCTTCCTCATAAAACATTCTTAAGTAAAGGTGTTGTAAGGAAAGTAATTGGGAGTAAATTGCGTTTTGAATAATGGAAAGGGTTTTTATAGAGTGGTCACTATAAAGAAATGAGTCGGAGAGGGAAACTATGCTATTAAGTAAAGTATTCGTAAAGTTTATGAGATATAGTTTGGTAGGTTGTATAAGTACGTTAATCTATTTTCTTTCAGTTTTTGTTTTTATTGAAGGTTTGCATATGGATCCTGTGTTGGGTTCGGCGGTTTCTTTTATCATCATGACCATTGTATCTTTTTTCCTAAACGTAAAGTATACGTTTGGAAGTAGTATTACTCAGCAGAAAGCATTACGTTTCATGACCGTGTCAACAATAGGATTTATCTTGAATTTTTTACTAATGTTTGTCATTGTTCATATATTTGACTTCCATTATTTTATCGGAGAATTAGTTACCATTCTAGTGATTCCAGTTGTTAATTTTCTACTAAATAATTATTGGACGTTTCAATCGCCTGCGTAATACAAACATAAAAATATTAAGATTTTTCTTAAATAATAAAAATGATGGTAAGGATGTAACATATGAAGATCAAATTAGGTGCTAAAATAAATATAATCGTCATCGGTATTATACTTCTGCTTTCAACAGTTATTGGTGTTGTAGTAAATCATGAAGTAAGTGCAGGTATTAAGCAATTTGCGATACAAAAAGCAGATGGTGATTTGAAGCTTTCTTCTAACTTTATTGATAGTAAATATCCTGGTTACTGGGAAATTAAAGATAATAAGCTCTATAAAGGCTCTACCGTAATTAATGATAATACCGAAATAGTAGATGCTATTGGAGAAGACACTGGTGATACAGTGACGATCTTTCAAGGGGATACTCGTGTTGCAACGAATGTCATGAAGGATGGAGAACGAATTGTTGGAACGCAAATTTCGCAACAAGTTTCGGACGTAGTGATTGGGAAAGGTGAGAAGTATTTAGGTGAAGCGAATGTGCAAGGGACTATTTATCAAGCAGCCTATATGCCACTAAAAAACGCGCAAGATGAAATTGTTGGTATTCTATACGTAGGAGCTCCTCAGGATATAATCGATAGCATTACTTCAAAAGTATTTAAAGATTTTCTTATTGTGTTGCTTGTGATTATTGCACTATCTATTATCGGTGTTTCATTCTTCACTAGAAGAATAAAAAGCAGGTTATACCGTATGTCAACGGTTCTTCAATTAGCTGGAAAGGGCGATTTTACAGCGGTTATTGAAGATAAAACGAGGGATGAACTAAGTGATTTAGCAATTAGTTTTAATCTGATGTCTCAAAACTTAAAATCGATGATAAACGAAGTAACGATCTCTTCCAACCAACTTTCTAATGCGGCAGAGGAGCTTTTGGCAAGCTCAGAAGAAACAACAGCAGCAACAAATCAGGTGGCTGTTTCAATAACGGACGTAGCCAAAAATGTAGAAGTTCAAGGGAAGAATACAGAAGAAAGCGCAATAGCAATTGATGAAATTACTATCGCAATAACAAAAATTGCGGACAATGCTTCAAGTGTAGCTGAGTCGTCAGTAGAATCTACCAAACAAACAGAATTGGGTTATCAATCTATTCAGAATGTTATTGAACAAATGAAAACAATTTCTCAAGCAAATTCAGAAACGAATCATGTGATACAGGAATTAGAAAGTAAATCCAATGAAATTGGGAACATTATCGAGGCAATCACCAACATTGCAGATCAAACGAATCTACTTGCTTTGAATGCTGCAATTGAATCAGCTCGTGCAGGCGAGCATGGAAAGGGCTTTGCCGTTGTAGCCGATGAAGTGCGTAAACTTGCTGAACAGGCTAGTGCTTCAGCGAATCAAATTTCAGATATTATCAAAGAAATTCAAGCTGAGACACAAAAAGCTGCTCAGATGATGCATGAAGCTAACCAAGAGGTAACTAATGGTGTGAATTTAGCCCAAGAAACTGGTAATACGTTTAACGTTATTAAGCATTCTATACAGGATTCTACTCTGCAAACACAAGAACTTTCTGCTATCTCTGAAGAATTATCAGCAAGTGTTCAGCAAGTAAATGCTTCCATTGAAGAGGTAGCACAATTAGCCAAAGTAACTTCAGATAATGCGGGACAAATTGCTACTGTAACAGAGGAGCAGCTTGCCGCAACAGAGGAAGTTACAAATTCTGCTGCGTCTTTATCTAAACTGGCCGAAAATCTTCGAGAATTGGTAAATAAATTTAAAATCTAATATTAATGTTTTGAAACGCTGCTCATCCAATTTGGATGTAGCAGTGTTTTTATTTGATTATTTTTATAATAAGTAAAATTACCTAATTTCCACTTTTTTTAAAAGCTAATAAAATAATAATAAACTTGAGTAACTCCAAGTTATTAGAGGGGTTGAGTGAGAACTAATTTTTACAAAACGATTTTTTTTGGAAAATCCTCTATTGACAAAATAGTATGACCTAACATAAAGTTTCCTTAAAGAAAGTTTTTGTCTATGGGGAAAATGCTTGTACAAACAAACTCTAAATTTTTTTACGCCAAAAGTTTCCCTAAGGCAACAATTATTCCTTAATACAAGGAGGAGAAGAAATGAGTAAACTAAAGACTTTTATTCAGTTGCTATTGTTTGGTATTGGGAGTGTAGTATTTTTAAGTGCCTGCAATTCATCAACAGAAGAAAATGGTACGAATTCGAATAATTCAACAAATGAACGGATTCAAATTGTAACAACAATCGCACAGATTGGAGAACCGATTCAACTAATTGGTGGTGAACGTGTAGAGGTTCAGAGCTTGATGGGACCTGGAGTGGATCCCCATTTGTATGAAGCAACACAAGGAGATATAACTACTTTACAAAATGCAGAAGTGATTTTTTACAACGGGCTTCATCTTGAAGGGAATATGACTGATATATTCGCAAAACTAGAAGAAACAAAAACAACATTAGCTCTAGGAGAATCAATTGACGAAAGTCGATTACTGGAAGATGAGGAAGGGGCAATCGATCCCCATATTTGGTTTGATTTAGACATTTGGAAGGATGCGTTAAATAATGCAACAGAAATTTTAAAAGAATATTCGCCTGACGATGCCGGTTATTTTGAACAAAACAAACAAGATTATTTTGCTAAAATTGATGAACTAAAGGCAGATGCTTCAGAGAAGTTATCCAGTATTTCTGATGAGCAACGTGTATTAGTAACTGCACATGATGCATTTGGATATTTTGGTCGAATGTATGACATAGAGGTTATCGGTCTACAGGGGCTAAGTACAGAAGATGAAGTAGGTTTATCAGATATCCAATCAACTGTTGACCTGTTAATTGAAAAGCAGGTCCCATCAGTATTTGTGGAAAGCAGTATAAATCAAAATTCGATCAAGGCAGTAATCGAGGGTGCTGCAAAGGATGGATTAAAAGTCGACCTTGGTGGTGAACTATTCTCCGATGCTATGGGGGATGCAGGTACAGAAGAAGGGACGTATTTGGGGATGTATCGTCACAATGTTGAAACGATTTATAAGGGGTTATCAGGAGGTGGTAACTGATGAATGTCCTTGAAGTGAAAAAACTGAGTGCCGCCTATCGAAAAAATACAGTTCTTAATGACGTGTCGTTTTCAGTTAAGCAAGGTTCGCTTACGGGTATTGTAGGTCCTAACGGTGCTGGGAAGTCCACCTTAATAAAAGTTTTACTGGATCTACATCCTAAGTTATCTGGAAATGTTTCATTTTTTGATGCGACTTTAAAAAAGATGAAAACCAGAATAGGGTATGTTCCACAGCGTGGTTCTGTAGATTGGGATTTTCCTACCGATGCATTGGACGTAGTGATGATGGGAATGTATGGGCAAATTGGTTGGTTAAAATGGCCGAAAAAAAAACATAAAGAGAAAGCGCTGGATGCATTAAGAAAAGTAGGAATGGCTGATTATGCGCATCGGCAAATCAGTGAATTGTCAGGAGGCCAACAACAACGGGTCTTTCTAGCAAGAGCGTTAATCCAAGAAGCAGATTTATATTTTATGGATGAGCCACTTGCTGGTGTAGATGCTGCGACCGAAAGAGCGATTATGACTATTTTAAGAGAGTTAAAGAACGAAGGGAAAACAGTTCTGGTAGTCCACCATGACCTTCAGACAGTAGAAGACTATTTCGATCAAGTGTTATTTTTAAACCGTTCAGTAGTGGCACATGGTGAAGTCCATAATACATTCACAACAGAAAATATTGAAAAAGCCTATGGTGGAACTGTTCGTTGGCTGAAGGAGGGAATTGGCCTTGTCAATTCTCCTGTCTAGTAACTTTCAATGGGTTTTCCTTAGCACACTCGTTCTAGGTATCGCCTCTGGATTGATTGGTTGTTTAGCCTATTGGAAAAAACAAAGCTTAATGAGTGATGCTCTATCACATGCTGCTCTACCTGGAGTTATGATCGGTTTTCTCTTATTCCATGAAAAGAATTTCTTTATCTTAATTATAGGTGCAAGTATTAGCGCCTTACTTGGAGCATTATTCATCATGACGATAAAAACGGCTACTCGAATTACTGAAGATACTGCAATGGGAATGATTCTAGCCGTATTTTTTGGTGGAGGAATGGTTCTTCTTACATTAGTAAATCGAAGTAGTGGTGGAAATCAGGCGGGTCTCGATAGTTTTATATTTGGTCAGGCAGCTTCGATGATTGGATCAGATGTAATCATGATGCTAATTCTTGCTTTCTCAATAATTTTAGTGATTGTTGCCGGCTTTAAAGAATGGAAATTATTTTTGTTTGATCCTCATTTTGCGAAAGGGCTTAACTTTTCAATTAAAGGAATGAATGTGCTTTACTTAATACTTCTTGTTTTAACCATAGTGATTGGTATCCAGGCGGTTGGAGTTATCCTGATGTCTGCCCTACTAATTATTCCTGCTGTAAGCGCAAGATATTGGACACATTCATTTAAGGTGATGATGTGGTTATCGGCTATATTTGGCGGTGTTTCAGGTGCTATCGGAACAACCATTAGCACACTAGGTGCTGGATGGCCTACTGGACCTTTTATAGTTCTTACATCAGGGTGTATTTTCTTAATCTCTTTATTTTTTGGAATTAAAAAAGGAATGGTTATCGAATATATGATGCTCCGCAATAAAAAGAAAGAGATCAAACAACTATCCCTAAACACTTCTATTGCAAGGGAGGGGAAATCATGACCTATACTGCATGGATATTACTTACTGCATCTCTTGTTGGGATTTCCTGTGGCCTTATGGGAGTACTGTTGATTTTGCGTAAAATGGCGATGATGGCGGATGCAATTAGTCATACAGTGCTTCTTGGTATTGTTATGGCCTACTTAATGACGCAAAGTTTAAGCGGTATTCATATGGTAATTGGTGCTGCAGTGGCTGGGGTTTTAACCACCTATCTTGTGCAATGGTTAAATAATCGAGGCGTTCAACAAGATGCTTCTATCGGTGTAGTGTTTACAACGCTTTTTGCATTAGGTGTCATATTGATTGCAACGAAAGTAGGGAATGCCCATTTGGATGTCAAACATGCCTTAATGGGAGAAATTACATTCATTCCGTGGGATACAATTCATCTACCGATAGTTGGTGATATGCCTATAGCGACCCTTACTTTATTCATAGTGTTGGTGGTCGTTATCTTAATCATTGGGCTTTTTTATAAGGAGTGGAAACTCACTACCTTCGATTCAGCCCTAGCAGCAAGTATTGGAATCCCAGTTTTGGCTATGCATTATTTATATATGACACTTCTTTCTGTAACAACAGTCGCTTCTTTTGATGCAGTTGGGGCAATTATGGTTGTTGCCATGTTGATTGCCCCAGCAGCGGCAGCCTACCTTTGGACAGATAGGCTAATAAAAATGTTTGTTCTAAGTGCATTATTTGGAACGGTATCAGCTATCTCTGGTTACTATTTCGCTCTTTGGATTGATACGACAATTTCAGGTTCCATGGCATTTGCTACAGGTCTAGTATTTCTTTTAAGCTTTATATTCTCACCTCGTCATGGAATGGTTTCATATTGGATTAGACCGCTTAGAGCGAAATGAGTTTTGCTGTTAGGCATGTATATCAATAAAAAGTTTTTCGAAATTAGGAGGAAAAGACATGATTTCAGCTAATCAAGAAAAATACCTTTGGGAAATTTACTGTAATTTAAAGGAAGAAGGATTCACGAGAGTCTCACAATTAGCAAAATCATTAAAGGTTTCTGTTCCTTCTGCATCTAAAATGGCGAAAAAATTAAATGAAGAGAACTTCATAGAATTCCAACGATATGGAATCATCATTTTGACTGAAAAGGGAAATGCATTCAGTCAGCAGCTGATTAAAAAGCATAATGTTTTAGTACGGTTGTTTACGATAATTGGTGTGAATCAAGAAGAAATTGAAAGGGAAGTAAAAAACATAGGATGCTATGTTAGTGATGAAGTAATTAAAAGCATGGAACAATTTTTGGAGAAGAATTACTAAATGATTGTGCAGATATTTGAAAAATTCTTTAAGAATGATATTCATGGGAATTTATAGAACATTGCTTTTGGTAGATTGAAAAAGAGTATATTCCTGAAATAGGGGATGTATTCTTTTTTTTGATTGTAATTTTAATATTATGAAAAAATAGCAAACTTACATTATTAATATTATACTGTTATAATTTGAAAAGGTGTTTGAATACTTGTATTTTCTCGAAATCGTTTATTTACTCTAAAATTAACGATATTGGGTTTTAGATTCTTATAACAATTAATAATATAAAAGTTATTTGATTTCAAGTTGAGATTTTATAAGAATAGTGAGGTTTAGGAGATTTTCGCACCTAGTTGAAAAATGAAATAGTTTACTCAGAATAATGATTGCTAAGTTTAAGCTGGGTATTATTCAATAAAGGAGGAATTAGTCATGGAATGGTTTGGTAATCTGTTAGGCAGTGTAAATACATATTTGTACTCTTACGTATTAATTATCTTGTTAGTAGGCGTTGGGCTATTTTTTACGCTGAAAACAAAGTTTATTCAATTTCGATTAATACCTGAAATGTTTAAACTACTCACAGAAAAATCACCTACAGACAACTCAGGGAAGAAAGGTATATCTTCTTTCCAGGCATTTACGATTTCAGCAGCTTCTCGTATAGGGACTGGAAATATTGCTGGGGTGGCAACAGCGATTGCACTTGGAGGACCTGGCGCTGTATTTTGGATGTGGATGATTGCGTTAATTGGTGGCGCTTCGGCATTGATTGAAAGTACTTTGGCACAAGTATACAAGGTAAAAGATTCTAGTACGGGCATGTACCGTGGGGGTCCTGCCTATTATATGGAAAAAGGTTTAAACAAAAGATGGATGGGTGTGCTTTTTGCGGTAGTAATTACGTTAACTTATGGTTTCGTATTTAATGCTGTACAAGCAAATACGATTACTATTGCTTTTGAAGAAAGCTTTGGTACAAACCGTGTTGTTGTAGGTATCATCATCTCAATATTAACTGCCATTATTGTCTTTGGTGGATTAAAGCGTATTGTGAGCGTTACGCAAATCATTGTACCAGTTATGGCTATAGCTTATATTGCTGTTGCTTTAGTTGTCGTGATTCTAAATATAACAGAATTACCTAGCATGTTTGTGTTAATTTTCAAATCAGCATTTGGAATAGAGGAAGCCTTTGCAGGGATGATCGGGGCGGCTATTATGAACGGTATTAAACGCGGATTATTCTCCAACGAAGCAGGGATGGGTTCTGCACCGAATGCGGCAGCTACAGCATCTGTATCTCACCCGGTAAAACAGGGGTTAATACAAACATTAGGTGTATTTATTGATACATTACTTGTTTGTACTTCAACAGCGGCAATCGTTTTATTAAGTGATGCATATCTACAGTCTGATGCAGCTTCAATCAATTTAACACAAGCTTCTTTAGTTTCAAATTTAGGCGATTGGGCTGGAATTTTCTTAGCTATTGCAATTTTCTTATTTGCTTATAGCACTGTTATCGGAAACTATTACTATGGTGAAACAAATATTGGATTTATTAAAGAATCTAAAACAGGCTTATTAATATTCCGTATATTAGCAGTAGCTTTCGTTATGTTTGGATCGGTTGCGAAAGTACAGGTTGTATGGGATTTAGCAGATCTTTTCATGGCTATTATGGCGATTATTAACCTACTTGCAATCTTAATGCTTTGGAAAGTGGCAAAACCAGTTATCCAAGACTATATTGCCCAACGTAAACAAGGGAAAAATCCAGTATTCTACAAGAAAAATGTTCCTAATATTGGGGAGGTAGAATGCTGGGGAGACGAAGAAGAAAAACGTTAGTATAAATAAAAACGAATTCCCGAAAATTTTCGGGAATTCGTTTTTTTATAGATGCTAATAATTGTTAGTGCATTTACCGTAGATTGTCTAAGTACACAAGAAGTCCTTAACAACGCAATTTCAAGAGCTAAAGTGAATCAATAAATCTTTTAATTCGTTTAACGGCTTCTTGCAACTGCTCTAGTGAAGAGGCGTAAGAGCAACGAATATGGCCTTCTCCACTTGCTCCAAATACATCACCTGGCACAACCGCTACGCCTTCTTGCAATAATAGTTTTTCAGCAAATTCCTGTGAAGTTAGTCCTGTTGATTGAATGGAAGGGAAGGCATAGAAGGCTCCTCCTGGCTCATGGCATTCTAATCCAATCTCATTAAAGGACTGTACGATATAATTTCTGCGTCGACGGTAGCTTTTTACCATTTCTTCTACATCTACGCGACCGTTTTTAAGAGCTTCAATGGCAGCGTATTGAGACATAGTAGAAGCGCACATCAATCCATATTGGTGAACCTTTAGCATTGCATTTGATATCTCAACAGGAGCACAAACAAATCCTAAACGCCAGCCTGTCATGGCAAACCCCTTTGAGAATCCAGAAACTAAAATTGTTCTTTCAATCATTCCATCAATAGCAGCCATACTTGTATACTCTTCATCATAGGCAAGCTCAGCATAGATTTCATCGGCAATTACTAATAAGTCATATTTATTCGCTAAGTTCGCTAAACCTTCTAATTCACTTTTACTTAGCATAGTACCGGTAGGATTATTAGGTGAGCATATCATGATAGCTTTTGTTTTTTCTGTTATCACTGCTTCGATTTGATCAGGTAAAATTTTAAAATCATTTTCTTTTAATGCTTGTACTTGGACAGCCACTCCACCTGCCAATTCGACCATTGGTACATATGAAACGAAGCATGGTTCCACAACGATGACTTCATCCCCTGGATCTAAAATGGTTCTTAATGCAATATCAATGGCAGAACTTGCACCAACCGTTACTATGATTTGGTCTGCTGGAGAATAAGCTACATTAAATTGACCTTTCATATAATAGGCAATTTCTTCGCGTAACTCCAATAATCCCGCATTCGGTGTATAAGAAGTATAGCCCTGTTCAAGGGAAGTAATTGCAGCTTCTCTGATATGCCAAGGCGTTACAAAATCAGGTTCGCCGACGCCTAAAGAGATTACGCCTTCCATTCCCGCTGCTAAATCGAAAAAGCGACGAATACCTGATGGTTTTAAATCATGTACCAATTTCGATACATACGTACGTTTTGTTGATTCCATTACGGTGACACCACAATTCTTTTATCTTTGTTATCTGGTTCAAAAATGATTCCATCATGCTTATATTTCTTCAAGATGAAATGAGTAGTTGTTGAGATTACTGAATCTAGAGTAGAGAGCTTTTGAGAGACAAAGTTCGCCACCTCATTCATCGATTTTCCTTCCACAATGATTGATAAATCATACGTACCGGACATTAAGTAAACAGAGTTTACTTCATCAAAACGATAAATTCTTTCTGCGATTTCATCAAAACCAACCCCGCGCTTTGGTGTCACTTTTACATCAATCATAGCCCTAACGCCAGGGTGTTCTTCAACCTTTGTCCAATCCACTATCGAAATATATCGAACAATTACCTTATTTTCCTCTAGTCTTTTAATGGATAGCTCCGTTTCTTCAACACTTAAGCCAATCATTTTTGCGATATCTTCAGTTGCGATACGCGCATCCTTTTCTAGAATTTCTACGATTTCTAGTTCTTTTTCATTTAGTCTCATGAAAAGACCTCCATATGTTATTAAATATTTTATATTATAGCAAAATTCTGATGATAGTATAGTGTATAAGCTGATTTTGATATACTTCATTTATTTGTGAAAGAAAGCGAGAACATTTAAGCTGAAATGAAGAGAGCTAATTGTAAAAAGTGACATGGATAAGTAAAGTAAGTTGAAGTCGGTAAATAGTATTTAATGGATGGAAAGTGCCTGATGTGATAAATTAAGGAATACATAAATTTTCATCTGGGAATATAAAGGAGAAGCAGCATGACAAATAATGATTTACTAATTCGATTACGGTATGCGTTAGATATTAAAAATAGTGATATGGTAGAGATATTCAAATTGGGCGGGATGGAGTTGTCAAAGGATGATGTGCTGAAAATCCTGACAAAGCCACAATTTGATGAAGATGGTGAAATTGACTTAAGCAATAATGATTTTATGCTTTGTGATTATGAAACTTTGGAGGCGTTCTTAAATGGTTTTGTTACATTTAAGCGAGGCAAACAAGAGCAAAAGCCAGGTCATACAAAAGCTCCTGAACTAACAGGGAAAAGGGATACCGCAAATAATTTATTTATTAAAAGGGTAAAGGTTGCTTTAAGTTTAACGACTGAAGACATGATTGATGTCTTTTATGATGCAGGATTAAATGTATCTAAAGGAGAAATTGGTGCGATTTTACGTAAAGCAGATCACAGAAATTATAAAGAGTGCGGCGACAACTTCACTCGAAACTTCATAAAAGGGTTAACAATGCGATATCGCGAACCACAACAACAGTAAAAAAAGGAGCTGCTTCACGAGAGAGTGAAGGGCTCCTTTTTGTATTTGATCAGATTTCTTTGCGTTTATTAGCTATGTCAGCAGTTGCTGTAAATAATACGTCAGATGAAGAGTTAAGGGCAGTTTCACAAGAATCTTGTAAAACACCTATAATGAAACCAACACCAACAACTTGCATAGCGATATCATTGGATATACCGAACAGGCTACAAGCAAGTGGGATAAGTAATAGTGAACCCCCTGCAACACCTGAAGCACCAGATGCAGATATAGCAGATAAAACCATCAGGATTATGGCTGTCCAAATATCTACTTCAATACCAAGTGTGTGAGCAGCCGCGAGTGTTAGCACAGAGATTGTCACAGCAGCCCCGGCCATATTAATTGTTGCTCCTAATGGAATTGAAACAGAGTAAGTATCCTCGTCTAAACCTAATTTTTCACATAACGTCATATTCACTGGAATGTTCGCAGCTGAACTACGTGTGAAGAAGGCTGTTAATCCACTCTCTTTTAATGTTCTAAATACTAATGGATAAGGATTTTTACGAGTAAAAATAAATGAAATAAACGGATTTACTACTACAGCGACAAAAACCATACAGCCAAGTAGTAAAGCTAATAGTTGTCCGTATTCAGCTAATGATTTTAGACCGTTTGTATAGATTGCATCGAAAACAAGACCCATAATTCCGAATGGAGCTAATTCAATAACCCATTTAACAATGTTTGTGATGGCATCAGAAAAGTTAGCAATCATTGTTTTCGTATGATCTGCGGACTTTTTCAATGCAAATCCCAGTAAAATTGCCCAAGTTAAGATTCCTAAGTAATTCGCGTTTAATATAGCATCGATTGGGTTGGCCACAATATTAAAAAGTAAAGTTTGCAGTACTTGAAGTATACCTTCAGGAGGAGCTACTTCAGTGGCACCAGTTGTCAATGTTAGAGAAACCGGGAATAAGAAGCTAGCAACTACCCCTACAACTCCAGCTAAAAAGGTGCCAATTGCATAAAGTCCAATAATCGTCTTCATATTCGTCTTTTTACCACTTTTGTGGCTTGAGATTGCATTCATGACTAAGAATAGAACTAAAATTGGTGCTACAGCTTTTAACGCCCCTACAAATAAAGAACCGAAAATTGTAATCCAGCTTGTCGCCTCAGGAATTGTAAGCGCCAATAAAATTCCAATAATCATCCCAACTATAATTCTCTTAACTAAACTAATTTGTTGCCACTTATGTACAATGTTTTTCATGATGACCCTCCGCTGATGATAGTAGATTATGTTGTTAGTATGTACAACTGTTTCCTCCAAGAGGACACCGTTAGGATAAAGTGTAACATAGAAATGTAATTAAGGAAACAAGAAATTATTTGAAAAAGCACAACTTACGAATAATGGAGGATAGTTTAAGCTGGAATTTATACAAATTGAACAAAAAACGAACTTTATTATATTTACTTTAATTATTGTTCGTTTTTTAGAACTGTGGGAATTATCCATGTAATAATTGATGCGAGGTAAATAGGATAATAGAGTTATGCTGCAAGTACTTATTTCGATTTATATCGCAAGAAGTAACATTTCTCGGGAAATAAATCGACAATCCTCTGCAAGATCTGGATATAAAAAAAGCGCAAAATGAAATATCATTCTACGCCTTTTGCTATTGTTATTAGATTGCCCAGTCGCCATTTCGGAAGATTGGAACGATTGTGCCGTCTTCTTTAATGCCGTCGATATCCATATTGGCAGAACCAATCATGAAGTCTACGTGTACTGTTGAAGTATTCATACCGTTTGCACGTAACTCTTCAGGGCTCATTTTTGTCCCGCCTTGTATTGTTGTAGGATACGCCGATCCGATTGCTAAATGATTTGAAGCATTTTCATCAAACAATGTGTTAAAGAATGTGATGCCGGATTGGGAGATAGGTGATGGATCCGGAACAAGTGCAACTTCGCCTAAACCAGTGCCGCCATCATTATCAAATACTAATTTATTGATGGCTTCATCGCCTTTTTCTGCAGAGATATCTACAATTTTACCTTCTTTGAAATGAACTTCAATTCCTTCGATTAACGTCCCAGCATAGCTAAGTGGTTTAGTGCTTCGAACAACACCGTCCATACGACGCGTATCTGGTGCAGTAAACACTTCCTCTGTTGGCATGTTGGCGATAAATTCATCACCCTTTGGATTGTAGCTTTCTGCACAAGCCCAAATATGGTTTTTTGGTAATCCTAATGTCAAATCAGTACCAGGAGCAGTGTAGTGAAGTGCGTCAAACTGGATTTCGTTTAACATTGCTGCTTTTTCATTTAACGTTTTTTTATGATTATCCCAAGCTGCAATTGGATCTTCTTCATATACGCGGCAAGTTTTAAAGATTTGATCCCATAATGCATCCACTTGCTCTTCGCTAGTTGCTAGATCAGGGAATACTTTTGCTGCCCAGCCTGCACCAGCAGCAGCAGCCACTGTCCATTTTAAGTCATCATTTTGAGTTGCTTTACGTTGTGCATGAAACGCTTTACCTGCAATGCTTTGATAAGCAGCTACCTTTGCAGGGTCTGCTTCATTTAGTAAACCTGGATCACTGGATACAATTGAAAGTCTGCTCACATGATGATTTAGTACATGATCTTCAGACTCATCGATTTCATATTGAGGTATGTCTGTTAACACTTCTGTTGGCTGGTGTAAGTAGTGCAATTTTGTAATTTCATCATCAGACCATTTAATAATGACCTTTTCGGCACCTAATGCATAAGCTTCTTTTGTCACTAGACGTGCAAGAGGAGCTTGGTCGATTGTAATGGTCATTTTAACCCAGTCACCAGGCTGAACATTTATACCTTTCGCAACTAATAGCTTCGCGTATTTTTGTAAGTTTTCTTCAAAATTAGCTAACATATTTAATTCCCCCAATATTATTCTTTCATTTTTATATTATCACAATAGATTGAAAACTTAATAATTATAGGAATCATTTTTACGAAAAATGAAGTATTCAATTCGAGTGAGTGATTTAAGAATAACTATTCCTACTTTGTGAAACGGTTTGCATAGCTGCTGGCCACAAAGGAATCAGGCTTGATTTTTGCTTTTATGCCAAGGGTGTTCATTCTAGAAATCATTTCTTTTACAAAAATGCTTGTTTTATTTCTTGTACCTGAACCGATATCAATATGACCTTCGATTGAGAAACTTGCTCCTTTATAGATATGGGGGAGTACAATGTCGATTAAAGCATTTTTTTTCTGATCAGTAAAAAGTGCTACCACTTCTTCTGTTAAGGTTGTTTCATAGGAAATTCGTTCGTAGAGATTGGTCATCTTTCTTGGAATAATGACTTTTCGAAAGCATGCCCAAACGCCCTTTCTTTCTTGCTGGATTACAATTCCAGTTATAAACCTTGTTTCTCGACTAAACGCTTGTGAATCGGTTCCAAACATTAACCTAAAGTTTCCGGTGGGATCTTTCTCCATAAACTGTTCAATATTACGAAAAACCATTTCAAAAGTCATATTTTTTTGACTCAAATTTTGAAAGGTAATATTCGATACATAGTCCTTTACCATTCTTCCTACCTTTCTCTTCTTAGTCGATTACTATAGCTTATTCAACAAATTCAAGAAATAAGATAAATATCGTGAATCAAATGAGGGGATTCGGAATTGAACAAATGCGTATTCAATTAAATTGTATTAATCATCATGAATTAATTTATGTAAACTTTTCCATAATTGAAAGGTATGATGGTTTAGGATAGAGAATAATAACTATAAGCTTTTAGAAAATACCAAACTTTGGAGGTAACGATGGGAAGAGTAGTTCATTTTGAAATTCATGTAGAAGATATGGAGAGAGCAAAGAAATTTTATGGTGAGGTATTTGGTTGGTCATTTGAAGATTGGAGTGACTATGCAGGAATGCCTTACTTTGGTGCAGTGACTGGAGATGAAGGGCAACTAGGAATCAATGGCGCATTAATAAAACGTCAAGGACCTTCTCCTGAACCAAACCAGAGTGTAAATGGTTTTGTTTGTACATTGGGTGTCGATGATTATGATGCAACAGAGAAGATAATCCTTGAAAACGATGGTGTAGTGGCATTACCAAAATATGCGTTGCCAGGGATGGCGTGGCAGGGATATTATCTTGATACTGAAGGAAATATCATTGGAATTCACCAAGCAGATGAAAATGCCAAATAAATAATATAATTAATAGATAATCCAGCTTTGAATAAACTTCTAAGCTGGATTTTTTAATTTCATCATATTTACGTAACAAGATGTATGATAAATTATAGACAAGTGAAAAAGATAAATAGAATAAGGAGATGAGCAGTATGATCATGAGAATAACTACAAAAATTGCTTTAAAGGGGGAGGAGAGTACTAAGTAACTTGATGTATAAACCTCTCATAAGCGCTATAAACAAAGCTTAGACTTTAGGAGGAAACATTTTGACAAACAATTTAATCTTAGAACAAATAAATAATATAGAAGAGTTAGAGCTTCAACTCACTATATTCAATTCGAAAAGAGCACTTTCTAATATTGAAAAACAGCTACAGGTATCAAAAATCGGTAATTGTTCATTACTTTGCGACGCCAATAGCGCCAACTCCATTTACTATAATCGAATAAAAGGGTTTGGCAAGAACGACTTAGATAAATTAGATGAAATGTTGAATCTATACTATGAACAAAACATAAACCCTAGTTTCGATATGACACCGAATAACATAGAGGAAGAAGTTACATTGGCATTAACTAATCACGGGTTTTCTGTAGTTGGACAACTAACATTTATGGAGAAAATTCCTCAGGCTTATGAAGTGTTCAATGATGAAGTTACGATTGTTGAAGTTACCGAGAAAAACGCTGAAGAATTCGTTAAAATTGTGATTCAATCTAATCCTGGAATGAGTGTCAATCATTCTGTTATAGCTAGTAAAAAAGAGTATTTTTTTAGACCTGATTTCCGGAACTTTATTGCTTATATGGGAGACAGTGTAGCTGGTATTGGCTCTCTTTTTATAAAGGACGAAAAAGGATATATCGGGAATGGTTTTACCTTTGAACAATATCGATACAAAGGTGTTCAAAAAGAATTGTTAAAGTATCGGGTGAACAAAGCGAATGAATTGGGAATAACCAAATTATTCACTGATGTCGAATTTGGATCGATCAGTCATAATAATATGAGAAAATTAGGATTTGAAACGGTCTATATCAATTCTTTTTGGATGAAAGTTAAATAGAAAGAGCAATAGGAGGTTTAACATGTTTTCTTATGAAGCAACTTGCTGTAGTTATAAAGAAAGTTCAAACTACTAGAAGGGTCAAGACAGTATCAGTTGTTCAAAGAAAATAGTAACCTTATGTATCTGTGAAGACTGTAGCTATAAAATTGGTATGGATGCGATAAAAAACTTTTATAGATAAATGACAAGCCCAAAATCAAGAAGTGATTTTTGGGCTTGTACTCTTTTATAAATAATGAATGATTGTCTCTTTCACTTCAACCAGCAAAGAGGTGCCACCTAAATCACCAGTTTTTACACCGGATGCCAATGTTTTTTCTATAGCATTCAATATGCGAGTTCCAGCTTCATGGTGGCCCAGGAAATCGAGCATCATTTTACCAGTCCAAATTTGACCGATTGGGTTGGCGATCCCTTTTCCTGCAATATCAGGTGCTGAACCGTGCACAGGTTCAAACATAGAAGGATATTCACGTTCTATATTTAGGTTTCCAGCTGGGGCAATACCGATACTGCCCATAATTGCGCCACCTAAATCTGTTAAAATATCACCGAACAAATTAGAAGCAACAATAACATCAAATGCTTCGGGTTTCATTACAAAAAATGCAGCTAAAGCATCAATGTGATTTACTGAACTATCTATCTCAGGATAATCTTCTTTCACTTCATTAAACACTTGATCCCAAAATGGCATCGAGTATGTAAGACCGTTTGATTTTGTTGCACTAGTTACATGCTTGCGAGAGTTTTTCGCAAGTACAAATGCGTAACGCATTGCTCGTTCTGTACCTTTGCGTGTGAAAACTGCATTTTGAATTGCGATTTCATCTGCTCCGCTGTGCATTCGGCCACCACTATCTGAATACTCGCCTTCTGAATTTTCACGTACCACTGTAATATCAAAATTTTGAGGAGATTTTAAAGGAGATTCCAGTCCAGCTAAAAGCTTAGCAGGTCGAACGTTGATAGACTGCTTTAATCCTCGACGTATTTTGATCAGTAAACCCCATAGTGAGATGTGATCAGGGACAAGCTCGGGCATCCCGACAGCACCTAGAAAAATTTGGTCGAATTGTTTTAGTGTTTCAAGCCCGTCTTCAGGCATCATTTCGCCATGCTCGAGGTAGTAATCGCAGCCCCAGGGAAAGTATGTCCATTCAAATTGGAAGCTTCCATCAAGATTTGCAACTTTATCTAACACTTCTATTGCTGCTGGAACTACTTCTTTTCCTATGCCGTCGCCTGCTATAACTGCAATTTTATATGTTTGCAATAACAACACCCCTTTAAGTTTTATATTTCTCCTAAAATATAGCATAAATAGAAAATCGTAAAAAGTAAGTATGAGATTGAAATGCCAAGTAAACAAAAAAGCAAGAATCCCAAATAAAGGGGATGTTGCTTAGATAAAACTATAAATTCTTAATGAAAGTATTTCACCTAGTTGAATTTGATAAAGGGATGTTTAGTATTCATGAAGTTTCCTTACAATGATACTAACAATGAAGGAGTGATAGTGATGGCAATGTGTCCTTTATGTAACTCCCTGAAAGTATTACAAGTCGATTGTCCAATATGTAATAATCGTCTAGAAGATTCAGGGAAGGTATCGGATTATTTAGATCCATATAGTCATTATAATGATGAGGAAACAGCGAAGATGGGGGACGGTTATCCCAATACGGCAAAAGATCAAATTTGTCCCCATTTAATGGTTTGCAAAAATTGCGGACATGACGAAGTAAGATTTATAAAAGAAGAATAGAGGCTCGGTTCTATAATTGTTAGAACCGAGCCTCTTTATAAATTAAAACTACCCACCGATTTCTACGTGCAGAATTTCACCTGTCTCAGCATTTACCTCAACTTCTACTTCAGATCTTCCCTTTTCAAAATTTACAGTATAGCTTTGAATTCCATTGTCTGCCTCTAAAGACCAACTTTCAGGTATCAGTTCATTTGTTTCAGGGACAGATGAAGCGAATTCAATTGCAGCAGAAGGTTCTATAATTTTTGAAAAGTCTAAAGTACCTTCGCGATCAACCTCTGTTTCAGTTTCTTCTTTTAAGACTTCTTTTGTTTCAGCATCAATCGTCATTTCGTATTCAGTAGATGCTTCTTGTCCAGTTACATCATATTCATACTTCCCAAAACTTGTATCTAGATCAACAGAATGAATCTTTGCCTCCGGATGAGATTCTTGGAAAATTGCTACCGCATCTTGAAGTGATACAGTAACCTCAGTAATATTTGTTGATATTTCACTAGTTGTCTGTTCGACATTGCCTGAACCTACATTGACTTCTGTTGATGGGGTTGTAGTGGCTGTATTTTTTGTTGATTCGTCTGTATTGTTACATGCTGCTAATAACAATAGTGTACTTCCTGAAATTAATAATTTTTTAAACATAACTATATCTCCTTATGTGTATGGTTTTATTATTATCTTTACCTGGTTTATAGCAAAACATAAACATTAAAAAATACTGAGAGTCAAATTAAAAATTGATTAGCCATCTACAAAAGATAAAGAGAAAGTTATAAAATGGAACAATAAGAAAATTCATAAAATTTAAAATCAAAAGTTGGGAATGGGTGACACGATGAAAGTATTGGTTATAGGAAATGAAAATCGATATAAAAAATATATGCCTGACGTTGAAATAATAAAGGAAGCCGATATAACGTTCTGTACTATTGGTACAAGTGAAGAAGAGTTAATTAGGCAGGGAAAGACAGCTCAAGTATTGTTAGTTGATGCGATTGCACCAGTAAGTAAAAACTTAATAGAGAATTTACCAAACTTGCAGCTTATCCATTCGGAAGGGGTGGGATATAACGCGATTGATATTCATACTGCGAAAGAGCGTGGTATTTATGTTTGCAATAATAAAGGAGTAAATGCCGGTGCGGTTGCCGAACAGACGATTTTACTAATGCTAGGGTTATTAAGGAAGGTTGCAACTGGTGATATGAGTGTGCGTGAAGGCAATCAGTTAAAAACAAAGGAAAAGGCAATGATTGAAGGAATAACTGAACTCGCAGATTGTAAAATAGGGTTAATCGGGTTTGGAGATATCGCAAAAGCAACGGCAAAACGACTCAATCCATTCGAATGTGAAATCTACTATTATAGTAGAACACGTCTTCCAAAGGAAATAGAAGACGAGTTCCGTGTGACATATATGGAATTGCATGAACTAGCGACTACTTGCGATATTATTAGTATTCATGTGCCAGTAACCGAAGAGACAACAGGAATGATCAATCAAGAGTTTTTAAAGAAGATGAAGAGGACAGCTTATCTTGTTAACACTGCTCGTGGAGAGATTGTGGATAATGAAGCAGTAAGACAAGCATTAATCGACGGTGAAATTCAAGGAGCTGGCTTTGATACGGTTTATCCAGAACCTACCACAAAGGACAACATTTTAGTTAATCTTCCTGATGAGGCGGCAGACAAAGTATTATTTTCACCTCATATAGGTGGAATTACATCTAGTACTTTTTTTAGAGCACATGAAAATATATGGTCGAATGTTGAAGCTGTTATGAATGATCAGAGACCAAACTATGTTGTAAATGGTGTCTTGAAAATTCGAAGAGGTTAAACAAATTTATGTGAAGAAAAGAAGAGGAGAGAATTATTCAACAAAAAGAAAGGACTCTTCCACAAAAGAGACCTTAAGATAATGTTATTTTCTATATAGATTAAATTATTTTTTCTTTGTTTTTTGTTGAGCATTCTTTTGAGCAACAGCTGCATTTACATCTTGCTCTACTGCGATTTCTTCACGATTATTTACTTTCTTATCTTTTTTTCCTTTTTTCAATGGTTTGTTCCGCTTTGCCATAGGAATCACCTCCGCCACTAGTCTGTACTAATTAGCAAAAGAATAGACGTGATGTATTTGAATTATTGCAGTATTAAGCGAAGAGGATTCGGGCACTGTTTTTCAAGTGCAATAGTATCAAATAATTTTAGAAGGAGAGATAACATGTACAAATACGCAAATCGTATGGAGGAAGTATCATCCAGTGCTGTGCGTGAAATTTTTAAAGCGATGGCTGATCCTGAAATGATTTCATTTGGTGGAGGGAGTCCTGCAAATGAGTCCTTCCCAATCGATGAAATTAAAAGAATTACAGATAAAGTGCTATCTGATAAAGGGCACCAAATTCTTCAATATGGAATCACAGAAGGATGGAAACCTTTAAAAGAAGCTTACTTAAAGCATATAGCACATCCAAAAGGGATAAAAGGATCAACTGAAAACGTGATTGTGACAACTGGGGCTTCTCAAGGAATACACTTATTGGCAGATGCTTTTCTAGAACCAGGAGACGTAGTATTAGTAGAATCCCCTACATTTTTAGGGGTGTTCTCCACGTTCAATAAGTACTTTGTAAAATCTGTTCCTGTGGCGATGGATGAGCATGGGTTAATCATGGAAGACTTAGAAGCGAAGATAAAAGAGTATAACCCCAAAATGATTTATACAATTCCTACGTTCCAAAACCCTACTGGACGTACTTTACCATTGAATCGTCGTCAAAAAGTTGCAGAGTTGGCGTCGGAGTACAATGTGATCGTTTTAGAAGATGATCCTTATTGTGATTTAAGATATTCTGGAGATACCTTACCATCAATCAAAACATTTGATAAAACGGGGCATGTTGTATTATTAAATAGTTTTGCCAAAATCATATCTCCTGGGTTACGTGTCGGTACAGTATTAGCTGAAGAGGAAATTATTCAAAAGTTAACTGTAGCAAAACAAGGTTCGGATACTCATACTGCTAATTTAACACAAGCCATTTGTGCAGAATTTCTAGAACAAGGATTATTGCCGGACCATTTGAAAAAAATTAATGAGCTTTATGCTGGAAAATTACATACAATGATTACTAGCATTGAAGAGTATTTCCCTGAAGGTACAAAGTTTACGAAGCCGGAAGGGGGGCTTTTTATTTGGGTCGAACTCCCAGGAGAACCAGATGTACTTGCTTTATTTGAAAGAGCAACAACAGATTACAAAGTTGCTTTTGTTCCAGGAATCCATTTTTGTAAAAATTCAGAGGATGGTATCAAACATTTACGCTTAAATTTCTCCTCGAGCACCCCTGAAAAAATTGAGGAAGGAATAAAAAAGCTAGGGGAATTATTTAAGAACGATTTAGAGGAAAGATAAGTAAAAATGTATCTAAATTAAAGGACTAGTAATCCTAATTATAGAGACAGGTGGAATAATTACATCATTATTCCACCTGATTTTTTATATACTCAAATTTAATGAAAGGTACCCCTAGATCCAAAGTAATTATAACCAAAAAGAAAAACAGGACCATGAATGATCCTGTTCAAAATGAATTGATTAGATTCTTGCTTCTTCTAAAGTATTCAAAACTGCCTGTAATGAAGCTAATTCTTCAGCAGTTAATGGAACCATTGGTAGACGTACACCGCCAACAGGAATTCCATTAGAATTTAAAGCCGCTTTTACAGATGTTGGATTTGGTGTTGCAAATAATGCTTTCATGATAGGTAACAGCTTACGATGATCTTTTGCAGCACCAGCTAAGTTGCCGCTTTGGAATTTACGAATCATCTCCTGCATTTCCTTACCAATGATATGTGCTGCAACAGAAATAACGCCAGTTCCGCCGATTGATAAGGTAGGTAATGTCAAGCCGTCATCACCACTATATAATGAAAAGCGTTCTGGTGTTTTTTCTATAATTTCAGCCATAGCATCGAGATTTCCACTTGCTTCTTTAATCGCAACGATATTGTGAATAGCTGAGAGGCGAATTACCGTTTCAACAGATAAATTTACAACACTTCGACCAGGGATATTATAAAGAATAATAGGTAAATTAGTGCTTTCTGCAATAGCTTTAAAATGCTGGTACATTCCTTCTTGTGAAGGCTTGTTATAATATGGCGTTACAAGCATGATCCCATCAACACCCGCATTTTCTGCTTGTTTTGTTAATATAATCGAATCTCTTGTGTTGTAAGTGCCTGTACCTGCGATTACTGGAACGCGACCGTCTACAACTTTTACAGTAAATCTAAATAAATCAAGTTTTTCTTGTTCACTTAAAGTTGGGGATTCTCCAGTAGTACCGGAAACCACAAGTCCATCAGTTCCATTGGCGATTAAATAATTAATTAAGTTATGAGTAGCATTCCAATCGATTTCACCAAACGCATCAAATGGTGTCACCATAGCAGTTAAAATTTTTCCGAAATTCATTACTTCTCCACATCCTTTTATTTTTTTAGCAGAAAAGAAGGATAAAGCTTCTTTTCTCCTTTCGGACCAGCTAAGGTTTTCGTCTCGATAACCTATAGCCTCTAAGAAAATAGAGGGAGAAGGGCGTTATGTTAAGTAAACGCAAAAAAGCAACAACGAGGGATCGTTGCTACGTAGAAATAAAATTCATTTCCTTGCGTAAGATAGCCCTCCATATAGAAACCTATATGACAGTTCTGCATTTGTTCAACAACAGAACCAGCTCATGAGATTATGAGTTTCTCAAAAGCTTCGGCAAATTCCCCTTTCCACAATCGTCTTTGGATCTCATAATCCTCTTACTGTGTACTAATGGTTTTTGCTCCTCTATCCTTACTTCAAAAGTTCTTGAAATAAGTGATTATTTAATTAACTAAAATAATACCTTTTTCTAAATTTAAATGCAACAACTTTTGTGTAATTTTTTAGAATTTTTAGCCTATACTACTACCCGATTCCAAAAATTCAATAGATAATATCAATAATAAACAATATTATTAACAAAATATGTATACGATATGTACAAAACTTTTTCTTTCTTAACACAATATTGTTTTTGTAGTGTAAAAAATGTTAACTTGCTTAGAAATTTTAATATAAGGGAAAATGATACTGTACAGGAATGTATAACAACGTATGAAAACCACCTCTTTGACCATTCTAAACTCACAAGGAGGTGAGAGAAATGGCTTCTGAAAGAAGTTCAAATAAATTGCTCTTCCCAGGTGCTCAAGCTGCAATGGACCAAATGAAATATGAAATTGCACAAGAGTTTGGAGTAAACCTTGGACCGGAAGATGCAGCACGCGCCAATGGTTCTGTTGGTGGCGAAATTACGAAACGCCTTGTTCAAATGGCCGAAGCACAATTAAAAGGACGCTCAGGTCAATAATTTTAAATAACTACTAGTGACTAAGGGCTGATACAAAAAATCATTTTTTGTGTCAGCCTTTAAAATTGTACATAATCATTGTGGAGATTATATCATATATTACTAAAATGTTATCTTTTTTCAAAAAAATAGAAAAATTGCTATATTTATATTTTGTTTTTTGATAAAATTCTATTGATTTAGAATATTATTAATAGGAGATGAGTTTTTAATGTGGAAGAAAGTTTCCGCCTCTGCTTTAGCTTTGTCACTTGCAGTCACTGGATTTGCAAATGTTAATGAAGCAGACGCTGCAAAAGTTGATCAAGTAACAAGAGGAGAGTACGTAAAAGCTGTACTTGATTCAATGGGTGTTGAGTTAGGCTCAGGAAAGACAGTTAAATTTAATGATGTCCCTGCATCACTAAAACCTTATGTTGAAAAAGCAATTGAACTAAAACTCATCGATGGTAAAACAGCAAAAAGATTTGCGCCAAATGCCAACATCACACGTGAAGAGGCGGTTGTTGGCCTTGCGAACGTTATTGAAGATAACAAAACTTATTCAGAAGATATCCTAAAAAAATATAAAGATATCAATTCGGCCAAGAAAGAGAATCTTGACGAGTTGGCAAAAGCAATTTCATTGGGCTTTTTAAGTGGCTATACTGACCAAACTTTAAAGCTTAAAAATGTTTTAGCTGACACTCACTTGGATTTAATCTTAAAACGCTTCTTAAAGGAATATAAAACAACGGTATCTTTACGTATTTTAGGAACATCGGATATTCATACAAACATTATGAATTATGACTACTATAAAGATACAGAGTCTAATAGCTTAGGGCTTGTAAAAGTAGCAACATTAATTAAGAATGCACGTGAAGAAAATAGCAATACATTATTATTTGATAATGGTGATGCAATTCAAGGTACTCCACTAGGTTCGTATAAACAAGCTGTAGATGTACTGGAGGATGGAGAAGATCATCCTTCTGTTGCAGCAATGGAGTATTTAGATTATGATGCGGCAACACTGGGTAACCATGAATTTAACTATGGTTTAGATTATTTTGCTGAAGTGGAAGATGATGCTGACTTCCCATATGTAAATGCAAACATTCGTAATGCCTCAAATGGCAACTACATGTATGAGCCATATGTAATTATTGAAAAAGAAGTTGTAGATTCAAAAGGGAATGCCACAACAGTTAAAGTTGGGGTAACAGGAATTGTTCCACCGCAGATTTTGAATTGGGACAAGTCTCACTTAGAAGGTAAAGTAACTGTTGATGATTCTGTAGAAGCAGTTGAAAAACTTATTCCCCAGATGCAAAAAGACGGAGCAGATGTAATTGTTGTCCTATCTCACTCTGGTTTAGGGGATGCGACACACACTGATGGTGAAGAAGATGTTTCATATCTTCTAACAAAAGTTGATGGAGTAGATGCAATTATTACTGGGCATGCTCATGGAGTTTTCCCTGGTACAGTAGACGCATCCTTAACAAATGTTGATGTTGAAAATGGTACTATGAACGGCGTACCGGTCGTTATGCCTGGTAAATATGGCAGCCATTTAGGAGTTATTGACTTAACTCTTGAACAAAAAGGGGAAGAGTGGGAAGTAGTAACTGGTACTGGTGAAGTACGCGCAATTGCGAAAGATGCATCTGATGTAGACCAAGGACTTGTTGATGTGGTAAAAGAAGCACATGAAGGAACAATTAAATACGTTCGTCAACCTGTAGGGAAAACGAGTGCAGATATTCATAGTTATTTCTCACAAGTTTTAGATGATCCATCTATTCAAATTGTAACTAACGCACAATCTAATTATGTAAAAGATAAAATCAAAGGCACGGCATTCGAAAATCTACCAGTACTTTCTGCAGGTGCACCATTTAAAGCAGGTACACGTAGCGACCCTGAGTACTACACGTATGTTCCAACAGGTGAATTAGCGATTAAGAACGTGGCTGACCTTTATCTATACGATAATACATTAGCGACTTTAAAGGTAACTGGAGCTGATGTAAAAGAATGGCTAGAAATGTCGGCAGGTCAATTCAATCAAATTGATGCAAAGAGCACTAAAGAACAACAATTAATCAATTCTGATTTCCGTTCATATAACTACGATGTTATTGATGGTGTAACATATGAAATCGATGTTACAAAACCTGCTAAATACGATGCGAGTGGTAACTTAGTAAATGAAGGTTCTTCTCGTATTGTAAACTTACAATATAACGGTAAACCAATTGATTTAAAACAAGAATTTATTGTTGCAACAAACAACTATCGTGCAAATGGTTCATTCCCGGGAGTACGTAATGCAACACATGTAGAAATATATCCAGATGAAAATCGTCAAGCGATTATCGATTATATTATTGCAAACGAAACAATCGACCCATCTGCAGATAATAACTGGAAATTTGCGCCACTTCCTGCAGCTGCAAATGTTGTTTTCGAATCATCGAAAAAGGCAGTTAATTCAATTCCAGAAGGCAGCACTATTAAATATCTAGGTGATGGTACTGACGGATTTGGAAAATATTCAATAAAATAATACTTTTAAAACGCCACATTAGAGAAATCTTATGTGGAGTTTTTTTATGCTATGATTTCCGATCTTTTAATTCATCGATTTCTTTTATTAAATATTGTATTTGTTTTTCTAACTCGCTTATGCGATCATCTTTTGGTGCGTTACGGTTACCGTTGCCTGTTGGTTCTTCTTCAATAATTATATCGCGTTGAAATTTTTGCAAGGCTAGGAAGGAGGCTGCTGTAGACATGATCCCACCAATTGTCGAGATTACTCCACCCATGGCGCTCAGCTTAGCAATGAACTCTTCTTCGTTAATTACATTTGAATTATCCATATTTTGTATTCTATTCTGAGGTGGCATTAGATTGCCATTTCTATTTCCATTTTGAGTTCTTCTATTTGCCACGCAATGCTCCTCCTTTTCCTTAGTTTCTCCTTGTATAGTATGAAAAAAAGGAAAAAGGGGAAGTGACAATTGGTCTATCAAAATGTATTAAATAGAATAATTAATTGATTTTTCAGTATTTCATATTGGAATATCATTTATTTATGTGAAATAAATGAAATGGCTGTTGTGCATAGGGATTTGATGCTTAAAAATAGTGCTTTGAAAACGAAAGAAACACTTCGAACTAAAAATAAACGAACAGGTTTATAGATAGTTGCAGTTACTATTAATAATAATAGATAAAAATAAATCGACGTTACACTAGGTTGAATTGATACAGAATCCAATATGGCAACTACAATAGAAAAACAAACTATTTCTAGCAGAATTATCTGTGTGACTTTATTTTCCTTTAATCTTGACTGATGTTTACTCATGGTGTCATCCCTTTAATGAATTTTATCAATATAATTTTTGACCTAAAGATAGAAATATATACTTTAAAAAGTTTTTAAGATGAGTATTTTGAATAGACATGAATTTATTTAATAAAAACCATACTACGAGTTGAGGTGAAGAATATGTACAAACTATTGACTCACAATGATTTAGATGGAGTTGGCTGCGGTATTTTAGCCAAACTGGCTTTTGGACAAGATGTAAAAGTGCGATATAATTCGGTTGCTTCATTAAATCGTGAAATTGAATTTTTCTTAGAAAATGATGGTGCTGAAACTTTTTTATTTATTACAGACTTATCGCCAAATGAAGAAAATGTAACGAAATTAAATAATTTTTACGAAGAGCATGGTAATTTCCAGTTGATTGATCACCATAAATCAGCTTTGCATCTAGATGATTATAAATGGGGCTGTGTAGCAGTTGAAGATACCGCCGGGAAATTAACATCAGCTACTTCATTGTTTTATGAGTATCTCTTAGCAATGAACTATTTAGAAGCAAAGGATTCCATATCTGAATTTGTAGAGCTTGTCAGGCAATATGATACGTGGGAATGGGAGAAGAACGAAAATCAAAAAGCACATTCATTAAATTCCCTCTTTTATCTAGTCTCAATTGATGATTTTGAAGAAACAATGATTGAGCGTCTATCATCTAACAATCATTTTGATTTTGATGAGTTTGAAAAAAGATTGCTCAACATGGAAGAAGATAAAATTGAACGGTATATTCGTCGAAAGAAAAGGGAAATTGTGCAAAAGAAAGTTAGGGATTTCTATGCAGGTGTTGTTTATGCAGAATCTTATCATTCTGAATTAGGGAATGAGTTAGGGAAAGAATATGCTCATATAGATTATATTGTCATTTTGAATATGGGTGGAAAAAGAATCTCCTACAGAACAATTCATGATCATATAGATGTATCTGAAGTAGCGGGGCATTATGGTGGCGGAGGTCATCAGAAGGCATCTGGAAGTATGTTAACTGACGAAGCATACAAACATTTTGTATTAGATACATTTCACCTTGAGCCAATACAAGAGGATGCCAAAAGAAACCGCTATAACATAAAGAATTCTACATTTGGATCACTCTATAAAAATAGAAAAGATGATATTTTGTTCATCTATCCTAAAAAAGATTTGTGGATAATTGAAAAAAATAAAAAGGTACTTGATCAGAACTTTTCCCAATTTGAGGATGCGGAAAATTTCATAAAAAGGAAATATGAAGCGTGGCTAGTCAAAGATGACTTATTTGTAGACTATTTAATTCAAGAAGTTAAGAAAAAATAAGCTTACGAACTAGATGAAGGAGAAAATTTCTCCTTCTTTTTATATAGGACTTTTGTATTTGGAAAATCTAAACCGAATATGGTAAAAATCTCGAGTTAGTGAAAGTTGGATATGAAAAATGAAGAGAATGTCTTTAAAACACTTCATGAATAAAAGGATTTGGGAGTGAAAATCTTTATCGACGATTTTGGTACAGGCTACTCTTCCTTTAATTACTTAAAAACGCAAAATTGCCATTCCATTTTTATTTTGGTAGACCGTGTGCTACTGAAGAATTTGAAAAGAAGTTTTTAACAACTTACCAATAAAGTAGAAGTCGCCCGTTCTTTGCAAACTATAAACAGCAAAATTGAAACACCTTCCAATATTCATGTATCATTAAATTTATAGAATATTGTATTTCCATAGCAAACTGAATATCTATAGGAAATAAGAAGTGGAGAGTAGAACATGGAAATTGGTCTAACAACCTTTGTAGAGACAACACCCGACGTAAAAACAGGTAAAACGATAAGTCATGCACAACGTATTCGCGAAGTTATTGAGGAAATAGTGTTAGCTGATAAAGTAGGATTGGATGTCTATGGAGTAGGGGAGCATCATCGTAAAGACTATGCCAGCTCTGCTCCAGCAGTAATACTTGCTGCTGCTGCAGCACGAACAAAAAACATTCGATTGACGAGTGCTGTTACAGTCTTGTCTTCTGATGATCCTGTTAGAGTCTTCCAAGAATTTTCAACTGTTGATGCTATTTCAAATGGTCGTGCAGAAATTATGGCCGGACGTGGATCATTTATCGAATCTTTCCCGTTATTTGGCTATGACCTAAAAGATTATGATGAGCTCTATGAAGAAAAGCTGGAGTTGCTATTACAATTAACAAAAAATGAAATCGTTAATTGGAAAGGCAAGCACCGAGCAGACATCCCAAATCGCGGAGTGTATCCTCGACCTGTCCAGGATACTTTACCTGTTTGGATCGCTAGTGGGGGTACACCTCAATCTGTAGCTCGTGCAGGCTATCTTGGATTACCACTTGCATTAGCGATTATTGGTGGTAGCCCATTTCAATTTTCTTCTCTTGTAAAGCTGTACTATAGAGCAGCACAAGAAGCGGGTCATGACCCATCTAATCTAACTGTTGCATCCCATTCTCATGGATTTATAGCAGAGACAGCTGATGAAGCAATCGACAAATTCTTCCCACCAACACAGTACGCTATGAACGTATTGGGTAGAGAGCGCGGTTGGGGACAATATACACGTGAATCCTTTGATTATGCGCGTAGCTTAGAGGGAGCTCTTTATACAGGAGATGTAAAAACTGTTGCAGAGAAAATTATTATGCTTCGTAAAAAGGTTGGAATTACCCGCTTCATGCTACACTGCCCAGTCGGCTCAATGCCACATGAAGATGTAATGAAATCCATCGAACTATTAGGAAAAGAAGTTGCACCAATCGTTCGAGAAGAAATCAAACGCTGGGAAGCTGCCGGCGAACCACAATAAATAGAAAAAACTGCTTGCAGGCTAGAACCCGCAAGCAGTTTAATATATTTTGAACCATAAAGCAGACGAACTGCATTTTACAATTACTGTAAGAAATGATGCATTTCATTAATGGGATGAGCAGTTCTTTGAACAATTTCAGCTCAAAATGTATTCCAATAGGGAAAATGGAAATAGTATCCCACCTCTATCATTTCTCCACAAGATTATACTGAAATAACCACTTTTCTGTATCCATAAGTTCCTCCTGGGGAACTTGGCTGCCGTTTCCTAGAAAGACTGTGGTATCATTGACGCCGACAACCATAACTTCCAATTCGGAATCTTTGTTGCTTTTCTTATAAACGTCGCCAATTATAGGGAGTAAATCATTATAAATACTTGTTTCGTCAGTTAAATCACGATCGTCATTAGTTGGTCTCTCCCGATATTCAATGGCATTACTATTTTCATTTCGTCCTGGTACCATTAGTAGGTACTCATTATGCCGAATTCCGTTTGAATCGTTAGTGATGACACCTTTGTTTTCTACAGACGATACGATTTCGATAGCATTTAATGTGTAATAATCTAATATATCTGGATTAGGATTTGTAATTAATACATAATCACCAACCTCAGCCTTTCGTTCTCTAGACAATGTATAAACTTTTTTGTTGAAAATAAAGCTATCCCGTTCTTTTGGCTGGTATTTCTCAATTTCTGCTGCTTTTGATAACACTTGAGTTAAATCGCGTAGCCTTATGAGATGGATTGATTTTTTGTACATCGGTTTCACTGCATAAACTTTATGTAACTCGTTTTCAAAATAAACAAACTGTCCCTTTCTAACTTGAAAGAGTTTCATGAACAACTCTCCTTAAAAGTAATCAAGATTTTCTTTTAGCATGTTCAAAATTATTTAAAATATAATTGATTAATTCGTTTAGTGTGTAGAGAATCTACGTCTTGAGACTTAGAGAAAATTACATTAAAGGGTCGTTATGTTGCATTTAATTACCATGTATCATGATATTAAAGTGACTATTAGGGAGAGGAAAGTGTTAGAGTGGAAAAAAAGAAAATTTTTATCTGGGTAGCTTTGGTTGCTATTATAGCAGTAATTGTCTTTCAACTTTTAACAAATGGGAAAGAAGAAGATATTACAATCGACAAAGATTTCTCGAATGTTGAAGTAGAAAGTGACAATGCAGAAGTTCGTTTAATGCCTATAGAAGGTGACGAAGCCTTAATTGAATTAGATAATAATGAAAATAATCGTTATAAGTTAGATGTAAAGGTGAAGGGGAATACGTTGGAGATTGACGTTGAGCGTAAAGGCATTAGATGGTTTTCTTTTAATTTCTTTTCAAAATCACCTCTAGTAACTGTTGGTTTACCGAAAAATGAATATGGTGAAATCAAAGTTGAATCCGATAATGGAACAATACTTGTTTCTCAGCTTCAGCTAAACGAATTAGTGGCAGATGCGGATAATGGGGAAATCATTATTAAAGAAGTGGAAAGTAAAGAGATGAATGTAGATACAGACAATGGGGATGTAGTAATTGAAGACAGTGTAGGGGCAATCTATGGCCAATCCAATAACGGTAAAGTGACAGTTATAACCGACAGTCTAGATGAGCCAATGGATTTGGAAACAGATAATGGTCAAATTCTTGTGAAAACAAAAGGTAAATCTAAAAATGTTCAATTTGATGTGAAGACCGATAATGGAAATATTGATATCTATGGAGTTTCAACTACAGAGAAAGTGATTGGTAGTGGCGATATTATAATTAAGTTAAAATCCGATAATGGGAATATTACAGTCGAATAATCAGGCATTTATTTGATGCAGGGGGAACACCAATTGGGTAAAATGGAAATAAGAAAATAGCCATCATATGATATGGAGAAAAAAATTATTGAATGTTTGAAAAGAACGATGATAAAGAGGCTCAAGTGGATGGTTTGAGCCTCTACTTATTTTTCTATTAAGAAATAATATCATCTTCTTTTTTCTCAAAGGTTTTGCAATCTGTTTCTTCACTTTTGGATGCTTCATCGGTGTTGCGACTAGTAACAACATAGATTCGTGTTGCATCACAACGATTGCCTGTAGCCCAATAGGAACAGCTATCCACTTCACAAAGAACATCTGTAGCCATAAAAAAACACCTCCTTTTAATCTAATATTTACCAATTATCATAATTTGAAACAATGATATTGGAATTTCATCAGACTATTTTGTCAGATATTTAACCATATGGTATTTAGAAGTTGTAAAAAGAATAGTATTTAACTACATATAGTATATCCACGAAAGTTTGAAGTATGGGTAAGAAGTGCTCCACTTCTACCGAAAAATGAGTAAAAGGCAAGGGTGAAAAAATGAAAGAAGTCATAAATGCTGGTCAAAGTTATCAACAGGTGGAAGAATTGGCAAGAGACTATTTTCAACTGCTGAATGAGCAGGTGACTAAAAAAAGTTATATCCCTCATCTAATCGAGGATTTTCAAAAGTGGAAAGTAAATCACATCCATCATCCTTCCTTTTTTTCATTTTTTTCATCGAAACAAAAAAAGCCGAGTTCCAAAGAAACAACTCATTATATTAGATGGCTCGAATATACAAATAAGTTAGAGGATTATCTAAAACGAAGTATTTCTTATATCTATTTGCGTGATTTAGGTAAGTCACTAGAAGATTTAGAAACACAGTCAAAAATAAATCGTGTTGTTCAGGATTTAAAATCAAATCTTATTGATTCGGCAAAGAATGAAAAAAAGGAATTGTTTAGCGTTGACTGGATCATTCAAAAGGGGAAGAAAGAACAAATTCTTTTAACGGTAGATTGGCTTTTAAACAAGTTAAATACGGTGTCCACTAATATACCAAAAGCGTTAGATGCGGCGAATGCCCAGCGTAAGCTCATTAAAATTATTGCAGGTGTTCTGATGCATACGATCGATGGGCTAGATGATGGGATTTCTGCAAGTGAAAGAAGGAAGAAACTCGATAAAGCAATTCGACTAGGATACTGTTATGGTTTAACTTATCCCTTTATTGATGACCTTCTGGATTCCAATCTATTGACACAAAAAGAGAAGGAACAGTTTTCTCAGCTTATTCGTACAGCTCTTTTAACTGGAAAGGTTCCACCTTTAGGGAGTGAATGGAAAGAGGAGACCCTACAATTTCTACATTTCATTCATGCAGAGTTAAAAGAAGCATTTGAATATATTCAAACACAACAATCCTCAAATAAGTTTTTCGAGCAAGCTTATGTTTTCTTTCATTCACAAGAAATCGATAGACAAAAGGAACTATCCAATGAAACCTATACTAACGAGGAGCTTTATGTTCCGATTATTTTAAAGTCTTCATCTTCTAGGTTGGTTGCTCGTTCTGTCATACAAGATACGGACAATGGATTTGAACAGCGAACATTTTTATATGGGATCTACAATCAATTAGCAGATGACTTTGCGGATATGTTTGATGATTTGAAAGTGGGTGCGGTTACGCCGTATACGTATTACATTCAGCATCAGCATCATCGAAAAGATCTGATAAATCCATTTGAAATGTATTGGGCGGTAATTTCAAACTTGATTCATAACGTCTATCATTCACATAGCCAAACTCTCGAAGTGATATTAAATAGAGCGATTAATGGATTAAAACGATTTAAGGAAAAGCATGGCAAGGAGAAGTATGAAGAGGTCATGAAGCGTTTTGCTTCGGGTTTCCCGGGTTTTAATGCCGTATTACAAAAAATGGTGGAAAAAGGCGATGATGTAGACTTTTTTGATAAGTTATTACGTGATCATATGATTGACCATTTAAAACAACAACAAGAAGAAAAAGAAGCGTTCAGAGAAAAAATACAAAATGTAAAGGAAAGAGTAAACCAAGCTCTTTTAATTTCGCCAGATTTGGAGGCAGCGTTTGAACAGGACCTTGTTCTAGAAGCAGCAAATTATAGTTTAACAGGTGAAGGAAAACGGCTAAGACCAATTATGGCCTGGTTTGTAGGGGTAGAGATGTACGATTTAGACGAGGCTGGTCTTGTTCCTTTGTTTAAGTCGTTGGAGTACATGCATACAGCTTCTTTAGTTTTTGATGACTTACCTTCACAGGATAATGCTTCGTATAGACGTGGACGTCAAACTGTTCATGAAATATATAATGAAGCTATTGCGGAACTAACAGGTCTGTTCCTTACGCAAAAAGCAATAGAACAACAGACTTTTCTTGATAAATTTGATTCAAAAACGGTTCTTGAATTAGTTCGTTACTCGGCTCAAGTTACAGCAGACATATGTAAAGGGCAAGTACTGGATTTGGAATCGAAGAGGAAAAAGCTTACGAAATCAGAGCTTGAAACGATGTGCTTTTACAAAACAGCTTTGGGCTTTGAAGCAGCCCTTCTGATGCCTGCCATTTTAGGGAAAGCAACTGAAAGGGAAATGGAAGCTCTAAAGAAATTTTCTCGTCATGCAGGGATTGCTTTTCAAATAAAGGATGATTTATTAGATAGGGAAGGGGATTTTGAAAATCTAGGTAAATCAGCTGGAATGGATCTAGAAAATGAAACCTCAACTTTTGTAACAATTCTAGGAATAGATGGAGCAAAGAATGAATTATGGGAGCACTATTGCTTTGCAATTGAAGCATTAGAATCGATTCCTAAAAACGTGTCGTTTTTGAAGTTGTTTTTAAATAATATTGTACATCGTGATCGATAAAGAACGCCGGTGTAAAGGTTGAAAAAGGCTTCCGTTTTTGAAGGAAGCCTTTTTGTGTCTTGATTACGCTTGTTATGCGGGAAGGAAATAAAAGTTTATAGGAATCCCTGCAAAAATGCGCTCTTCAACTTGACTTCTTTGGGTCGAGTTGTATTTTTTTAATGGTATTCTGATTTTTACCATAGAAGTTTACAAGGATAACACTTGAAATGGCGATAATCCCACCTATAATCGAAATCGATTTAGGGAGTTCGCTTAACCAAATCCAGGCAACAATTATAGCAATTACTGGCTCTAAGTAAAGAACCGTAGAGATAGAGCTTGCATTTGATTGAGATAATGCATAAGCCCAAGTTAAGTATGCTATAGCTGTCGGGAAAACGCCAATATAAATTGCTGTGATATTGACTTCAACTGGTACGGTTTGAACGGCTTCAATCAAACCAGGAGCGAAAATAAGAAAAGGTATTGTTCCTACCCATGTAAAATAAGCAGTTAACTCGATAGCCGAATATTTTTTAAATAAAGGTTTTTGGTAAACGAAAAAAATCGAGGTAGCGATGGCAGCTAAAATTGTTAAGAAAACACCAGGAGCGATGCCAAAAGCTGTATCCCCAGATCCTATAGCAATCAAAGAAATCCCAGCAAATCCGAAGGCTAGTCCAATCCAACCAATTTTACTAAGGCGTTCTTTTAAAATTAAAATGGCAAATATCGTTGTGAAAATTGGTCCTGAGCCAATTAACATTCCGGCAGTACCCGCACTAATTGTTAGCTGTCCAAAGGTAGCACAAATATGATAGCCATTAATCCCAACAATACCTAAAAGCACAATTTTCCAAATATCTTGTTTTTCAGGTAAACGGAAATTCAGACTTGGAATAAGGGCGATAATAGCAAAAATAATAGAAGCAACTATAAATCGAAATAGTAGTAAGTGTCCTGCCGAAAAGCCACCTTGCAGACTATAGCTATTGGCTGCAAAGGTTGAACCCCAGATCAGAACAGTAAGTAGCCCTAATAATAAAGCTTTTGTATTCAACGTGTTCACCAATCTTTCTATTGGAATCAATAGAAACTATCTTCTCATGATAATAGATAGATTAGCAAGTACAAATTTATAGGCGTTCATTTCCAAAAATAATCCCATCTTGCATTTTGCAAGATGGGGTATGGAATTAGAAGAATTTCTTTTGGCCTTGTTCGTCTTTTAAGATTTCAACGGCTTCTCTAAAACGCATGGAATGGACAATTTCTCTTTCTCGTAAGAATTTTAAACCATCATTTAAATCTGGGTCATCAGAAACATCGATAATCCATTGATAAGTAGCGCGGGCTTTTTCTTCGGCAGCAATATCTTCATAAAGATCTGCAATTGGATCACCTTTTGCTTGGATGTATGAAGCCGTCCATGGAACACCTGAAGCATTCTGATAGAATAGTGCTCTATCATGATTTACATAGTGATCACCAAGTCCGGCAGCCACCATTTGTTCCGGTGTGGCGTCTTTAGTAAGTTTATAAATCATTGTAGCAATCATTTCCAGATGGGAGAATTCTTCCATCGAAATATCATTAAGTAAGCCAATAACCTTATCTGGAATTGTATAGCGCTGGTTCATATACCGCAGAGCAGCAGCTAATTCTCCATCTGCACCACCATATTGTTCAATCAAAAACTTCGCAAGCATCGGGTTGCATGTACTAACTCTAACAGGATATTGGAGTTTCTTTTCGTAATAAAACATTCTTGCTTCCTCCCCTCACGATCCTCAAGTTATTAGTTGAAGCTAGATGGGCAAGTGTTCTCTGCAATTCGTGTTGTCTAGTTACGTGGGCTAGCCGTTCGGAAACTTCGGCGCTGTCTGCAAGGACAAAGAGCGTCCTTCCAGCCACCTCCTCCAGTTTCTTTCACGGCTGAACGAGCCCACTCCACTTTTCTTATTGTCTAGTTGCGTGGGCTAGCCGTTCGGAAACTTCGGTGCTGTCTGCAAGGACAAAGAGCGTCCTTCCAGCCACCCCCTCCAGTTTCTTTCACGGCTGAATGAGCCCACTCCACTTTTCTTATTGTCTAGTTGCGTGGGCTAGCCGTTCGGAAACTTCGGTGCTGTCTGCAAGGACAAAGAGCGTCCTTCCAGCCACCTCCTCCAGTTTCTTTCACGGCTGAACGAGCCCACTCCACTTTTCTTTATATCTAGTTTCACGGGCTAGCTCCTCGACAACTTCGGTGCTGTCTTCAAGGACAAAAAGCGTCCTTGTAGCCAGCCCCTGCAGTTGTTGTCGGAGCTGGGCGAGCCCACTCCACTTTTCTAGACTTGCCATGGCCATGGTGAGTCGTCGATATTCCATGGGTAATTGGAGTAGCTTCTTCCAAAGTTCATTAATGGGTGGAATTTCTTTTCAAATTCTACTTTTAACTGCATGCTCATTTGGGCAGTTTCATTGAACTGTTGGATGGCATCAAAATCATGAGGGTGAGTATCTAAATAAAGGTTTAACTCCACCAACACGAAGTCCAAGGCTTGAATTTCTTCGAGACATTGATAATACTCTGGTGGCATTTGCTTAGCCATGAGGTTTCCCTCCTTTTTGCGGATCTGGATACGGGCTATATAGTTGAGGCCAAAGTGTTCCGGACATTAGTGCTTCTCGAGGAGTGAATTGTGGAAGTCCTGCTGGCTGAAAATTAATATACAGTTGTGGAGGGGTGCTGTAACTTTTAACTCGTATTGGTTTGCATGGATCAAACGGACCGACAAATGGTTTCCAATACTTATACTGAGAAAACATAAGATCCTCCTTTCGTTTGACAGATAAGGAAAAGGGATATCCCTTTCTTATCTACATAGGTGCAACTAAGACTTATTGTCCTCTATGGTTACTTAACGATAAGCCTAGCTTTCTAACAACCCATGTATATGACCTATAGGAACGATATATTCTTAAATTCATTTAATTTAGCTGAGTAAATTGAATTTTATTATTGGGCACTTCTACATTTTTTGTGAGGTGAAGTGCTTGTACTCTGAAGCTACGAAAGATGTTTCTTATTTAATATTTAAAAACGAATAAAATTATATTAAAAAGTATTCGGTATCATTAAGACGCTCGCTTCATACATTGATAAAAACCCACCCTGAATGGAGGTAGTAGTCATCGATATTTTAAACAGGGTTAGACGTTTTAAAGAAGAAGAGGATCGCCTGAAATGGGAAGGTACATTTGCAGAATATTTAAGTATTCTTAAGGAAAGACCAGAAGTTGCTCAAACAGCTCATTCACGTGTCTACAATATGATTAAAAGCTCTGGCGTAAAAGAGAGAGATGGCAAGAAAATGTACCAGTTCTTTGGAAAGGAAATTTTCGGCCTTGAAACAGCATTAGAAAGACTAGTGGAGGAATATTTCCACCCAGCAGCTAGACGATTAGACGTACGCAAGAGAATTCTATTGTTAATGGGACCTGTAAGTGGTGGTAAATCAACAATTGTTACACTGCTTAAGCGGGGATTAGAGCAGTATTCACGGACAGACGAAGGTGCAGTTTACGCTATTAAGGGCTGTCCAATGCATGAGGACCCCCTTCATTTAATTCCCCAGCATCTAAGAGAAGACTTCTATAAAGAATTCGGAATTCGAATTGAGGGAAGCTTATCTCCATTAAATACAATGCGGCTTGAACAAGAGTATGGCGGTCAAATTGAAGAGGTGCTGATTGAGCGAATCTTTTTCTCTGAAGATAGACGTGTGGGTATTGGTACATTTACACCTTCAGATCCAAAGTCCCAGGATATTGCAGATTTAACTGGCAGTATCGATTTCTCGACAATTGCTGAGTTTGGTTCAGAATCTGATCCTAGAGCGTATCGCTTTGACGGAGAGCTAAATAAAGCAAACCGAGGAATGATGGAGTTCCAGGAAATGCTAAAGCTAGATGAGAAGTTTTTATGGCATCTTTTATCATTAACCCAAGAAGGAAACTTCAAAGCTGGCCGTTTTGCACTCATTAGTGCAGACGAGCTCATCGTTGCCCATACCAACGAAACCGAGTATCGTACATTCATTTCGAACAAAAAGAATGAAGCGTTACATTCACGTATTATCGTTATGCCGATTCCTTACAATCTAAAAGTAAGTGAGGAAGAGCGTATTTATGCGAAAATGATTAGTGAAAGTGATATGGCACATGTTCATATTGCGCCGCATGCACTTCGAGCTGCTGCGATTTTCTCTGTTTTAACAAGATTAGAAATACCCAAAAAACAAGGCATTGACCTGGTTAAGAAAATGCGACTGTATGATGGCGAAAGTGTTGAAGGCTTTAATTCAGTAGACGTTGAGGAATTGAAAAAAGAATATCCAAACGAAGGTATGAATGGAATTGACCCTCGTTATATTATCAATCGAATTTCTTCTGCGATCATTCGTAAAGAAGTGCCTTCGATCAATGCATTGGATGTTTTACGATCATTAAAGGATGGACTTGATCAGCACGCGTCCATTTCAGCAGAAGATCGTGAAAAATATATGAATTACATCGCGATTGCAAGAAAAGAATACGATGAAATTGCGAAGAATGAAGTGCAAAAGGCGTTTGTTTACTCTTATGAAGAGTCAGCAAAACATTTAATGAATAACTATCTTGATAATGTAGAAGCCTTCTGTAATAAAAACAAGCTCCGTGATCCAATTACAGGAGAAGAAATGAATCCAGATGAAAAACTGATGCGTTCGATTGAAGAGCAAATTGGTATTTCGGAAAATGCGAAACGGGCATTCCGTGAAGAGATTCTAATTAGATTATCTGCATTTGCGCGTAAAGGAAAACGATTTGACTATAATTCTCATGAAAGACTTCGAGAAGCCATTCAGAAAAAACTGTTTGCGGATTTAAAAGATGTGGTGAAAATTACAACTTCCTCAAAAACTCCTGATGAATCGCAGCTTAAAAAGATTAATGAGGTTGTAGCAAGATTGATTGATGAGCATGGGTACGACTCCAACTCAGCCAACGAATTATTAAGATATGTAGGAAGTTTATTAAATAGATAGTTAATAGAAGGAATATATTGAAAGGAGTGTCCATAAAATTTAGGACACTCATTTTTTTATCTCGACGGGCGTATAAGAAGACTAAGGATAAATATTGAGTAATTGGAATATTTTTTATCAAGGGTAATTTAGTGGATAAAGCAGTGCAATTTGTCAGAAAATTCGCATATCATAAGAAAAGTGATTTTTCAACTTCAATCAGAAGTTTCCCACTGCTATAAGTTGTGAGGCGAATTCAAATGATACATCTGTTGAGTGGAAATTCTACAACAAGCCCCCCGGCAGATATCACAGATTTTCAAAGGAAGTTAAGTATGTAAGTAGACTAAGAGCTTCGCGTCCTGCGACAAAGGCTAAGTGACCTACATTGTGCAGGCTTAAGATGAAAAAAATCTGGACGCAAAAATACGTCAAGGCGTATTTGATACACGAAACTTTAACAAAGATGGGTGAGGATAACATGAGTGAAAATCAGAATCGAAACTTTGTCGTCTCTCAGGAAAATTGGTCACTCCATCGTAAAGGGTACCAAGATCAACAACGACATATGGATAAGGTAAAAGATGCAATTAAGAATAATTTACCAGACCTGATTAGCGAAGAAAGTATAATCATGTCAAATGGCAAAGAGGTTATAAAAATACCAATCCGTTCATTAGATGAGTATAAAATACGATATAACTATGGTAAATCAAAGCATGTCGGTCAAGGACAAGGCGATAGCCAAGTTGGAGATGTAGTTGCCCGTGATGGAAAACCAGGAAATCAACAAGCGCCGGGCCAAGGAAAGAAAGCTGGAGATCAGCCTGGTAATGATTACTATGAAGCAGAGGTAAGTTTGGATGATGTACAAAATATGTTATTCAAAGAATTGGAGCTTCCTAATTTACAAAGGAAAGAAACGGCAGACATAACAACAGAAAAGATTGAGTTCAATGATATCCGTAAAAAAGGGCTAATGGGTAATATCGATAAGAAAAGAACAATTTTAACTGCTATAAAGAGAAACGCGATGAAAGGGAAGGCTGAAATTACGCCTATCCATAATGACGATTTACGTTTTAAAACATGGGATGAAGTAACAAAGCCTGAAACAAAAGCAGTCGTACTTGCCATGATGGATACGAGTGGTTCGATGGGGAATTTTGAGAAGTTTTGTGCAAGGAGCTTTTTCTTCTGGATGACGAGGTTTTTACGAACAAAGTACAAAACCGTTGAAATTGAATTTATCGCACATCATACAGAAGCAAAAGTTGTGACAGAGGAAGAGTTCTTTACTAAAGGAGAAAGTGGAGGGACGATTTGCTCATCAGCCTATTCGAAGGCTTTAGAACTAATCGAGCAAAAATATAATCCGGTTCGTTACAATATCTACCCTGTCCATTTCTCAGACGGTGAAAATTTTTCAACAGACAATGAAAAATGTTTAAGACTAGTAAATGAGTTAATTGAGGTCTCTAGTATGTTTGGCTATGGAGAGGTAAACCCAAATAATCGTTATTCCTCCTTGATGTCGACCTTTAAAAAAATTGAAAATCCTAAGTTCCGTCACTACGTGCTAAGACAGAAAAAAGATGTTTATGATACTTTGAAAAGTTTCTTCCAAAAACATGATGAAACGGCTGTTTAACGAATAATGTATTAATAGCTAGTTTGACACTAAAATCAGTATGAGAAAAACATCGATATTCACTTTTTAACGTGGAAATCGTGTTTTTCTATTGGAGGGGAATAAGGTGGAAAAAGAGCTTCATAAAGCGATTGAGGATATAACTGACATTGCAATAGAATTTGGCTTAGATTTCTTTCCAATGCACTATGAAATTTGTCCGGCGGAAATTATTTATACAATTGGCGCATACGGAATGCCGACACGTTTTTCACATTGGAGCTTTGGAAAACAATTCCATAAAATGAAGCTGCAATATGATTTAGGCTTAAGCCAAATTTATGAATTAGTTATTAACTCGAATCCTTGCTATGCATTTTTACTGGACACAAATACTCTAACTCAAAATAAACTCATTATCGCCCATGTATTAGCACATTGTGATTTTTTCAAAAATAATGTTCGGTTCTCAAATACAAGACGTGATATGGTGGAAAGTATGACTGCAACAGCAGATCGAATTGCGAGCTATGAGCGACTCTATGGAAAAGAGGAAGTTGAACAATTTTTAGATGCGATTTTAGCAATTCAAGAGCATATTGATCCATCATTAGTTAGGCCGAAATTATTAGAATATGAAGATGAATTAGATGATGATGAAAGCTATGTTTCCAAAACGCCATATGATGATTTGTGGGAACTAGATAAAAAAGAGGAACCGAAATTGCCGGTTCGATATAAGAAGAAAAAGTTCCCGCCGAAGCCGGAAAAGGATTTACTTCTTTTTATTGAAATGCATAGTCGCGAGCTTGAAGAGTGGCAACGAGATATATTAACAATGATGCGGGAAGAAATGTTGTATTTCTGGCCACAGCTAGAAACCAAAATAATGAATGAGGGCTGGGCATCTTATTGGCATCAACGTATTATGAGAGAACTTAATCTAACGACAGATGAAACCATCGAATATGCTAAATTAAATGCCGGTGTTGTTCAGCCATCCAAAACATCCATCAATCCATATTATTTAGGGCTGAAAATCTTTGAGGATATTGAAAGGCGTTACGATAATCCAACACCAGAAATGATTAAGATGGGTGTGAAACCAGGCTCAGGAAGAGAAAAAATATTTGAAGTTCGTGAAATTGAGTCTGATATTTCCTTTATCCGAAATTATTTAACTAAAGAGCTAGTGGAACAAGAAGATATGTACTTGTTTGAGAAGAAAGGCACAGATTATAAAATTACCGATAAGGATTATCAAAATGTCCGTGACCAGCTTGTTTCCATGCGTGTGAACGGAGGCTTTCCATATATTGTCGTTGATAATGGCGACTATCTACGAAATGGAGAAATGTATTTAAAGCATGGTTTTGAGGGAATGGAGTTAGATCCACATTACTTAGAACATGTATTACCATACATCTATCAATTATGGGGACGCCCAGTTCATATCGAAACGTATGTTGAAAACAAGCCAGTACTCTATACGTACGATGGAAAGCGTAATTATAGAAAGGCTTTATAGTGGATGCTGCTACAATTAAAAGAATAAAAGCCCGTGAAATTGTCTTCACGGGCTTTAATATGTGCATTAATAGGGATCTGCTTCGTGGCCTTTATTTACGGCATCCTCTACGGCATGATCTGCATTTTTAGCGCCTAGTGGATGAGGGCTAAAATCCGGGTTTTCTTTTAACATCGATTCTGTTTTTTCAAGCAAGCCTTCACGTAAACGACGGCCATATTCCTCATCTGCTTGTTGTGCAAGGGCAATCATTTTATCCTGAATATCTTTTGGACAAATTACTAAGTCATTTACTAAATTAGTGATTAGCTCGTCTTTTTCCCATTGCTCAAAGTTGCGATATGTTTCGCCAGCTTGTTTCGTATTATCGTTTCGATCAATCGATTCGCGAACAAGGTGGCCCTCAATTTCAGGAGTGTGTTCTACACCAGCTTGCTCAGCTTCCTTTAAACCGCCCATGCTAGAAGGCTCATAGTTAATATGTGGGTTTTGACCAGGTGCTTTATCATTATAATAACGTAATTGGCCGCCTTCCTGATTTGTAGCAACACGTTTCTTCGCAGCGTTAATCGGTAATTGTAAATAGTTAGCTCCTACACGGTAACGCTGGGTATCGGAATAAGAGAATGTGCGTCCTTGTAGCATTTTATCATCTGAGAAATCTAATCCATCAACAAGTACACCTGTACCGAAAGCAGCTTGCTCTACTTCGTTAAAGAAGTTTTCAGGATTTTTATTCAATACCATTCGTCCAACAGGCAACCACGGGAATTGATCATTTGGCCAAAGCTTTGTATCATCTAGTGGGTCAAAATCAAGCTCAGGATGAGGGCCATCCTCCATTATTTGAACCAATAGCTCCCATTCAGGGTAATCACCTTTTTCAATGGCTTCATATAAATCCTGTGTTGCGTGGTTGAAGTTTTTCCCTTGAATTTCCTCAGCTTCTTTAACTGTTAAATTCTTGATCCCTTGTTTTGGTTCCCAGTGATATTTTACTAGCACAGCTTTTCCTTCCTGGTTTACCCATTTATAAGTGTTGACACCGGAACCTTGCATCATGCGATAGTTTGCGGGAATTCCCCATGGTGAATAGACGAATGTTACCATATGGAAAGATTCAGGTGAATTTGCACAGAAATCAAAGAAGCGACGAGCGTCTTGAATATTCGTCACTGGATCTGGACGGAATGCATGAATCATATCTGGGAATTTCATCGCATCACGGATAAAGAAGATTTTTAGATTGTTCCCCACTAAGTCCCAGTTTCCATCCTCAGTGTAGAACTTTACTGCGAAACCACGTGGATCACGTAATGTTTCAGGTGAGTGCAGTCCATGTACTACTGTTGAAAAGCGTACAAAAACTGGTGTTTGTTTTCCTTTTTCTTGGAACAATTTCGCACGAGTATATTTCGAAGCAGGGTCATTCCCCACCTTACCATAAGCTTCAAAATATCCATGAGCACCTGCGCCACGAGCATGTACGATACGTTCAGGTACTTTTTCACGATCAAAATGACTAATTTTTTCAATAAAATCGTAGTTTTCTAATGTAGCAGGTCCGCGATTTCCTACTGTACGGATATTCTGATTATTAGTAATCGGATGGCCTTGTCTGTTGGTTAGTGTTGCATCATCTTCGTAGTTTGTTTGAAACTCTCCTTGGTTTGAAGGGTCTTTTTCCATGACTAACATCCTTTCTTTCATTTTCTGGATTAAATTAGATTTATCCCTAAAGCATTGATAATTTAGAAATAACCGATACTATAATTCCCTACCTAAATTAAAAGTATTCTTAACTAGGAATGTTTTTTGTGTTTAAAGTCGAATCTAGGTGATAGATCCAATGCAAAAAAAGGCGGATTGTTACAAGAGTTTAAACAGTAACAATTCGCCATTCTCTTAAAATGCAATAATAATAGGGAGGATCATTGGCTTTTTCTTTGTTTTTTCAAATAAGAAAATTCCTACTTCTTTTTTAATCGCCCGCTTCATACCCATAATATTAGGATCCTTAAATGGATCTACAGTTCTTTTAACAACCTCAGTAATATCCTGTAACAATCCTTCTGAATCTCTTGCATAGACAAATCCTCTAGAGATACAATCCGGATCCGAAATTCGCTTGCCGTCCTCTTTACTAATCGTTACGACAACTACAAGCATTCCTTCTTCAGAAAGATGTTTACGATCGCGGAGTACAATTTCAACAATTTCGTCGTCTCCCACATTGTCAACATAAGTGTCTCCAGCTGTTACTTTACGAGTTTGTCGAGCTTCATTATTCGCAATATCAACTACATCGCCATTACGAATAATAAAGGTATTATTACGTTCAACCCCAACTGCTTCCGCTAGTAAACGATGCAGGTGAAGCATACGATATTCACCATGAATTGGAATAAAGTATTTCGGCTTCATAAGTGTAAGCATCAGCTTTAAATCTTCTTGATAACCATGCCCCGAAACATGCATACCAGTAATGCTTGAAGAGCCATAAATAACCTTTGCTCCTAATTGGAACAGGTTATCAACAATTTTCGAAACGCCTTTTTCATTGCCAGGTATTGGAGAAGCAGCAAAAATAACTGTGTCATCAGGCAATACTCGGACATCTCGATTATTGTTTGTTGATAATTTGGATAGAGCTGCTAATGGTTCACCTTGGCTACCTGTACATAAAACAACAACACGTTCGGGGGGGTATTGTTTCACATCCCGTGCATCAATTAGCATCCAATCAGGAATTTCAACATAGCCCCGTTCCTTCGCGACTTTTACAACGTTTACCATACTACGACCTAATAAGGCTAATTTGCGGTTTGTTTTAATAGTTGCATGAACGATTTGCTGTACACGATTCACGTTGGAAGCAAAAGTAGAAATAATAATTTTACCTGTCGCATTTAAAAAGGCTTCCTCAATATGAGAACCAACCTTGCTTTCCGAAGGTGTTGAACCTGGTCGTTCAGCATTAGTACTTTCAGAAATAAGAGCAAGGACGCCTTCTTCACCAATCTTCGCCATTTTATGAATATCGGAGTATTGGTCATTTACAGGTGTAAGATCAAATTTAAAGTCACCAGTATGAACTACTTTTCCTTCAGGAGTATCAAATACTATTCCTAGACAGTCCGGAATACTATGACTTGTTCTGAAGAAACTAGCTTTAATCTCACCCAAATCTAATTTGGATTCCGAGTTAATTTCAATTAAAGTAGATTCCCTTAAGATTTTATGTTCTCTTAGCTTTAATTCGATTAAACCGAGTGTAAATCTAGTTGCATAGATGGGGATATTTAATTTTTTTAGAAAATAAGGTATCCCGCCAATATGATCCTCATGGCCGTGCGTCACTACTAGTCCGCGGATTTTATGTTTGTTTTCTTGTAAATATGAGACATCAGGAATGATTAAATTGATTCCTAATAACGACTCATCTGCAAATTTTGCACCACAATCAACGATTACTAAATCGTCTCCATATTCAATAACATACATATTTTTGCCGATTTCATTAATGCCACCTAGAGCAAAAATAGAAAGTGTACTTTTTCTATCAGACAAAATGACCCCTCTTTTCAACTACTTTTACTAAATCTAAGTATAGGTAGATGGAAGTTGAACTATACGGAAAGTCGGTAAGGACAAATTCGAAATTGAAAAATAATAACTTCAATAAGAAAAAACTATTAAAAATGAGAATGAAAAGAGAAGTTCTCGAATAATATTTTATAACTAATAGAAAAAAAATTTCTAAAGGGGTGAGTAGGTTGTTCCAATTATTTTTATTATTATTAGAAGTCGTCTATCTTTTTTTAGCCTTTAAAACAGGAGGTACTCTATACTTAATAGTTGCAATAGGATTAGGTGCTTGGTGGCTTTATGAGTTAAACAAAGATGTGAAAAAACGTAGTGAAGCATTATTAACTGATACTATTCAAAAAGTTGAACAGCACCCTCATACTCGCTATATCATTTCCTCTGATTATCTAAGTGTATTAATGCTTGATGAATATTCTAATACTTTAAGAATCTTAGAGAGAGAAGAAATTGAGAATGATTTCGACAAAAAAGAGTTTGACTTTGATGAACTCTATGAAATAGCTATTGTGGAAGATGACAATAATGTTGCCCTAACATCAAAAGGCGGTGTCCATGGTTGGTCCTTGATTGACGGGGGAGCAAAAGTAGATATCCATATAAATGAAATGGAAGAATCATCAGAAAAGAAAGAAAAAACAAATGAAGTTAAAAAATTAATCCTAAAAATTGTAGTAGATGATTTAGCAGAGCCAATAGTTGAGTATGTCTTTTTAGACAATGAACAGGAGATTCCAAAAGAACTGGATGAATACAAGGACATTTTTAAGGAATGTACTAAGTGGTATCAAAAAATTAGCGTTATTATTAAAAGACATGAACATGAACGTAAAATTCAAGAAGTTGCCATTAAGGGTTGGACATAGAACAAGTAATAGCAAATTTAGAAGGATTACAAATAATTTACAATTATTTGTAGTCCTTTTCTTTATAATTACTGTATAAGGAAGTGAAGGGGGGAGTACGCTTGAGAATTACAAAAACAAACAATTTGTTTCAGTTAACACTTTGGCCAAATTTCTTTCCTGTAAATTGTTATATTGTCGAAGAACAAGATGAGCTGATTTTAATAGATACAGGAATGGCTGCAAGTTTTAAAGGCATTGTAAGTTTAATAAATGAATTGGAAAAACCATTGACCAATATTGTTTTAACGCATGGACATGGTGATCATGTTGGTTCGTTAATGAAGTTAAAGAAAGCATATCCTGAAACTTGTGTGTCCATTTCCAATCGTGATAGCCGGTTGTTAAAAGGGGATACAACGTTAGATGAAACTGAACCACAATCGCCTATTAAAGGAGGTATACCCAAAAATCTGGATATCGTTCCTGAACGATTATTGAAAGAAGGGGATCAAGTCGGAACACTTGAAGTAGTTGGAACACCTGGCCATACACCAGGCTCAATTTCCTTATTTGAACGAAAGAATAGGGCAATCATAGTAGGCGATGCTTTTCAAACGCAAGGGAAAGTTGCTGTGTGCGGACAATTAGTACCATTGTTTCCTTTCCCCGCATTTGCTACATGGAATAAGGAATTATCGCTTGAAAGTGCTAAGAAAATACAGCTTTTATCTCCTCAAATCCTTGCAGTTGGACATGGAAAAATATTAGTAAGTCCTAAGGAAAATATTAATCATGCAATTGTTGATGCAGAAAGGAAAATCAATAAATATTTATAAGGATAATTGCCTTCAAAAAATATAGTGTCTCTTATTTGCAAATAGCATGTTAAAGATGGATGTTTACCGGTGTACCTATTGGGATGATTCTGGATAATTCTTCAACATCTTTGTTTTGCATGCGAATGCAACCTCTCGACACAGCCTTCCCGATTGAGCTAGGATCATTTGTTCCATGAATTCCGTAGCTTTGTTTCGATAAACTCATCCACATAGTTCCAATAGGGCCACCGGGATTAGGGGCTTTATTAATAATAATATAATTGCCAACGGGTGTATCATAGAGTATCCTTCCTACAGCAATTGGATATTGTTTTTGAAGTGCTCCATTGTGAAACAGCTTTAACCAGCGTCCATTAATCGAAACTTCAATCTGATAAGATAATGTATTGGGATCAGGAAATCCAGGTATCTCGATTAACTGTCCAACATGAATGACGTTTGGATTGATGGATGGATTTGCTCGAATGATTGTGGAAAGCGGTGTTCGATAGTCAACGGAAATTTGATAAAGGGTTTCTCCTGGCTTTACAGTATGAAGCATTAAGGTCAACTCCGTTCGAATATTTGTACCTAATAGTTTATGAGAGGTATGCAACAAGTACGGTGACAGGGATAATACATTCCATCCAGATTCATGAGGAATTTTGAATATTGAGTCAACTAGCCTTATATATATAGTTCAACTGTTGTATAATGATACAATTGAATATTGAATTTATACATAAACTGGAGGGCACAATGCGAAAGTATATTGGTGAGATTATGCTGTGTATAACAGCAATTATTTGGGGAAGCGGCTTTGTTGTGAGTAGCATTGCTTTGGAACATTATACTCCCTATCAAGTTTTGGCAGGAAGATTTTTAATTGGATTACTAGTTCTAGTTATCATTTTTTATAAGAAGTTAAAACAACTAAATAAGGGAATTATTATAAAAGGATTAGTGTTAGGCTTCTTTCTATATTTAGCCTTTGTGTTACAGACAGTTGGATTACAGTATACAACACCTTCGAAAAATGCATTTTTAACAGCAGTAAACGTGGTGATTGTTCCATTTATTGCATACTTCGCCTATAAAAGAAAAATTGATAAATTCGAATTAACTGGAGCCATTTTAGCAATCATTGGTATTGGCTTTTTATCCCTTCAATTTTCAACTGATATAAATGTAGGTGATATTTTAACTCTTGCCTGTGCAGTAGCGTTTGCATACCAAATTTTTTATACAGCCAAATATGTGAAGGACGAAGATCCGATTACGTTAACAATCGTGCAAATGTTTTTTGCTGCGGTGTTTGCATGGGTTATTGTTGTTTTCAAAGGGGAAACAAGCTTTTCATATGAAATGGAAGCTGTATCGTCAATTGTATATTTAGCTATTTTCTCTACAACGTTAGCCTATCTATTACAAACTATTGCACAAAAGTTTACAAACGAAACGAAGGCAGCGATCATCCTTTCAACCGAATCATTCTGGGGAATGCTTTTCTCAGTAATTCTATTGAGTGAAGTATTAACAACAAGAATGGTTATTGGAGCGATTTTAATCCTATTGGCTATTATGATTTCAGAAACTAAACTATCCTTCTTAAAAAGAAAGAGTATGGAAAAATTAATATAAGCAAGAGCCGCCTTGAAGAGTAAGGCGGTTTTTTTCTGTGTATATGGGACTCTTATGTATGACGCTTAGTTAAAGTACTTGTCGTTATTCCTACACAAAGAATAGTTACAATTGATAGGAGTAAAGTATTCGGTGAAATGAAAATCCCGCCTAAACATACTACAGCAGCGTCAATGATAAAAATGATAACCCCTACATTAATAAGTGTTCGATCCGAAATAAACTGAGCCAAAAGGTCTGTCCCGCCAGTACTTGTCTCAAACCTTAACATCAGACCTATACCAATTCCCACAAATATTCCCCCAAGAATTGAACTCATCATGGGGTCAAGTCGAATCAGCGAACGTAACGGTTTAAAAAGGTCTATTACTACCGAAGAAATAAGCAATCCATGTAAACTGTTAAAGAAATAAGGCTTATATTTGAACCAGGCAAGTACAAAAATTGGAATACTTAGCACAATAATCATCAAACCTATTTTTAGGTTAAACAAATAATAGATGATTAATGAAAGTCCAATAATCCCACCATCTAAAATCTCATAAGGCGTTAAGAAAACATTAATTCCCAAGGATAAAAAAATACTACCTACAATGATTGCCAAGCCTTTCTTAATAATAAGCATGCAACTCTCCTCACATTACTGGACATGCATTATTTTATGAAATGGCGAATGCGAAAATGAACGAGTTAATAGGCAGTATAAATAAAAATGAAAGTAGGTCTGTGAAACTTAGAGAGCTGGATATTGGCAAGACTGATTGCAAAATTGTCCAATTGAAGAGTTCCTAAAAAAGAAAATTCAGTAAATGTAAGAGAAACACACTTATATATGCGACACCTTCATAAAACAAATTGAGCGTTTTTCGCTATCATATAAACACCATTCTCGATTGTCTACCACGGAACCGACGTTAATCCAATAATTATTACTTGGCAAGTGTATTTCTTTGCCAAAATCAATGGGCTCAGTTATCTTTTTGGATTCAAGATAAATGCCGCTCCTATGGCTATGACCAAAGAAGACAAGTGAGGTATCGATTTCTAGAACGGATGTGTTTACGGGTTCCCATTTTTTGTCCCATTCAATCTGGTGACCATGTATTAAAGTGGCACCTTCAATCACTAATTTTTCCGGTAACGCAGCAAATCGTTGGATTCCGGTAACACTTGATATCCTTTCTTCCTGATTCCCACGAATTGATGGAAACGTTAATATTTTTTCAAAATCTTCTTCAATAATTGCTGCTGCTTTTAATGGAACATTTGAAAGGTTTATTGCTTTCTTCTTGCCAATCGTACATTCGTATAAATCGCCTAACCCAATCAAAATGGAATCAGGAGCAACTTCTTCAATCTGTTGTATAACTGCTTTTGTATCATCAATGCTTGAATGTAAATCTCCCAACAGAGCATATCTCATTTCTTCACCTTCACACATGGTAATATATTGCTTTTAGTTTACTGTAGTTTAATTAAAAAGAAAATACGAAGTAAATAGTGAGTTTGCCGGGAAAAATGAAATTATACCAAAGAAATTAAATTATTGTGCTCATAATATGTTTGTTACTTTGACAAGATAAAGGCATAACATTTTGGAGGTGTTTTTGACATGCAAAACAAAAATGGTAAACGTTTCACACAAACAGGTACAGATATTGAGGAAGTAAAGAGCCAAAATGCACAAGGATCTTCTGGTGCACAATCATTTGGGACTAACCCACAAAAGGTAAGAGAAGAAATCGCACAAGAGGCAGGTCCTTTTGGTAAGTCATATTCTTCTACACAAGCCCCCCAGTCTTTTGGCGGGAAAACAGCATCAGGTACAGATATCCAGAAGGTGAGAGAAGAGATCGCACAGGAGGCAGGTCCTTTTGGTAAATCATTCTCTTCAAGCCCATCACCACAATCTTACGGTGGGAAAACAGCGTCTGGTACGGACATTCAAAAAGTGAGAGAAGAAATCGCACAGGAGGCAGGTCCTTTTGGTAAGTCATTCTCTTCAAGCCCATCACCACAATCTTACGGTGGGAAAACAGCGTCTGGTACGGACATCCAAAAAGTAAGAGAAGAAATCGCACAGGAATCAGGACCATTTAATGTCCCTACACAGGAGCCTCAAGCTGGTAAAACGGTTACTGGTACTGATATTGCCGAAGTAAAAAGCCAAAACCAACAAGCAGAACAAGGGAAGAATAAATTTTAACCCAAGTTAAGTAAAAGCGCCTCTATTAAGGGGCGTTTTTATTTCATTTAGATTTTCTCTAATATGTGCAGCTTGGTTAATCTTATACATGGAAAGGAAAACGATTTATGCAAAATGACCATCATCAATACACGATTACTGGAACAAATATTGAAGAGGTAAAAAGAAAAAATGCAGAATCAGGACTATCCTATAAAGAAGTAATGGCGTATCTTGCTAAAACAGGTGGGAAAAATACAAAAATGTTTAGTGATACAGAAGTAGAAGAAGTCAAAAGACATATTCATCCCAATTAAAAACAAGAAGGTGACCATAGGACAAATATTGGTCACCAATTTTTTTTACATAATCAAATAAATTGTAATCAGAAAATTTACATATTAAAATTTAGAGACCAAGAATAAGGAAAAGGTGAGTACTTTATGGAAAATCATAAAAAAGATAAGCCATTAGAAGTAGATAAAAACGGTAAGTTTAATCGTCAAAAAAATCGTTTCACAGCTCCGTTTGGGGATAAGCCAGGGGAATTACCAGTTGAGGCGGGGCGTTACCGATTGTTATGGTCCCCTGTATGCCCTTGGGCTCATCGCTCCGTTATTGTTCGTAGAGTACTAGGATTAGAGGAGTCTATAAGCTTAGGAACAGCTAGTCCAATGCGTCCCAATATTCCGCGTGTTGACTGGGAGTTTTCTTTAGATGAAGGAAATAAAGACCCTGTCTTGGGAATTCAATATCTAAGTGAAGTGTATTTAAATGCAGATCCCAACTACGAAGGGCGACCTACAGTTCCTGCAATTATAGATGTGAAAGAAAAAAAGGTCGTGAATAACGATTACTTCCGATTGACAAATTATTTCGAAACAGTATGGTCACCATTGCATAAAGAAAATGCACCTAATCTCTATCCAGAAAGTCTGCGACAGGAAATTGATGCACTAAATGATGTCATCTTTCATGAAGTGAATAATGGGGTGTACAAATGTGGGTTTGCACGTTCTCAAGAAGCTTATGAAGAGGCCTATGATACATTATTCAATCAACTTGATGTGTTAGAGAATCGTTTAGCAACTCGTCGTTTCCTTTTGGGAGATTATATAACAGATTCAGATGTACGTCTTTTTGCCACATTAGTTAGATTTGATGTAGCCTATTATTCTGCCTTTAAGGCAAATCGTAATCGTATTGTTGATTTTCCAAATCTATGGGGCTATTTAAGAGATTTATATCAAACTCCAGGATTTGGTGACACGACAGACTTCGAAGCGATAAAAATTCATTATCATTTATCAAATCACATCGCTAGTGATGACCAAAAGAGCTTAAATATTTTGCCTAAGGGTCCAGATCTATCGAGCATTCATGCACCACATCATCGTGAAGCTATCAGTGGAATAGAGGAGAAATTCCTTATTGGTCACGATTAAGTCCATAAAAAGGAGAATGAAATGATAATTAGGGATGCAGTAAAGGGAGAATTTCAACATATTAAAGAATTACGATTACAGTCTTATATAGAGCATGCAAAAAAAATTCCAAGAACCCATTGGGAAGCATTAAAACAATCCATCCTTTCTGATGAAGAAACACAAGAAGGAATTGAACGGATTGTAGCTGAAATTGACGGTGAAATTGTTGGGACAGTTGCGTTATTTTCACCAGAAATTGAAGCATATAAAGGTCTTTTAGAAGGGCAATTAAACCATCCAGAACTAAGGATGTTAGCAGTTTCTCCAAATGCTAGAGGAAAAGGTGTAGCCAAAACGTTGGTATCAGAATGCATTGATCGCTCTAAGGAAAAAGGCTACAAATCAATGGGATTACATACTGCAGATTTTATGGAATCAGCAGTGAGACTTTATACAAGTCTTGGATTTATACGAGTACCAGAAAATGATTTTATTCCATTAGATGATGGAATTGTTGTCAAAGCTTTTAACATTAAGTTTTGATGGAATAGCGAAACTATTGATTTATAAAACGAAGTATAATTTGATAATCGATTCACACACTAGAGAGGAAGGAGCGTGTGAACGATGAATAAAGATTGGGACTCAATCGCGGAATCGAAAAAAGAATTTGCAGATTTACCCGCTAAGGAAAAACCAGATATGGTGGATTCGGATAGTATTAGTTTGTTTGATCTTCACGAGGATATGCAAACAGTTGATATAATTCCGATTGCAGAGTTAAATAAGCGAGTTAAGGCAGAAGATGACGAGCTACTCACAGAAGTATTTAGAAAAGAATCACCGGATGAAAAAAGACATAATTAGGCTAAAGCCAAATATAATAATAGTGCTATCCAAGTATTTTTAAGCTTGGATAGCTTTTTTATTTTTAATTAATGAGTGAGAAATTAGCCAAATATACAAAAAAATGTTCTAGATAATAAAGACACAGTTTACTCATTGCGGCAATGAAGCCCTATCATAGACGAAATATAGAATAGATTGTTGTTAATAGTCCATGAGAAAGGTTGTCGTGGACAATAATAGGCGAACCTCGGTGTTAATAGTCCACGAGAAAGGTTGTCGTGGACAATAAAGTGAGAGTTTCGGTGCTAATAGTCCACGAGAAAGGCCATCATGGACAATAAAGAGAGAATAATAGTCCACGAGAAAGGCTGTCGAGGACAATAAAGTGAGAGTTTCGGTGTTAATAGTCCATGAGAAAGGTTGTCGTGGACAATAAAGTGAGAGTTTCGGTGTTAATAGTCCACGAGAAAGGCAGTCGAGGACAATATAGTGAGAATCTCGGTGTTAATAGTCCCCGAGAAAGGCCATCGTGGACAATAAAGAGAGAACCTCGGTGCTAATAGTCCACGAGAAAGGTTGTCGTGGATTAAGTCCATATAATTGTGTAAAAAGAAAAAGAGTCATTTTATTCTCTCTTGGATACAATGTTTTCAGCGACGATAAACATGAAAGAGGGAATAATAATGACTCAATTACAGTTTAACTTAGATATGGACTTTTTAAAAGATTCTGTACTAAATTCTGACTTAAATACAGTGGTTAAATCTGCTTTAGTATTAGTTTTAAATGAGTTTATGGAAAAAGAAAGAGACGAATATTTAAATGCAGCGGCTTATGAGCGTTCGAATGATCGAATCGATTACCGAAATGGCTACTACGAGCGTGAAATCGTTATGAGTGTTGGAAAACTAACTTTAAAAGTTCCTAGAACTCGCAACGGTGAATTTTCTACTAGTGTGTTTGAAAAATATGCTAGACATGATCAAGCGTTGATTCTATCGATGATAGAAATGGTTGTAAATGGTGTCTCCACAAGAAAGGTAACTCAAATTGTGGAACAGCTTTGTGGTGAAACTGTATCAAAATCACTCGTGTCTTCACTGACTCAAAAACTAGATCCCATTATTAACACTTGGGCAAACAGACCTTTAAACACGACTTACTATCCTTATATTTTTCTGGACGCAATGTATATTAAAGTGCGTGAACATCACCAAGTTGTATCGAAGGCTGTCTATATTGCAACGGCTATTACAGAAGAGAATAAACGTGAAATTTTGGGTTTAAGTGTAGACCATGTGGAGAGCTATGATAGCTGGAGTCGTTTTCTTCAACACTTAAAATCCCGAGGAACTCAATCACCCAAGTTAGTTATATCTGATGCTCACCAAGGTTTACGAAAAGCCATCCAACGCGAATTCATCGGAACTACATGGCAAAGATGCAACGTACATTTTAAACGTAATATTATTGAAAAGCTGCCGAAAAAGGATTCAGGAGATTTCCGTCTCATGATTAGACGTATCTTTGATGCAGTTACCCTTGATGATATGCGCAAATTTAAAGATGAATTAATGAATCAGTATGCAGAAGATCGCAGATATGAAAAAGCACTTACAGTACTAGATGAAGGTTTCGAAGATACCATTCAATATATGAATTTTCCGAAAGGTATACGTGTCAATATTCGAAGTACGAATTCTCTGGAACGACTAAATCAAGAAGTACGTAGAAGAGAGAACGTAATCCGTATCTTCCCTAATACCCAATCTGCCTTTAGATTAGTTGGTGCTGTGTTAATGCACTATCAAGAAAACGATTATTCAAAAAGAACAGGACTTTCTAGATAGTATTTCTGATTTATCTTGTCAACCTTAACTCCCGCCCAGGGAGTATCTCACATTCCGTAAAGGCTATCAAAGTGAAAAGAGCCTTTGACAGCCTTTACGGAATATGAGTGATTAACCCATGGGAGTTAAGGGAGAAAAATGTAGTGGGTGGATAATTTATTACCCCCAATTTTTACAATTAAAATTTAGTTGAAAACATTCGTATTGAATTTTACACAATAACTTGGACTTGACTTTGTCGTGGACAATAAAGAGAGAATCTCGGTGTTAATAGTCCACGAGAAAGGTTGTCGTGGACAATAAAGAGAGAATCTCGGTGTTAATAGTCCACGAGAAAGGCCATCATGGAAAATAAGGAGAGAATCTCGGTGTTAATAGTCCACGAGAAAGGCAGTCGTGGACAATAAAAGGCGAACCTCGGTGTTAATAGTCCACGAGAAAGGTTGTCGTGGACAATAAAGAGAGAATCTCGGTGTTAATAGTCCATGAGAAAGGTTGTCGTGGACAATAAAGAGAGAAGCTCGGTGTTAATAGTCCACGAGCAGCACAATCGTAAGCTATAAATGGATTAACTGGTCATCAATACTTCATTTAGCTAAACCAACGAATCTATTGAAATTTCTGCTTGAAGCTAAAATATTCTAAGAAATTACAATTATTTCAACGGTGATTGATTGATAATTCTATAAGCAATTGTTAAAATTTAATTGTATTTTCAGAAAATTCTAAGTTCTGGATGGGGGTTTACAATGTTGGGGGATATCTTTACGGAAGAGCACGAAATGTTTCGAGTTGCTTTACGAAAAATGTTGGAAAAGGATGCCTATCCTTTCTTCGATGAGTGGGAATTACATAGGGAAGTGCCTAGATCCTTTTGGAGGACGTTAGGAGAAAACGGATTTTTATGTCCAATGGTAAGTGAGTCTTATGGCGGGTTAGGACTTGATTTTGGTTACTCTATGATTCTGGGCGAAGAATTAGAGCGTGTGGGAGCTGGTCCAGCAAGTGGAATTGTTCTACATTCTGATATCGTTGTCCCATATATAGAGGACTATGGTACAGAGGAGCAAAAAAGGAAGTGGCTACCTAAAAGTGTGAGTGGTGAGTATATATCAGCCATCGCGATGACCGAGCCAGGTGCTGGGTCAGATCTAGCGGGTATTCGAACTACAGCTCGTAAAGATGATGATTATTATATTATAAACGGGGAAAAAACCTTCATCACGAATGGCATTAATGCAGATTATGTTGTAGTCGTTTGTAAAACCGATCCATCAGCAGAGCCCGCTCATAGAGGAATTAGTCTAATTGTTGTTGAGAATGGCACTCCTGGTTTTAAAAGGGGTAAAAAGCTAAATAAAATTGGGATGCATTCTTCCGATACTGGTGAGCTAATCTTTGAAGATGCGAAAGTACCAGTCGCAAACTTGCTCGGTGAGGAAGGGAAGGGCTTTTATTATTTAATGGATAAATTGCAGCAAGAAAGGCTGTTAGTTGCAATTGAGGTGCAGATTGAAGCAGAGGAAATGTTTCGTATTACAAAAGAATATGTCAAAACCAGAAAAGCATTTAATCAAACCATAGCAGACTTCCAAAATACACAATTTAAATTAGCTGAGATGGCTACTGAAATTGATATTGGGCGTAATTATGTGAACAATCTTGTTGCTAAACATATAGCTGGTAAAAAAATCGTTAAAGAAGTATCCATGGCCAAGTGGTGGATTAGCGAAATGGCAAAACGCGTAGCAGCGGATTGCCTTCAGCTGCATGGAGGATATGGCTATATGGAAGAATACGAGATTGCAAGACGCTTTAGAGATATTCCAGTAGCTGCGATTTACGCAGGAACAACAGAAATTATGAAGGGGATTATTGCAAAAGAGATTTTAAAATAATGTACGGGCTTAATTTTTAATGGGACATTGTTGTTCACCATAAAAAAGGGGGATGTGTATGTTTATATTAAATGTTTTAAAACAGCATGCAACAAGTACACCTGACACACTAGCAATTGCTTTTGAAGAGAATGAGTGGACATATAGCGAGCTATATAGGAATGCTCAAAAAATTGCGGGATATCTACAACAGCAAGGTTATCAAAAGGGGGATATCGTTGCTCAATTTATGCTGAATTCCGATTTATTTATGGCTGTTTATTATGGTGTACAATTAGCCGGACTTACGGTTATGCCAGTGAACACAAAGCTTGCCACACCTGAAGTGGAATATATATTCTCACATTCGGAGGCAAAGCTATTATTCTTTGATGAAAAAATTGAACAAACAATTGCCACGTCTACTCACAGCTTTAAAGAGAAAATCAATGTAGCAAAAATTCGCGAAATATTAAAAGCGGATTCAACCGATATTAACTCTGTCTCATTAGCACCAGATGATACTGCAGTAGTGATGTATACATCAGGTACAACTGGAAAACCAAAAGGGGTGCAGTTATCCCATAGAAACGTTTATGAGACTGCTGAAATTTGGTCCGAATCTATGAAAATGACAAGCATGGATCGCATGTATATTTGTACGCCGCTCTTCCATTGTGCAGGAAGTCATGTATTTGCCGTGCCAACAATGTATCGTGGAGGAGCAGTCATCATTGAAGAAGCATTTTCACCAGATCGAACATTAAAAAATTTAGTCGAAACAAAGGCTACTATTTTCTTTGGTGTACCGGCGATGTACACTATTTTACTAAACAAACCAGAGCTTCAAAGGTATAGTTTTGAACATTTAAGAATGTTTGTTTATGGTGCAGCACCGATGCCATACGAATTGGTAAAGCGTTTAAAGGATACGTTCCCAAAAGTAAATGTTCAAAATTGCTACGGCCAAACAGAGAATTCACCTGCTGCGTCTTCCTTAATAGACCAAGACGCATTAAAGAAAATTGGGTCAGTTGGTAGACCTTTACCACGCACTGAAATTAAACTAGTAGATGCTTTAGGCGAGGAAGTAGCTCTAGGTGAAGTAGGAGAAATTTGTGTGAAGGGTCCTCAAGTGATGAAAGGGTATCTTCGCAATCCTGAAGAAACTTCAAGGACCATTCAAAATGGGTGGTTGTATTCAGGAGATTTAGGGCGTTTTGACGAAGAAGGATTTTTATATATCGTTGACCGGAAGAAAGATATGATCATTCGAGGCGGCGAAAATATTTATCCAATCGAAGTTGAGGAAGTATTATATCAGGTTCCGCAAGTGTTGGAGGCTGCAGTTGTAGGCATTCCACACGAAGTATACGGAGAAGTGCCGAAAGCCTTCGTTGTAGTAAAAGGAGAACAATCCCTGACTATAGAAGAAGTAATAACATACTGTGAAACGCAGTTAGCCAAATATAAGGTCCCTATGGAAGTAGAGTTTTTGACGGAGTTACCACGCAATGCATCTGGTAAAGTGTTAAAACATACGTTAAGACCTAAGGTAAGTGAACCAGCACAATAAAGCGAGGGGGATACAAATGGAGAATGTATATCTAGTAGAGGGGGCACGAACTGCGTTTACAGCCTTTGGTGGATCATTTGCCACTATAGATGCAGTCGAACTTGGTACACAAACAGCAATTGAAGCCTTAAAAAGAGCAAATGTACAACCCGGACAAGTGGATCATGTTGTATATGGCGGTGTTATTGCGACCAATGTTAATGCAGCGTATTTAGCTCGCCATATTGGTTTGAAAGCGGGTGTTCCAAAGGAAGTGCCGGCCTTAACATTAAATCGACTTTGTGGTTCAGGGCTACAATCGATTGTCACAGCCGCTCAACATATTTTACTTGGAGAAGCAGATATCGTGCTGGCGGGTGGTACTGAAAACATGTCGCAATCACCATACTCTAATTTTGAGCAACGATTTAGTGGAGCTAAACTGGGTAACCTACAATTCATTGATATGTTGCAAGCTACTTTAACAGATCAATATACGGGTTCTGGAATGGGAATGACAGCCGAGAAATTAGCTGAAATTTATGATATTTCTCGTCAAGAACAAGATGAGTTTGCAGTACAATCACATCAAAGAGCTGCGCAGGCACGAGAAGCTGGTTACTTTAAAGAAGAAATTGTCCCTGTTTCGGTAAAAACGCGAAAAGGGGAAATGACAATTGAAGTGGATGAGCATATAAAGGAAGCAACCAATGTTGAAAGCCTCTCTAAACTTCGTCCAGCATTTAAAAAAGATGGATCTGTTACTGCTGGAAATGCATCAGGTATTAATGATGGCGCTGCTTCAGTAATAGTTGCGAGTGAAAAGGCGGTAAAAGAAAATAATTTACAGCCAATAGCGCGAATCATTTCATGGGGAGTAGCCGGAGTTGATCCAACAATTATGGGGATAGGCCCTGTTCCTGCTATCAATCAAGCATTACAAAAAGCCAATTTAACGATTGATGATATGGATTTAGTAGAAGTAAATGAAGCCTTTGCTGCTCAATATCTAGCTGTTGAAAAAGAGCTTGGGTTAAACCGTGAAATTACAAATGTAAACGGGGGAGCAATTGCTCTGGGACATCCTGTTGGTGCTAGTGGTACACGAATTGCCTTGGCAAGTAGCTATGAATTAAAACGCCGTGGTGGAAAATATGCAGTAGTAAGCCTATGTATTGGCGGTGGCCAAGGAATTGCCCTTGTAATTGAATCAATTTAAATCTAGTACTTAATGGACTTAGAAGTTTCAATCGGAACTTTTAAGTCCTTTTTTACGTATAGAGTTATATGAATTTAAGTTGAAAAGTTAATGAAAAGGGTATAATTTAGATGATTTACTTTTGTAAGTACATTCATTTAATTATAGCTAACGGTTTTAGAAACCTTTGAAAGTTTAAAATAGGAGATTCGTTTTTTTCATATTTTACAGGAATATTAAGAAGTGATGTTTTAGTAAAGGATGCATATTAACATATTAACAAAATGTGTTAAACTAACATTTAGATTGATAAAATTAACATAATTTTTCATGCTGAATTAGAATGTACCAATAAGCTTTTGTGTACATTTAATCTCTTAAATACTATAACAATTAAAGTGAGATGAAAGATAATGGAACAACCATTTTTACCAATATTATTAGGCTCTGATATGAACGCTTACGGTATGGCTCGTGCATTTTACGAAGCGTATGGCATAAAGCCCCTTATTCTTGGACGTTCGCATTTAACGGCGACTCAAGATAGCCGAATCTTATATTTCCAGGAAATCGCGAATTTAAACCAACAGGATGTCTTTGTGCCTGCACTGGAAAAAGTTGCAAAACAATATCCAGATAAAAAATTATTATTGTTAGCTTGCGGGGATGACTATGCAAAGCTAATTATTAAAAATAAACAAGAATTAGAAAAATACTTTACAGTGCCATACATAGATGAATCTTTAATGGATCAAATTCTATTAAAAGAAAACTTCTATAAAATGTGTGAGAAGTATAACTTCAAATACCCTGGTACAACAACGGTTACTGCTGAAAATTATCAGGAATTCACGCCACCATTTGAATATCCAATCATCTTAAAAGCATCTAACTCTGTTGCTTACTGGGCTTGTAGCTTCCCAGGAAAAAAGAAAGTGTTTGTAGCACATGATGAAGCTGAAAAAACAGCTATATTAAAAGCTATCTACGCATCAAGCTATCAAGATACGATGATCGTTCAGGAATTTATACCGGGTGACGATTCTTATATGCGTGTTCTGAATGCTTATGTAGGTAAAGATGGTAAAGTAAAATTAATGTGTCTAGGTAATCCAATCTTAGAGGAGCATTCACCAGATGGTATCGGAAGTTACGCAGCAATCATTACAACTTATGATGAAAAGCTAATGGATAAAGTTCGTCATTTCTTAGAGGATATCGGCTACACTGGTTTTGCCAACTTCGATATGAAGTACGATGCGCGTGATGGTGAGTACAAGCTATTCGAAATTAACCTTCGTAACGGCCGTTCTAGTTATTTCGTAACTGCTGCAGGCTATAACTTAATGAAGTACGTAGCGGACGATCGTATGTTGAACATAAAACAAGAGTTAACTTATGCTGATAACAACCATTTGTGGATGATTATTCCAAAAGGTGTTTTATTTAAATATGCATCGAATGAGAAAATGAAAATTGAAGCAAAAAGCTTAATTCGTCAAGGGAAATGGACAAACTCTTTATTCTATAAAGAGGACATGAATTTAAAACGTTGGGTTAAAATAACTTTAAATAATTTAAACTACTATCGTAAGTATAAAAAATATTTCAATAAAAAAGGTTTGGAAGAATGAGAAAAACATTAGGTATTATCGGTGGTGTCGGTCCGTTAGCAACGATGTTTATCGGCGAGATGATTGTCCGCCGAACGAGTGCCACAAAAGATCAGGAGCATGTGCATACAATCATAGATAATGATACTTCGATTCCAGATCGTACAGCGTATATTCTAGACCAAACTAATGAAAATCCAGTCCCATATTTAATAAAAGATGCTGCTAAATTAGCAAATTCTGGTGCAGATTTGATTTGTATTCCTTGTAATACGGCACATACATTTTATGAAGAATTACAATCAGCTTCCCCAGTCCCTGTACTGCATATGATTCGGGAAACTGCAATAAGAGCTGCTTCTACAGGTGCAAAACGTGTTGGTGTTTTAGCAACAGATGGCACACTTGCTTCGGGTGTTTACCAACAAGCATTAATCGAGCAAGATATTGAACCGGTCGTTCCGGATATGGTAATTCAAAAACAAGTGATGTCAATCATCTATGATTACGTGAAGGCTGGAAAAGAAGTTTCTGTACATCAATGGAATGTAATTGAGCAAGCCATGCTTCAACTAGACTGTGACAAAATTATTTTGGGATGTACTGAGCTTTCCATTGTAAATAAAGATTTAAAGTTAGATAACCGTTACATCGATTCACTAATGGTTCTAGCCGAAAGTGCAATCATTGCATGCGGCTACGAACTAAATACGCCGGTTAAAATCTAAGCCTGCCTTTTATAGGCAGGTTTTTTTTCGGAATTTTAATTTGTGTGTAAGTAGTATAGATAAAGGAAATAATCTTAAGTGATATACAGAAAGTGTTAGGACTCGCAGCCTGACCAACATCTAATTGGCCTCGGGAGACAAGTCGTAGAGACAACAACAATTTGGCTTGAGCGACTTGTGTGCTTAGAGCGCTCACATAATAATCGATTAATTAGAATTTTTATTAGCACATCTCTTAGTTTTAATAGATAGGTTTTGAATTGTGTCCTAGAGCGTTCAAATTCCTTCACACAGGATAGAAAAAACGTGCCAATATCGAGTAAAGTAATCAAATTATGGTACACTATACGCAAGTAACTAAAGGTAGGTAAACTAATCATGTCCGTAATCAATTTATTAAACGAAACATTACAAAACAAATGGAATTATGAAACAACAATGAAGGTTCAGGACGAAATGATTCCAGCAATGCTCGAGGGCAAAGACGTTGTGGCAGAATCTCCAACAGGATCAGGCAAAACATTGGCATATGTACTACCAATATTAAATAAAGTAGATGGTAGCAAAAAACAAACACAGGCCCTAATTGTTGCTCCCTCACAAGAGCTGGCAATGCAAATCGTTGAGGTTATTCGTGAATGGACTGCAGGTTCAGACATAACAGTACAGCAACTAATCGGGGGCGCTAACTCTGCTCGCCAAATTGAAAAACTAAAGAAAAAACCAACAATCGTTGTTGGAACACCAGGACGTTTAAACGAACTAGCAAGAGCAAATAAATTAAAGCTAAAAGAAATTCAAATCGTTGTACTAGATGAATGTGACCAATTATTAAGTCGTGAATACCGTGTAACTGTTAAATCCTTTATCGAAGGGGCGGCTTACGGAAGACAGGTGGTAGTGGTTTCTGCAACGATTACAGAAGAAATCAAGCTAGTCGCAAGTCGTTTGATGTTTGAACCAATTCATATCGAGATTAAACCTGAAGACATGGTTCAAGTTGGGAAGGTAGAACATTCCTTTATCAAGGTAGATGAGCGAGATAAAACGGATATGCTTCGTAGACTTGCCAATATCGAAGATCTACATGGATTAGCATTTGTAAATAATATCGATCAAGTACTAATGAAAGAAACGAAATTAAAATATCGTGATGCAAAAGTTGTAACACTTCATTCCGATATGAAAAAAGAAGAACGTAAAAAGGCATTAGATGCATTTAGAAAAGGGGAAGCTCGTATACTAATTGCCACTGATATTGCTGCTCGTGGATTAGATATTGAAGGGCTAACACATGTGATTCATGTGGATGTTCCACGTACAATCGAACAATATACACATCGTTCTGGCCGAACTGGACGTGCCGGAGCAGATGGTGAAGTACTAACGTTGCTTTCTTACAAAGATGAAAAGGACTATAAAAAGCTAACACGAGAAATGAAGGTAAAAGCAGTTCAAAAAGTTTGGAATATGGGGAATATCGTGGAAGGTAACTCAAAAACAGTTACACAAAAGAGAGGGAATTAGGATGACTTTTGAGGAGAAATTAGAGCAATATGCCGAATTAGCAGTAAAAATTGGCGTGAACATTCAAAAGGGGCAATATTTATTAATCAATACTTCTACAGATACACTCGAATTTACACGTATCGTCGTAAAAAAAGCTTATGAAGCTGGGGCAGGTAGAGTTCAGGTCAACTTGACAGACCCTGATATTACACGTTCATTTTATGAATTCGGTGGTGAAGAGGAATTTAGCAAGTTTCCGAAATGGACTGTTGCTCAAAGACACGAATTGATTGAACGAAAAGGTGCACTTTTATGGATTGATGCGGAGGACCCGGATTTACTGGCAGGAATTCCTTCCTCACGCATATCTGCGCAGGAGAAAGCGTCAGGTACAGCATTAGTTCGCTATCGCAAAGCCATTATGAACGACGAAATTGCTTGGTCAATTATTGCAGTTCCATCTAAAAAATGGGCTGCAAAGGTGTTCCCGGATTTACCTGAATCGGAGCAAATGCCTGCTTTATGGGAAGCAATTTTCAAAACAGTTCGCATTGGTGAGGGTGATGCTGTGAGTAATTGGGTACAACATATTGAGACATTACAAGATCGTGCAGCTCAACTTAACAAGATGAAAATTTCAAAACTTCATTATAAAGCACCTGGAACGGACTTAACAATTGAGCTTCCCGAAAAGCATTTATGGATTTCTGGCAGCAGCAATACTCCGCAAGGAACAACATTCATTGCCAATATGCCAACTGAAGAAGTGTTTACTTTACCTGCTAAATATGGGGTAAATGGGGTTGTAAGTAGTACGAAGCCTTTAGCATATCAAGGGAATATTATTGATCAATTCTCTTTAAAGTTCGAAAAAGGTAAAATTGTTGAAGCACGTGCTGAAGTAGGAAATGATTTACTGCAAGAATTAATCACTTCAGATGAAGGGTCTTCCTTCTTAGGTGAGGTGGCCTTAGTTCCACACAAGTCGCCGATTTCAGAATCAGGAATTTTATATTACAACACTTTATTTGATGAAAATGCCTCAAACCATCTAGCAATCGGTGAAGCATACCCAACATGCTTTGAAGGTGGTCAAGATCTTGAGGAAGGCCAATTAGAAGCTCTAGGGATTAACGTGTCAATTACTCATGTTGACTTCATGATAGGTAGTGGAGAAATGGACATTGATGGTATATTGCCAGATGGAACAGAGCAACCAATCTTCCGAAAAGGGAATTGGGCATTTTAATGGTGGCCCAACGAAAAGTTGAGTAATAACCAAAATTTACATTGAAAATACGACTGATTTTTACGAATGCTTGTTCGTAGAAATCAGTCTTTTTTTATCGAAAGATGTTATAATAGAAAAAACATTTCAAATGGAGGTTTTAGTGTAATGAAACTATTTCATACTGCTGATTGGCATTTAGGAAAGCTGGTACAAGGTGTATATATGACGGACGACCAACGCTATGTATTGGAGCAATTTTTGCAAGCTATTGATGAAGAACAACCAGATGCTGTAATTATTGCTGGCGACTTATATGACCGTGCACTTCCTCCGGTGGAAGCTGTTGATTTATTGGACGAGATATTAGCAGAAATCGTGTTGAAACGTAAAGTGCCTGTGCTAAGTATTGCGGGAAATCATGATAGCCCGACGCGACTTCAATTTGGAAGCAAATTGATGAAGGAAACGGGCTTGCACATTTCGGGAGATATAAAGAATCTAGAACCTATTATTCTAAATGATGGGTTTGGAGATGTTCATTTCCATTTAGTACCTTTTGCTGAACCTTCTACAGTGAAAAGTTTATTTGAGGACGACTCCATTAGTACCCACGATGATGCGATGAAAAAAATAGTAGAAAAGATAGAAGAAAAGATGGACAACTCCAAAAGACATGTATTTATTGGACATGCCTTTGTAACCCCGTATGGTGAAAAAATAGAAAATACTAGTGACTCAGAGCGACCATTAGCAATTGGCGGATCGGAGTGTGTAAGTGCGGAATACTTTAATTCATTCCATTACACAGCACTGGGACATCTGCATAAAGCACATTATGTGTTAAATGAAAAAATCCGCTATTCAGGATCACCTTTAAAATATTCGTCTTCGGAAGAGAATCATGAAAAGGGTTATTTAATTGTAGAGTTAGACCAAGAAGGACAAGTTTCAATCGAGAAGCGTCCATTTAAACCAAGAAGAGATTTAAGAATTGTTGAAGGCTCCATTCAAGAGATATTAAGAACACCTGTAAACGAGGATTATGTATTTGTTCGATTAACCGACAAAACGCCAGTGGTAGGTGCAATGGAGCAAATTCGTACAGTTTATCCAAATGCAATGCATGTCGAGCGTAAAGCACTTCCAAGAGAAACAATTGAAGGGGAAGCAGCTATTGTTCGAAGAGAGCAGTTGGATGACTTCAGCCTATTTAAGGCTTTCCATAAAGAAATAGTAGGACAGGAGCCAAGTGAAATAGCTCAGCAATTGTTTGAAGAGGTTTTACAGGAGCTGCTAAGTGAAGAACGTGAAACGAAAGAGGTGGTAGCAAGATGAAGCCAATTAAACTAACAATGAGAGCTTTTGGGCCATATAAAAGTGAGGAAGTTATTGATTTCAAGGAGCTAAAAGACAACCGATTATTTGTCATTTCAGGTTCTACAGGAGCGGGCAAAACAACGATCTTTGATGGCATTTGCTTTGCTTTATATGGCTTTGGAAGTGGACAGGATCGTAAAGAGACGAAAACATTAAGAAGTGACTTTGCCGAAGATTCAGTTCACACTGCGGTTGAATTAGTGTTTGAGATCCATGAGAAAACCTACCGTGTTTTACGCCAGCTTTCACATGTAAAGGAAGGGCGGAAAACAGCTACCGGGGAGAAATATGAGCTGTTTGAATTGCAAAATGATGGACAAGAAGTAGCTTCGGTGGAACGACAAAGAGTAACGGATATCAATCAAAAAATTGAGGAACTTATTGGATTATCTTATGATCAGTTCAATCAAATTGTCATGCTTCCGCAAGGGGAATTCCGTAAGCTATTAACCTCGCAATCAGATAATAAAGAAGAAATCTTACGTAAAATTTTCAAAACCAATCGTTATGGTGAAATGACTCAAAAGCTTGAGGAAAAGAAACGAAAAGCAGAGACAGAATTAGATCGTGCCCGTACTTTGAAAAATAGCTATATCGCTCAAATTGAAGGAACCTTGCCAAAAAGAGATTCCTTATTGTTTGCTGTCTTAGCGCAAGAGTCAAATGTCTATCAAATTCAAGATGCACTGGATGAGGAAATTAATTATTATAAAGAAAAAATTGTAGAAGACAAAAAACTCTATGCCAAAGCCGTTAAAAAACATGATGAACAGTACAATCTATTTGTACATAATAAGGCAATAAATGACCGAATTGATAACTATGAAAAGAAAAAGCAAAAGCTTAAAGAATTAGAACAACAAAAACCAATTCACGAACAAATGAAAAATGAATATGAAGCGGCCATTCGTGCGAGCAAGATTCAGCCATTAAATCAACAATGCCATGCATTACACAAAGAAAAGGTGGAAAAGCAAAGCCATTTAGAAAGTGTAAAGCAAAGCTTAGAAGTGGCTAAAAAGAATCTGTCGGAAGCAAATATAGCGTTTGAGATAGAGAGTGCTAAACAACAGGAACGTGATCATGCAGCTCAACATTTAAATGATCTTCAAAAATTATTACCGCGTTATGAACAAATTGAAGCATTAAGCAAAAAGGTTCAGTCTCTACAGCTTGCTGAAAAGGACGCTCGAACTGCTTTAGCAAAAATTGAGCAAGAGTTTAATGGGGAAAAGGAAAAAGATGTTCAGCTTAACCAGCTAATCGAACAGCTAGAAGAGAAAACGGAAAACTTCAAGGAGCTTCTAGAACAGCAAAGTAACTTAAAAGAAGTGATTAACCTATTTTCAAACTATAATCAGTTGAAAAATGACTTGAATGGCCTACAAGCGAATGCAAATCAAGTGGAAAAAGAATACGAGATTGCACAAGAAACTTACGAATTAGAAGAAGGAAAATGGCTAACGAACCAGGCATCACGACTAGCAGCTAGTTTAGTTCCTGGGTCACCTTGTCCTGTCTGCGGCAGCAAAGAACATGGGCAGATCCTTGCTGAACATACTGAGATTGTTGATGAAGCAACTATTAAAAAGTTAAAGGCAAGTCTTGCCGAAGTTGAGCAAAAGAAGTATAGAGATGAAGCAAATATAAGCGCCCTTAAAGCAAGAGTAACTCAATGTGAACAAGAGCTTGAAAGACATCATGCAACACCAGAAAAAGAACAGCAGTTTGTTCAACAGTTCAATAATTTGAATCTAACAATTGAGCAACTGAAAAATGACGATGCAAAACTAGTAGCCTATAAAAAGAATCAAAAACAGTTGAAATTAGTACTTGAACAATTAGAAGGAAGACAAAGACAGCTAGAAGGAAAACACCATCAAACGAAAGAACAACTTTTAAAGGAAAGTACAGTTTTAACAGAACAGCAAAAGTCTATACCAAGTGAATTACAGCATATTTCACAATTACACAAGGCAATTGCAGATTCTGAACAGCATAAGCTAACTTTATTTTCTCAATGGGAAAAGGTGCAAAAGCATTTACATGAGGTGGAGAAGTATGTTGCTACAACAGAAGAAGTTGTAAACCAAACAGCAAAACAAATTGAGAATCTTGAAGAAAAGCTTCACCGAGCAAAAGAAGAGTTTAAACGGGCAATGCATGAAGCTGCCTTTGAGAACTATAAGCATTTTGAGTCTGCTATTCGAGATGATTTCCAAATTAATCATCTCCAGAATCAATATATGGAGTTTTCGAAAGTGCTTCATACAATAATTACTCAAGTTGAGCAAGAGAGTGAAGAGCTGGAAGGAAAAGAAAAAGTAGATTTAGCAAAAATTGAAGAGGCGTTAAATACATTAAAGCTCGAATATGAAAATACGCTTCAAACACTTAATCGCTCACTCGAATATGAACGCCAAGCCATAGACTTCTCCGAGAAATTAGATCACGTTGCAGATAAGATATTCCAGCTTGAGGAGATGTCTAGTCAAATAATCGATTTATACAATCTATTGCGCGGTCAAAATGGTAAAAAAATATCCTTTGAACGATATGTACAAATGGGTTATTTAGAACAAATTACAGAAGCGGCCAATATTCGATTAAAAAATCTATCAAATGGACAATATTATTTACAATGTTCAGATAGACAGGAATCCCACGGACGCCAAAGTGGTTTAAGCCTAGATGTGTACGATACGTATACAGGTCAATCGCGAGATGTTAAATCGTTATCCGGTGGAGAGAAGTTTAATGCTTCCTTATGTCTGGCTCTAGGAATGGCGGATGTAATTCAAAGCTTCCGAGGGAATGTGAAAATCGATACGATGTTTATCGATGAAGGTTTTGGCTCCTTAGATGAAGAATCCCTAATGAAAGCAATTGATACATTGATTGATCTTCAAAAATCCGGACGAATCATTGGCGTTATCTCACACGTATCCGAGTTGAAAGCAGCAATTCCTGCCATTTTACAGGTCGAAAAATTAAAAGAGGGCTATAGTAAAACGTCCTTTCTGCTTAAGTAAAAAACGGCGGAGACCTTAGTAGTCTCTGCCGTTTATTTTATAGCCTGTCCTTGATGATTTTTTCTTATCCATTACTTTTTTGATTATGGGATATACAATTGGTGCCACCTTCATAATCGTTTTTATGGTTTTTCCCAATTTCATAGATAATGCACTCCTTCACCTTTATAAGAACTATACCCTTAAAAGGTACTTTAGAAACCTACCCGGAAAACTCGATAGGCTTGAACTAAATTCCAAATGATCACTCCGATCGTGATAGCAAAATAAATTCCCATCAAAATGAACATCTTCATAATGTATCCGTTCATATTGTCATAGTTCATAGAAAATACGCCGATTAACCCCAAGATAACTAAAAGAATAGAAAGAACTGTGGGAATGGAGTGTGATAGCATTGCGCGTTTTGCATGGTACTTTACTTCTTTATCTTTAATGACGAAGTAAACGATAATAGGCAATAAAAAAGGTGCAAACAATAAACTAACATAACAAATGGCAGAAAGTATTTTATTATTATTTTCCATGTATTCACCTCGTTATAATTTTTAATTATATATGGAAGTGATTGACAATATAAAGGATTCGTATTCATATTCTAGTTGAAAAAAACATATAGTTTGATACAATTAGTAATGTTCTAACAATTAAACAAAATGTATTTACCACAAGGGGAGCTGATGAAGTCAGCTGAGATTATGCACTTGTTGCATTAACTCTTTGAACCTGTAAGCTAGTACTTGCGTAGGGATGTGGATAGAAACCGACTCCAATTGGCGTTTAGGCTCTGTCCTGGCGCCATTTTTATTTTTGGAGAAATCTAGACTTTATATTATTAGGATTTCTATCCTTCTCTTAGGTTCCAATTGAATTAAAGAGAGGAGATTTGTTATGAACAATAAAAAACTATTAATGCTCGTTGAGATTGCGATTTTTGCGGGTATTGGTCTGGTACTGGACCAAATTTCATTTAAATTCTGGGCTCAAGGTGGCTCCATTAGCTTTGTAATGTTACCTATCCTCATCATGGCGGTGCGTTGGGGAATCTTAGCAGGTATTACCACAGGCTTACTAATTGGTGTTTTACAAATGAGTTTTGGAGCTTACATCTTACATTGGGTTCAAGCGTTACTTGATTATGGAGTAGCATTCTCAGTTGTAGGTCTTGCAGGCATATTCCGAAAACAAATTCTTCGAGCAGCTCATGAAGTTAATAAGAAAAACATTACCCTTTATATTGTATTGGGGATAGTAGTTGGCGGACTATTGCGCTACGCAGCACATGCAATTGCCGGTGCTGTTTTCTTTAGTGAATACGCAGGCGATCAAAATGTTTGGCTATATACAATAATTTATAATGGTTCTTATATGATTCCAGCAATCATCCTAACAGCCATCGTAGGTTCATTAATTTTCACTGCAGCCCCAAGACTTTTACAAACAAAATAAATGACAAAGACGACCAGAAGTAATTAAGGTCGTCTTTTTCAATTTATTAAACCGTCGAGGAAACGTATTGTTAGGGAGAGATGGAAGTGAGATGCGATTCATAAGGTGGATGAAACACATTGCTATCCCAAATTGGCTCGAGCTTCGTGTGTACTCAGGCTACTCACCTAAGGAACACTAAATCAAAATTTATATTTGTGAATTATATGTTGGCTAAAGAACGTATTATAATATTTGAATTCAAAAGCCCTTCTTCAAGATTACATGCCCAATAATTTGTTATGATTGTGGTATATTATATAGAGATATGTAAATAGGAAGAAGGAACATTTAAGATGATTGTACAAACAAGTGAAGAGTTAGCAGCGTTAAAAAAGATTGGACGAATTTGTGCTGAAATTCGTGATGCCATGAAAGCAGCAACAAAACCAGGTATTACAACAAAGGAATTAGACGAAATTGGCGGCCGTATGTTTGAAGAAGCAGGAGCAATTTCAGGTCCTAAAGGGGAGTATGATTTCCCTGGCTTTACTTGTATTAGTGTCAACCACGAGGTAGCACATGGTATTCCCGGTTCTAGAGTTATAAATGAAGGTGACATGGTAAATATTGATGTATCTGGTTCATTCGATGGCTATTTTGCAGATACAGGAATTTCTTTTGTTGTGGGAGATGGTCACCCTGAAAAAGAAAAGCTTTGTAAAGTAGCAAAATCTGCATTTGAACGAGCAATGACAAAAGTTAAAGCGGGATCAAAACTAAATCAAATTGGTAAAGCAGTAGAACGTGAAGCTAGAGATAATGGGTTAACAGTGATTATGAATTTAACTGGTCATGGTGTAGGGCGTGCTTTACATGAAAAGCCAGAACATGTATTAAACTATTTTGATGCTTGGGATACTACCATCCTGAAAGAAGGAATGGTGTTAGCGGTAGAACCATTTATTTCCGAAAAAGCGGAGCATATTGTGGAAGCGGGAGATGGTTGGACATTTATCACACCAGATAAATCCCTTGTTGCCCAGATTGAACATACGATTGTTGTTACAAAAGATAAACCGATTATTCTTACACAAATTGAGGACTAAAAAAGAATCCTGGCACTTGAGGTTATTTCAAGTGTACAGGATTCTTTTTTATTAGGAACAGGCCCACAATCATAACGCCTGCTAAGAATAGAGCTGCTGTCGTAACTAAAAGTTCGTCAAAACCGTTTTGAACTGCAATTCCGATATAACACCATATAAACACGGCTGGATAGGCAATATCAAAATGATGAAATCTCAGATGTAGTGCAATGGCTGTTCCAAAGGTCATTAGAATCACGGCCCAAAGAGCATTACTTATTCCAAAACCTGACCATTGATATTCTACTAAAAGGTAACAGCAATTTAAAATCAGTAAGAAGGTTGACCAACTAAAGTAAATCGAAACGGGTATTCGTATTGTAAGCATCTCTTTTTTCAACGGATAAGAATAATAAAGTACGAATAACGTTACAACTTGTATGAATAAAAGTACAGTTGATAAAACGAAATAATCGCTATGCCAGCTCCAAAGTGTGGCAATTTGAAGAATCACTACGACTATGAACAATATCGTTTGAAAATTCGTAATAAAGAGGTCAGTCCGTCGGTACTTGATATAGTGATAAATCCAAAGGAAAAGAGATATGAAAATAATAATCCATATGTAGTAAACATAATTTGCTGGTGCAAATAATAATGGCAATCGATTTATGATATCTATTGTTGAATGCCCATTTAATTGTAGCCAAAATGCATTTAGTGTAAAGAGTGTGGCTACAATGACCGAAGTAAATAATAAGATTAGTCGACTCATTCATTCCTCTCCTTTCTATAAAATTATATACATTAACAAAGCTTTGAACAACATTTTCCATTAACATACAATAATAATAAAGATATTTAGGAGTGAACGTGATGCAAAGAATTGAAGCTCTAGACTTAAATATAACAATCGATAAATAAGAATACAAAAAAGAACTAGAAAAGCTCCAATATGAAATGCTTAATATTCAACAATTTCTCTTAAAAATAAATTTAGTCTAATAATTGTATTTGAATGGATGGAGAAGAACAATTGGCCCGTTTTAATGAGCGTCAAACTAATCCGATGAAGGCATGGAAATTGACCGCTGAAGACTGGCGTAATCGTGAAAAGTTTGATGAGTATGTGGAATGTGCTAATGAAATGTTTGAGAAAACGGATTCCTTTAACGCACCTTGGGTTTTGATTTCAGGAAATAATAAGCATTATGCTCGCATAAAAGTATTAAGAGAAACAATTACTCATTTAAAGCAGGCGGCAGGACAAAAAGGATTAACGATTACTAATTTTTAATTTTGAAAGAAGGAATTAATAAAAGAAGCTTGAATTAAAGAAATAGATAATGTGCAAAATAATGGAAACATGGCTAGTCGTAAGATACTTCAAGAAAGGCTTTAGGGTACTTTTGTGATGGTGAAAAAGTTTTTGAATTTATTACATAAAAAGGGTGATAAGTTGGTAAAGATTGAGGGGGATCGCTTATTATTACGCACCTTTGTAGAGTCCGATGCTAGAAGTTTAGCTGAACTCATGAGAAGGAATAAATTTTTCTGGTCCATACATGAGCCGCTTCATGAAGAAGAATTTTACACTGAAGAGGCGCAATTTAAGAAAATATTAGAAAGTATTCATTTACTTCGTGCAAATCGGGAATTCTCATTTGGGATTTATCCCAAAGGCAGCAATGCATTAATTGGACATATATCCTTGTATGCCATTAAGAGGCTTCCATACAATAGTGCATTTATCGGCTACTCAATTGATGAAAGGTATACACGTAAAGGGATTGCAACTGAAGCGATAAAAGAAGTTATTAAATTTGCATTTCATAATGTGAAGCTGCATCGGATTGAGGCTTATGTATCACCCAAGAATGAAGGTTCCATTAAAGTACTGGAAAATGCCCAATTTGTTCGGGAAGGTTTATTAAGAGAGCTTTTGTATATTAATGGGAGCTGGGAAGATCATTATTTATATTCTTTACTTCAAGATGATCTTAGAAAATAAAATGGGGCTATCCTGCTTATCATACAATTTGTTTTAGTGCAATTGTATTTAGGTAGGTAGCCCTCTTTATTTCTTAAAGGAGTGTTTCTGTTTCACTTTCCTTTAAATTGGTATTCCCATCAGCAAGTAAATCTAATTTACCAGTATTCGGATCGATGACAAGTCCGTGAACCGGTGTCATTTTTGGCATCAAAGGATGATTACGAATCATATCAACACTTTTTAAAACACTTGTCGAAACATCCCCAAACCCTCGAAGCCAGTCAACAATGTCGATTCCAGAATATTTAACCGTATTAAAAATATCTTCATTGATTCCACGTTCAACCATATGCTGAATCATTACTTCTGGATCTATGGCACTCATGCCACAATCATGATGTCCGATTACATAAACCTCGTCGGCTTTTAATTCATACACAGCTACTAATATGCTTCGCATAACAGCTCCGAAAGGATGACTGACTTGAGCTCCTGCACTTTTTACTATTTTGACATCACCATTTTTCAAATTCATTGCTTTAGGCAGTAATTCGACTAGACGAGTATCCATACAAGTTAAGATCACCGATTTTTTGTCAGGATATTTGGATGTAATGTAAGGCTCGTACTGTTTGAATTTAACAAAGGACTCATTAAAGCTTAGGATTTCATTTAAAGAAGTTCCCATCATTCACTCAACTCCTATTCATATATTTATACAAATTCATTATATACGAAAAAAGTCAACAAAACTCGTTAGAGAATTTTGTTGACTTAATATTTTAGAATTTTTCTGTTGGTTTTGGATCGATTCGTACTGAAGATTTAGAATCTAATCCAACACGTAAATAGTGAATGAACATTGCCATTGCAATCATTAACACAACGAAAAAGCCAGCTACAGTTGAAATAAACATACCCATTGTTGAAAGACTCCTTTCTAAACTAACAATTGTCTTGGAACCTATTATACTATATATCTTTTATGAATTGTAAGATGGAACGAAAAAATATCTTGCCAATTTCATGAAGGACTGAGAAGCGTTAGCCTTTTCATAAAATTTATGAGTAAAAGCAGTAAAGCTAGCAGTATGAAAAAAATTTATGTCCCGCGAAAAACTAAATGTTAATACCATTTATAGAAAAAAATATCTATTTAGTTAAAGGAATTTAAAAGTTTGTAGAAATTTTGAAATATATTTAACTTGTTTCAATCAATCTGTCATATGACTGTAAAAAAAATAAATTATTTGTCGAAAAAAAGAATAGTAGAAGATTTGGAGGAACATATATGGATATATCAACGTTAGTCGGAATCGTACTCGGAATAATTGCTGTATTTGTCGGGATGGTTGTAAAAGGTGCAAGCTTAAGTATTTTAATTAACCCTGCGGCCTTTCTAATAATAATTGTCGGAACAGTCGCTACAATTGCTGTGGCGTTTCCGATGAGTGAGTTAAAAAGAGTCCCTAAGTTATTTAAAATTCTTTTCACTGAACAAAAGGGTACAAGTGAAGTTGAGATTATAAAAATGTTTTCCCAGTGGGCAGATTTAGCTCGCCGAGAAGGGTTGTTAGCACTTGAAAGTAAAGCAAGTGAAGTGGAAGATCCATTCTTAAAGAATGGGTTAACATTGGCAATCGATGGTCAAAATGCTGATTATATTCGCGATGTGCTGACAGAAGAAGTAGAAGCACTTGAAGAGAGACATGCGAGTGGTGCACTAATTTTCTCGCAAGCAGGTACATATGCGCCAACCTTAGGGGTACTTGGTGCCGTTGTTGGTTTAATGGCCGCATTAGGGGATATGAGTGATATCGATAAATTAGGACATGCCATAACAGGTGCATTCGTTGCAACCTTACTCGGTATTTTCACTGGTTATGTACTTTGGAACCCGTTTGCGAATAAACTAAAGCGTAAATCTGCAGTTGAAGTGAAACAAAAAAGTTTAATGATCGAAGGCATCTTATCTGTATTGGAAGGGGAAGCACCTCGTGTCATTGAACAAAAGCTAGCATCTTATTTACCAACGGAGGAACGCCGTAAAATCACAGACGAAAGTGGGGCGGGTGGTAATGGCAAAGAAGTCTAAAAAGAAAAAACATGATGAGCATGTAGATGAATCATGGCTATTACCCTATTCGGATTTAATGACCCTATTGTTAGCCCTGTTTATTGTTTTATTTGCTTCAAGTTCAATAGATCAAGAAAAACTTGATAAAATGTCAGCTGTGTTTAATGAGATTCTTGACGGTGGTACAGGCTTTATGGATCATACTTCGGTGGTGGAAAAGCCTGATGCCGTAACAGATGGAATTTCCGCAGAGGAAGCCGCCTATCTTCAAGATCAGCAGGAACTAAAGGAAATTCAAGATCGACTTGATAATTTTATCGCGGTTAATGAATTAGAAAGTACATTTGCCACAAAAATGACCGATGAGGGGTTATTAATAACAATCCGAGATAGTATTTTGTTTGATCCGGGGCAAGCAGATGTAAAGCAAGATTATGTTGAAATTGCCGATGAATTATCAAAAATTTTGAAATTAGACCCAGCAAGACATATTGTGGTTACTGGACATACAGACAATATTCCTCAAAATACAGAAGAGTTTAGCTCAAACTGGGAACTATCTGTTATGCGTGCAGTAAACTTAATGAAAATGATTATTGACAGTAATCCTGAGTTGGATCCTAAATTTTTCAGTGCAAAAGGTTACGGCGAATTTAACCCGATAGCATCAAACGACACGGCAGCTGGACGAACTCAAAACCGCCGTGTAGAAGTACTTATTCAACAATTGGTACAAGAAGATGGCAGTAAAGTAAATGAATAAAACTTACCCACACCAGGACTCGGAAGTATCTATGCTTTCGAGTTTTTTTTGTTGAAAAGTAACTAGAAACTAATAAGATTATAAAATTTCGGCAAGCCTAACTAGCTATGCGATAAAACTCATGCACATGGACAACTATTGCTCATTTCACCAAATCTTGTCCACAAGCGTGATTCTAAAGGGGAAACCTTTAGCCTTTCATCAAAATTTCTCCAAGTACCTAGTTTTCTTGGATAAATTGTTTCCATCTCTCCAAAAATATCTAAGAATTAAAAAATTTAATTATCCTTTGACTAATTACAAACAAAAGTTTATAATTTAAAACAAATGTTTATAGATTGAGGTGGAATACCGAGTGAATGAAAAAGAGCAGCTCGTTCTTCAAACTATCAAGAACAACCCTTTTTTATCACAACAAGAAATGGCTGAAGCGTTGAATATGTCTCGTCCTACTCTAGCCAATATTATTTCGGGCCTTATTAAAAAAGGTGAGATTGTAGGACGAGCTTATGTGCTGCCAGAAAGAAATTCAATTTTCACAATAGGTGGGGCGAATGTTGACCGGAAGTTTCACATTGCTGGACACGTTCAATATAGTACGTCCAATCCCTCGACTGTTACCGAAAGTGTAGGCGGTGTCGCAAGAAATATAGCTGAGAATTTAGGTCGTTTTGGGAATGAGGTTAAGTTAATTACATTGATGGGTCAGGATCAAGGAGCGAAGTTTATCGAAAAAGAAAGTCAGGCATTTATGAACCTTGACTATGTCGAAATGTTGCCGGATTTAAAGACGGGTTCATATAGTGCAGTATTGGATTCTAAAGGTGAATTGATTCTGGCTATGGCCGATATGTCAATTTATGATTCTTTGTTGCCAAAATTCTTAACGAAACACGAGGCACTTTTAAGTAATGCAAAGTGCATTATTGTCGATCTAAACTGTCCAAAAGAAACGGTAGTGTATTTACAAAATCTTGCGACTAAACGAAATATCCCGTTTGCCATTATTCCAGTATCAGCACCAAAAATTAAAAACATGCCTGATAATCTAATGGGGGTTACTTATTTTATATGTAATCGTGATGAAGCCGAAGCTTACCTCAATATCCGAATATTAAACGACCAAGATTATTCAAGGGCAGTTAAAATGCTGATGGAAAAAGGTGCAAGTAATGTCATCTTAACTTTGGGTGATCAAGGGGCAATGGTCGGAAGTGTGGAAGGCATCTTTTATTTGAAGGCAGAAAAGCTAAACGAGATTATCGATGTAACCGGTGCAGGAGACGCATTTGTTGGTGGATTTATTCACGGCATGCTAAACGATGAACCATTTATGAGTGCAGTTAAATTTGGTCAAGACAATGCAACGAAAACCTTACAGTCTGATAAAACGGTAAGACAAAATATTGCAACGGATGAATTAACTAATTGGAGGAATAACTAACATGGAAAAATATTTATCTTATTCACAAGAAGTACTAGAAGCAAAGGAAAAAGGGTTACCGATTGTAGCTTTAGAATCTACAATTATCTCACACGGGATGCCTTACCCACAAAATGTCCGAACAGCAAGAGAAGTAGAACAAATTATTCGAGATAATGGTGCTGTGCCAGCAACAATTGCCATCATAGATGGAAAAATTAAAATCGGCTTAACAGATGAGGAGCTGGAAATGTTCGGTAATGCGGACAATGTAGCGAAAACTTCTCGCCGTGACCTAGGCTATCTATTAGCAACGAAGAAACTTGGCGCTACAACTGTAGCAGCGACAATGATTGCAGCTGAATTAGCTGGAATTGAACTTTTTGTTACAGGCGGTATTGGTGGGGTTCATAGAGGAGCGGAAAACACAATGGATATTTCTGCAGACTTAGAAGAACTTTCTCAAACAAATGTAGCGGTTGTTTGTGCTGGTGCAAAATCGATTCTAGACATTGGTTTAACACTTGAATATCTTGAAACAAAAGGTGTTCCAGTTGTAGGTTATGAAACAGATGTGTTACCAGCATTCTATACAAGAGATAGCGAGTTCTCTGTAAACTTCCGTTTAGATACAGCTCAGGAAGTGGCAGATATGATGAGAGCTAAATGGGATTTAGGTTTACAGGGTGGAGCTGTTATTGCTAACCCAATTCCAGTTGAAGAAGCATTAGAAGCCAGCTTCATAAACGGAATTATCGAAAAAGCTCTAGTTGAAGCTGAAGAAAATGGAATTAAAGGGAAAGAAGTAACACCATTCCTACTTGGCAAAGTGAAAGAATTAACTGAAGGTAAATCTCTAGAAGCAAATATTGCGCTTGTGAAAAATAACGCAAGAGTCGGAGCAGCAATCGCTGTTTCACTAAATCAAAATAAGTAAAATACCATTACAGCTTTGAAAAAGAATTTAAACTGTTAAAATTTTACTCAAAAAAAAAGTTTCCTCGCTAGAAAGAACTCTAGCGTCGGAAACTTTTTTATTTTCTTAATGTGCCAAGTTCCGAAACAATCGCTTGCATTTCACTCGGACTGAATGTGTTGCGTTTCATCACCATTTCGTAAAGATACAATATATCTTCATAATGTTCATCTGTGAAATGATCTGATTTCATAGCGTCAACATTTACCATACGTAGTTTTTCTTTAATTTGTTCGATCATATAAAAAACATTTTCTTTTGATGGTTTTGTTAAATCCATTTTATCCCCACCTTTCAAAGTGTCCATATTATCATTCCATTCCATGCCCTTCTTTGTCAATAACAATTGGTGCTAACTTTAAAAAGGATTATATTTTTATTACAATGGGTAATGTAAAGAAAATATTACCATAAAATTCGAGTTTTAATTTTGTGTAGGAGGTAAAAATATGAGTGAAAGTAAATTAGTGAAATCAATTGTAGCAGGTGCCATTGTCGGTGCGATTGTTAGTATGTTTGACCGTAAGACGAGAGAACATACTATAGAAGCAACAAAAAAAGCGAAGGATCAAGTTGTTTATTATGCGAAAAATCGAGATGAGCTACAACAAATGATTGAACAAAAAGTAGAGGCAGCACAAAAAATATATGTGAATACCTCAGAAAATATTAATGCGATCGTAAGCAAAATTGAAGAAACAAAAGAAATTCCTGCAACTGTTCAAAAAAATTATAAAGAAACAAAGAGTGAAATTATTCTACCTGAAAATTTGAACTAAGTGGAGCGAGGGGGAGTGGGCAAGTTGTGAGTGCAGAGAAAAAAACGCATAATGATAATGTATTATCCATAGCTAAATCCTTTGTAGACCCAGATGAGTCCAAAATTGATGTAACAACCACAAAAGGCTTTTTCCAGGATTTAATTGTACGGATGAAAGACGTTGATATATCAGGTATGGGAGCGCAATTAGCTTACTTCTTCTTATTGTCATTCTTTCCTTTATTAATATTTATCGTGACATTATTGCCATATCTAAATTTAGATCAGGATGATGTATTTGACTTCATTCAAACGATAGTTCCGACAGAAGTCTTTTTATTAACACAAGGAACCTTGACGGAAATATTAACAACTCAAAATGGTGGTGGGTTACTATCAATCGGGATCTTGGGTACCGTCTGGTCTGCTTCAAGAGGCGTAAATGCATTAATCAAAACCCTAAATGGAGCATATGAAACAGAGCCAAAATCCGGTTTGATTAATCGAGGGATGTCATTGGTATTTACCATTGCACTTGTTGCTGTAATTTTGATTGTTTTGTTCATCTCAATATTCGGCCATCAGTTTGCCTATAATTTGTTTAATTATTTAGGGGTAGAAGAGACTTTCGCAAGCTTTTGGGAAATGATAAGATGGATTCTCCCACCGGCATTAATCTTCGTCGTTTTAAGCTTAATGTACTGGATTATTCCAAATACCGATCCGAGGCTGCGTGTTTTAAGCACTTTACCAGGTGCAACTTTTTCGACAATCGCATGGGTTGCACTAATTTACGGATTTTCTATCTATGTTAATAATTTCGGCAACTACGCATCAACCTATGGAAGTATCGCAGGGGTAATCATCTTAATGCTTTGGCTGTATTTTACCGGTATGATTTTAATATTTGGCGGACTGCTAAATGCAACCATGCATAAAAGAAGTTTAGTAAAAAAAGGGTATAAGGAATAAAGGTGCTCAACTATGGAGTACTTTGTTTACATATTACGTTTCTAGCGATTGAACCCTAATACTTCACTTGAAAAAGCTTTTGATTTTCAAGCGAAAGCCCTTTTTTCGACTCTTGTAAAAGCTTCTGGCAAATAAGGAGGTGTCTCATGATCGGTGAGACACCTCCTTTTTCTTTATGATTTTAACATCCTTAATCCATTTAAAATCACTAAGATTGTACTACCTTCATGGCCAATAACTCCGAAAGGTAAATCAACAAACTGTAAAAAGTTTGAAATGATTAATAGGGCAATAACTGTAATGGAAAAGATAATATTTTGCTTTACGATTCTTTGCATTTTTTTGGATAAAGATACCGCATAGGCAATTTTCGATAAATCATTTTTCATTAATACTACATCAGCTGTCTCTAATGCGACATCTGTTCCTCCACCCATAGCAATTCCAACAGTAGCTGTTGCAAGAGCAGGGGCATCATTAATGCCATCTCCTACCATTCCGACATTTTTGTATTTTGCTAAATAGTCTTTCACAAGATTTACTTTCGTTTCAGGCAAACATTCGGCAATGTACTCATTTACACAGGCTTCAGTTGCGATGGATTTGGCTGTTTTATCATTATCACCGGTAAGCATAGTGACATGAATGCCTAGCTCTTTTAAAAGCTTAACTGCTTGTTTTGCTTCATCGCGTACTCTGTCTTTTAAGGCGACTAGTGCTGCAATGCCTTCTTGATCCTTCAGAAAAATAACCGTTTTACCTTCTTCAGCAAGCTTTTCAGCTGCATGATTTGCAAATTGCACAGCTTCGTCTTTTCCCACAAAATCTGCTTTTCCAACTAGGTATGTTGAGGTTTGAATGTTGGCTTTCAATCCCCAGCCAGGCACATCTTCAATTTCAATTCCTTGAGTAGGCTGGATATTATTTTCTTTTGCATATCTTGCTATTGCTTGTGCCAGTGGATGATTTGATTGGGATTCGATCGACGCTAAAGTGACAATTGTTTCTCTCTTGTTTAAAGAATCTCTAACAATCACATCCGTCACGACAGGTGTTCCGACAGTTAATGTACCTGTTTTATCCAAGGCTAATAGTTTTAGAATACTTAAATGTTCTAAATGCACGCCACCTTTAAAGAGAATGCCATTTTTAGCACCATTTGAAATAGCTGCTAAAGTGGCAGGCATAATGGAAGCGACTAATGCACAAGGTGAAGCCACTACCAATAAAACCATTGCTCTGTAAAAGGTTGTTGTCCAGTCCCATCCAAGTAAAAAGTGGGGAAGGAATAGCATTAGAAATACCATGAATAGAACAAATTTTACGTAAGTCCCCTCAAAACGTTCGATGAATTGTTGAGAAGGTGATTTTTCGCTTTGTGCTGACTGTACAAGGGTAATAATTTTTTGGAAAAGAGATTCTGAATTAGGTTTGGTCATTTTGATTGTTAGAGTCCCATTTAAGTTAACAGTTCCAGCATAAACCTCATCGGATGCCTGTTTCGTAACAGGCATAGATTCACCGCTAATTGCTGATTCATCGATTGAGGAAGTGCCTTTAAAGATTTGACCATCTGCAGGTATCCTTTCACCAGGTTTGATTAATAAATGATCGCCTACCCTTAATGAAGAAACAGCTACTTTTATAGGTTCAAAACCACCACGAACTAACCAGGCTTCCTCAGGCTGCAAATTCATCAAGGAAGAAATTTCACGATGACTTTTATTCATGGCATAAGTTTCGAGAGCACCACTTAATGCAAAGATAAAGATAAGGATAGCACCCTCTGTCCAGTAACCGATAATAGCTGAACCGATAGCCGCTAAGATCATCAGTAATTCTACATTTAAATTTTTATTTTGAATGGTGTCTAGAACTCCTTCTTTTGCTTTTGCGTAACCACCAATAACAAAGGCAGTAAGATATGCAATAACGGAAGCTGTAGACAAGCCGGTAGATTCCATTCGCCAAGCTAGTAAAATAATAAGACCCGAACCAATTGCTGCAATCAGCTCACCATGTTCCTTTATATTCTCAATTAAATGTTCATTTTCTCGATTAGTATGTCTCATGTTAACCTCCTTTTGATAATGAATATCACTATCATAGTAATGATTTTGTATATATGATAATGATTTTCAATTAAATTATAAAATTTAAATAATAATTATTAATTTATAATGATTATAATATAGAGGATGCGGATTGTAAATCCAATAAAACGGTTTTTATGTAAAAGGTGAATAAAGTGTTACTTAAGGAGGGCACAAGTTCCCATGGGAAAATAAAAAACCTGTAAGAATAATAGATTCTTACAGGTTTCAGACTGTAGACAAACTCGAATTTTCGAGTTTGCCTACAGTCTTTTTTCTTATAAAATATAGATTAGATAATTGCTTTTGAAAATAGAGTTAGTTGATTTCCGTTTCGGCGGAAGCTTTCCGCGGGCGTGGCCCAATCCTCCTCGTCGCTGTGCTCCTGCGGGGTATCGGCCGTCACGCTTGTCCCGCAGGAGTCACCGCCTACACTACAATCAACTAGTTTCTAAATATAGGTTGAGGTGATTGGATATGATGTCGAAAAATCAAATAAATGAACGGGATCAAATTGAGATGATTACAATTGAACAACTTGTACCACAGAATCATCTTGTCAGAAAGCTTGAGTCAGCTATTGATTTTTCTTTCATCTATCCACTGGTAGAACCACTGTATTCTACCCTAGGTAGACCTAGTGTAGATCCAGTTGTATTAATTAAAATGACATTTGTGCAATATGTATTTGGAATTCGTTCAATGCGTCAGACAATAAAAGAAATTGAAACCAATATGGCATATCGCTGGTTTTTAGGGTTTGGCTTTCATTCAGAAATCCCGCACTTTTCTACCTTCGGTAAAAATTATGAACGTCGATTCCAAGATACTGATATCTTTGAACAGATTTTCTATCGTATTCTTAAAGAAATTGCAGATAAGGGATTACTAAGTGCTGACCATGTCTTCATCGATTCAACTCATGTAAAAGCCAGTGCGAATAAACGTAAATTCGAAAAGAAGATTGTCCGTAAAGAGACTCGTGCATATGAAGCCAAACTTCAAGAAGAATTGAATCAAGATCGTATCGATCACGGGAAGAAGCCATTTCCACCTGATAAATTTGAAAAAGAAGAAGTGAAGGAAATTAAGCAAAGTACGACAGATCCTGAAAGTGGATACTATGTAAAAGATGAAAGAACCAAACAGTTTGCTTATTCATTCCATGCTGCAGCTGATCGGTATGGATTTATACTTGGATCGATTGTGACACCTGGGAATGTTCATGATAGTCATATGCTTCAGCCACTTGTTGAAAAGATTATGGATAAAGTGAAGAAGCCACTTGCTGTTGCTGCCGATGCTGCTTATAAAACTCCTGCGATTACTAAATTCTTATTTGACCAAGAGATTCAACCTGCACTCCCTTATACACGTCCAAAAACGAAGGATGGATTTTTACGGAAACACGATTATGTATATGACGAGTACTATGATTGCTACCTTTGTCCGGAAGGGCAAGTTCTTAAATATTCGACTACCACTAAAGAAGGTAAACGCCAGTACAAATCAAACCCTTCTCAATGTGCAACCTGTCCTTTGCTTACTCAATGTACGAATAGTAAAGATCACCGGAAAATCATTGAGCGTCATATTTGGGCAGAATATGTAGAGGAAGCGGATCATCTTCGTCATCAAAACGAGACCAAACAAATATATGCGAGACGTAAAGAGACGATTGAACGTGTCTTTGCGGATGCGAAAGAGAAGCATGGTATGCGCTGGACAACCCTACGAGGGATTAAAAAATTGTCCATGCAGGCGATGCTTACTTTTGCTGCCATGAATTTAAAGAAGCTTGCCAATTGGACATGGCAAGCTCCAGAAATGGTCTAAATTATAATACTCGAAGAGTACTTTTGACTAAAATCGGACTAAAAAATACCCAAAAGAATCTCAAAAAATACAAAAGGCTTCCAGAATGTGACCATTCTGAAGGCCTTTTGTCGACAATCTGAAACCTGTAAGAATAATAGATTCTTACAGGTTTTAAGTATGGTTTTAGTTAGAAAACACGTTCAGCAAATTGAGCTAGTTTTTCTAAGGATGATTTTTCAACATCAGCGTGTAAAGAGTTGCCGTGCGAGTCCATTGTTACAACAGCTGTGAAGCCTTCAACATTTAAATGCCACATAGCTTCAGGAATACCAAACTCTTGTAAATCAACGCCATCTACACTTTTAATGCAGTCAGCATAGTATTGTGCAGCTCCACCGATAGCATTTAAGTATACGCCACCGTGTTCTTGTAACGCAGCAAGAGTTTTTGGTCCCATACCACCTTTACCGATTACGGCACGGATACCAAACTTTTTCATAATATCGCCTTGGTATGGCTCCTCACGAATTGAAGTTGTTGGGCCAGCAGCTTTTACTGTCCAATTGCCTTCTTCGTCTTTCGCCATAACAGGACCACAGTGGTAAATCACTTGACCATTTAAATCTACTGGTGCATCGTGGCTCATTAAGTGATGGTGAATTGCATCGCGACCAGTGTACATACGACCGTTGATTTTAACAACGTCACCAACTTTAAGCTCACGAATTTGTTCTTCTGAAATAGGAGCAGTAAGTTCAACCACTTTGTTTTCTGATTGTTCTTGTGATTTTGGTTCATCTCGGAAAGTGATTTTTTCACCTTCTTGATAATGCCAATTTGTAACTTCGCCTGTATTTACATCGATGTCGATAGCCATACGACGGTAAGCCCAGCAGTTATAAGCTACAGAAACGTAGAATGAAGCTGGAATACGGTGCATAACGCCAATCTTACAGCCAAGTAACGTTGCTTCACCGCCGAAGCCCATTGTACCAATTCCAAATGTATTCGCTTTCTCAACAATGTATTCTTCAAGTTTTGCTAAGTCTTCATTTGGATTTACGTCGTCAACATGACGGAATAATTGTTCTTTCGCAAGATCATAACCAGAAGAACGGTCTCCGCCAATACCTACACCGATGAAACCAGCAGAACAGCCTTGTCCTTGTGATTGCCATACAGAGTGCAGAATACATTTACGGATACCATCTAAGTCACGACCAGCACGGCCAAGACCTTCTAATTCACAAGGTAAGCTGTATTGAATATTCTTGTTTTCACAGCCGCCGCCTTTAAGAATTAATTTTACTTCAATGTAGTCTTTTTCCCATTGCTCAAACTTCACAACTGGAAGGCCGTCACCCAGGTTATCTCCACTGTTTTTACCAGTTAATGAATCTACAGAGTTTGGACGTAATTTTGCATCTTGTGTTGCTTGTACAACTGCATTTTTAATAGCAGCTTTAATTTCTAGTTGGTTAACCCCAACGGGAGTTTTCACTTTAAATGTTGGTAGACCAGTGTCTTGGCAAATTGGTGAAACATTATCCTCTGCCATTACGATATTATTAGCAATTGTGTCTAGACTCATCGCTGCACGAGTACCAGCATTTTCAGCATCTTTTGCTTTTTTGATAGCACGACGAACATCTTTTGGCAAGTTCGTTGAAGTTTCGCTTACTAAGTCATATAGACTTTTCTCCAGAGTTTGTAAATAAGAAGTTGCAACTTGAGACATGGATATTCCCCCCAGAATATTTTGATTTCCAACACTTATTATACCTTTTTAATTTCACGAAAAAAAGAGTCATAGAAATTTAGCAATAATAATCGAAATTTTAGTGGGAGGAGTAGAAAAAAAGAAATGCCTCCATCATTAAATTGAATGGAGACATCTCTTTTTTTCATTTTACTCTTTTGTAAAATCGTTGCGGTTATTAAATTGGTCCATTTTATCTTCTACATCGTCAAGCATTTGAATCAGTTTATCGATATCTTCAATATCAGCAGTTTCTGGATCGATTGCGTCTAAAACTTCTACAAAAATTTGAAGGCGCTCTTTTAGGTAATTTACTTGTTTATTTTTATCTGTAATAGAGTTCGACATAATTACACCTCTTTCGTCAAAACCATCATAGCGAATTTATAAATAGAGTTCAAATAATATGTGAAAATGCGTTAGCTAGGACAAACGTATTATTTACAGAAATCTTAATTCTGAATATTTACAAAATTTAAAGTACGTGATAAAGTAAATTTATCAAATCGAAGGGAGATGGTCGAAAAAATGATACTCACTCTACAAAAAAGAAGGAGGGAGTTTAAACAAGTTTTCGGCTGTCAAAGAAAGCCGTAATGATGTTTATGCATTTAAATATGGAGGAAATTGAACTGTAAACCCTGGCGTCCAACTGTTGTTGTATGCCAGGGTTTTTAATTTGCGCATATGATAGTACACACTTTCTTATCTGTATAAGTGCAACTAAGATTAATCGCTACAATTCATTTCGATTAGCCTTAGTTTTCTAAGCAAAATATTAAAGCTATTTTAATAATGATATGTTAACATAATACGGTATTATCGAAGTGTATAAGGTTGGAGGACATTTATGTTAGCAGCAAATCACTATGAAAGAAGAAGATTTTGGACTTTGATCATCATTGTGTCGATTTCCGGATTTTCGCAAGGGATGTTATTACCGGTTATATCAGTTATTTTTGAAACTGATGGAGTTTCGTCAACTTTAAATGGATTAAATGCGACGGGATTATACATAGGTACATTATTAATTTCACCATTTATTGAACAGCCTTTAAGAAGGTTCGGATATAAACCAATTATTATTGTTGGGGGAGCTATTGTTTTTCTATCATTATTAATGTTTCCGTTTTGGGAAAATATTATGTTTTGGTTTATTTTACGCTTGCTAATTGGAATAGGAGATCACTGTCTACACTTTTCTACTCAAACCTGGTTAACTACATCTGCACCGGAAGGGAATCTCGGGAAAAGTATGTCCATCTACGGTTTGTCATTTGGCGTAGGGTTTGCAGCAGGACCATTGATGTTAAATTTAGTAGGAATTTCAGAAACACTGCCGTTTGTTGTTTCATCTATACTTTGTTTAATAGCTTGGTCGTTTGTGTTCTTTATTCGTAATGAAAAGCCAGAAGCTTTAAAAGGGGATAACGTGGAAGCGAATGGTCTTTCACGCTATAAATTGTCTTTCAAATACGCCTGGGTCGCTTTCTTGCCGTCCTTTGTTTATGGTGTATTAGAAACATCGTTAAATGCATTATTTCCAGTTTACGCTCTTCGTATGAATTTTGAAAATTCGATGGTTTCCATGATTCTAGCCGCCTTCTCGATAGGGGCAATTATAACTCAAATACCAATTGGAATAATTGGCGATAAAATTGGTAGAAGAAAAGTTATTCTAATCGGGATTTTCAGTGGGGCTGTATTATTTGCGCTAGGAAGCCAGCTGGAGCATTCTCAAATATTAGTTATGTGTATTTTCTTAGTGTCAGGTATGTTCCTCGGTTCATTGTTCTCATTAGGCATTACCTATATGGCAGATTTAACACCAAAACAATTACTGCCTACAGGTAACCTGCTATGTGGAATATTCTTTAGCCTAGGAAGCTTAGCAGGCCCATTCATAGGTGGGCTTTACTTAGAACTAGTAGACTCTATCAGCTTTTTACTGTTTATCTCCATAATGCTATTTATGATATACCTTATCATCCTCTTATTCGGGAAACTAACAATGCCCAAATCCGCACCAAGTGCAGATTAACTAAAAAAGCTTTGCAGGAAAAAAATCTCCTGCAAAGCTTTTATTTTAGGTCAATTATCAGAAATGTTTCCGAATTGTTTGGGTACCTGGTACACAAACAATTTAAGACAATCTATTTCTGTAGTCTTCGTAACCGAATTGGCGTACGACTTTTACGCCTTCTTCTTCGTTGTATAGACAGATGCTTGGCAGGTTTACACCGTTGAACATATGGGTTTTTACCATTGTGTAGTGTGCCATATCTGTAAATACAACTTTGTCTCCAGCTTTTAGAGGTGCATCAAATGAGTAGTCTCCGATTACATCGCCCGCTAGACAAGTCATACCACCCAATCGGTATGTGTATGCCTTGTCATTTGGCGTGCTCGCATCGATAATTTGTGGGCGGTAAGGCATTTCTAGAACATCTGGCATATGACATGTTGCAGAAGTATCTAGAATAGCGATCTCCATACCATTTTTCACAACATCAAGTACAGTTGTTACTAAGTAACCAGTATTTAAAGCGATTGCTTCTCCTGGCTCTAGGATAACTTTTACATCGTACTTATCTTGCATGTAGTTAATCAATGAAACAAGCTTATCTACGTCGTAATCTTCACGAGTGATATGGTGACCACCACCGAAATTGATCCATTTCATTTGATGTAAGTACTCGCCGTATTTTTCTTCAAAGTGAACCAAAATACGTTCCAGTACATCAGAACCTTGCTCACACATTGCATGGAAGTGGATACCTTCTACACCTTCAAGCTCGTCGGGACGGAACGAATCCACAGGAATGCCTAGGCGAGAATTGATGTAGCAAGGGTCATATAAAGGTGTTTCCACTTCTGAATAGCCAGGATTTACACGTAATCCGATAGAAACGTGTTTACCTTCTACACTTTGTACTTTTTCTTTGTACTTGTGTAATTGATCAAAAGAGTTAAACACAATATGATCCACATATTTTAGATACTCATCAATTTCATACTCTGAATAGGCTGGTGCATAAGCATGAACCTCTTTACCGAATTCTTCGTAGCCTAGACGGGCTTCGAATAAAGAACTTGATGTAATACCTTTTAGATAGTTACGCGCCATAGGGAATGTTGAAAACATCGAGAACCCTTTAAGTGCAAGTAAGATATCACAGCCTGTACGATCTTGAACAGACTTTAAAATTTCTAAATTACGTAACAGCAAACGCTCGTCCACTACATAACTAGGAGACGGCGCTGCTTTCCAATCGATAGCTTTCATTTACTTTGCCTCTTTTTCGTCAAAGTTAAGATCGATCAGTTCAGGATTAAAGCTTTCTTGCCATGGAAGACCCCATTTATTTAAAGCTTCCATGAATGGATCTGGATTAAACTCTTCTACATTGTACACGCCTGGTTTTTGCCAAGTGCCATTCATAACAAGCATTGCACCAATCATAGCTGGAACACCTGTAGTGTATGAGATTGCTTGAGAGCCAACTTCACGGTAGCACTCTTCATGATCACAAACGTTATAAACGTAGTAAGTTTTCTCTTCGCCATCTTTAATACCACGAGCGATGATCCCGATATTTGTTTTACCTTTTGTACGTGGTCCAAGTGAAGCTGGGTCCGGTAAAACAGCTTTTAAGAATTGTAGTGGTTGAATCATTTGACCTTCGTATTCGATTGGTTCAATTGAAGTCATCCCAACATTTTCTAATACATTTAAGTGAGTAATATATTTTTGTGAGAATGTCATCCAGAAACGAATTTGCTTAATTCCTGTGATGTTTTTCGCTAAAGATTCTAGTTCTTCATGATAAAGAAGGTACATATCTTTAGGACCAATCTCTGGGAAGTTATAAACTTCTTTATGCTCAAGTGGTGCAGTTTCTACCCACTCGCCGTTTTTCCAGTAACGTCCGTTTGCTGTAATTTCACGAATGTTGATTTCTGGGTTGAAGTTTGTAGCGAAAGGATACCCATGATCACCAGCATTTGCATCTAAAATATCGATGTAATGAATTTCATCGAAGTAATGCTTTAAAGCATATGCAGAGAATACGCCTGTTACACCTGGGTCAAATCCACTACCTAAAAGTGCCGTTAAGCCAGCTTTTTCGAACTTCTCTTTGTAAGCCCATTGCCATTTATATTCAAACTTAGCTGTTTCAGGTGGCTCATAGTTTGCAGTATCAACATAATGCACACCTGTAGCTAAACATGCATCCATAATTGTTAAGTCTTGATATGGTAAAGCTACATTAATTACCACATCTGGTTTAAATCCATTGATTAATTCAATTAGCTCGTCAGTATTATCCGCATCAACTTGCGCAGTATGGATAATCGTTTTTCCACCGTCTAATTTTTCTTTTAAAGCATCACACTTAGATTTTGTTCGACTTGCGATCATAATCTCTTCGAATACTTCTGAATTTTGTACACATTTGTGCACGACAACGCTAGCAACACCGCCAGCACCAATAATCAATGCTTTACCCAATTCTTTATAACCCCCTAAATTTAAGCCTGCATACCTGGTTTCTAACCAGGTGAGGCATGTTAATAAAATACTTGTGCCAAGGCGAAGTAACTCCCCTACATTCTACTGGAAAAACTCGTTCGAACCTAGAGAAACGCACCTGAGCTATCAACTTTAGTCTGAAACTAAAGATGAACAATAAAACAGATTATACAGAAATATTTTTTCTGTAGCAATCATTTTTCGACAAAAAATGTGTTAAATCTAGCAAATGTTTTCCAATGTAAAACACATGAATAAATTTCAATGTATTTAATAAGTAAAGAATTCATATCACTACATAATTTACGTATTCCCATTTGCTTTTAGGGTAAACAAAAATTCAAGAATTATTTGCATATTTTTCGAAAGCTGCTGAAGAATTGGTTTGACTTGCTATAAAGAGGTCGCAAACGAAAATGAAAAGGTACGATCAATCAAAAATAAATTAATTCGCTTTATTTTGTTCTATGCATTATAGAACAATTGTGTTATATTGAATGTAGAACAGATTGTTATAATAAATATAGAACAGATTGGAGGGGTTTAAGTGATCATTCGAATTGAAGCCGAATCGGATATACCAATCTATACCCAACTTACAAACCAAATAATAGAAGGAATTGCTCGAGGAGAAATTGTTTACGGAGATTCGTTACCCTCCGTTAGAGCGTTTGCAGCAGATCTTGGAGTAAATATGCACACTGTTAATAAAAGTTATCATGAGCTTGAAAAAAAGGGGATTATAAAAATTGTTCCTAAATCAGGTGCCATTATTTCTCCCACTGAACAATTGAGCGAAGAAAGAAAACAACAGATTATTAACGAACTGAAACCAGTAATTGCAGAAGCTTTAGTGATAGGTATGAGCAAATTGGAAATGCAGGATTTAGTCAGCGCCGTATTAAAAGAAATGAAAGAAAGGTAAAGGAGGAAGTTAAATGTCATTTTTAGTTTTTTTCATTATTACAATATTTATTGCAGTGATACAGACGGTGATCCCTTATTTAGTTAATCGAACGGTTGTATTTGGTGTTATGATCCCTGAGCAATATATTGAAGATAAAACAATCGAAAAGTATAGAAAACAGTATTCAATGAGTGTGGGAATATTATCAATCATCATTTTAGGATTTTATATTGGCTGGATGCTCAGTGATGAACGACTGGAGAACCAAATTGCGTTAACTGGTGTAATTATTGAGTTTGCGCTAATTTTAATTAGTTTGTCTTTTTATTTGTATTACCATGGAAAAACGAAGCAGCTAAAGCAGCAAAATGAATGGGTTGAAAATCTAAAGCCTATGAAAGTTATGGATTTATCAGTTCGCAAGCAGGATGAAATGTTACCGTGGTATGTGTACCTACTACCGATACTTTCGACTGTTGGTTTGTTGATTTACACATTATTGAACTATGAGCTTCTGCCAGATCAAATTCCTACTCACTGGGGACCAAGTGGAGAAGCAGATGCTTTTACGGACAAAACACACTTTTCAGCAATACAGCTTTCCTTATTGTTATTGACAATGCAATTGATGTTTTTAGGCATCCATGTAGCAACTAAAAAATCAGGCATTAAGCTCAGTGCGACAGCTTTAGAATCATCTCGTAATCGTCAATTAAGTTTAAGAAAATATTCTAGCTGGTTGCTATACATTGTCTTGTTGGGCGTAACGATGTTAATGAGCTATTTCCAGCTCATGACCATTCATCCGGAAGTCGGGGATGGAGGTACGAAAATCGTAATACCATTTGGTTTCTTATTATTAGTATTGATAGGAACACTAATCTTTGCAATAAAAGTAGGACGTTCAGATAAAGTAAGGGAAATTCAAGTTGAAGCACGAATTATGGACATAGATGAGGACAAATATTGGAAGGGTGGAATGTTCTATTTTAATCAAAATGATCCTTCCATTTTTGTTGAGAAGCGATTCGGCGTGGGCTGGACGATCAATTTGGCTAATCCGTTTGGATATGTAATTGTCTTTGTACCACTTATTATTATCATTTTAATCTCTCTTTTATTATAAGAAGTTACTTAATTCTTTTCTAACAACGATCAATAGAGTGATTTTTAGTTTTCATAGAATTTATTGAAAAGGGAACGATTTAGCAAAGGAAAGCAATTAACAAGTTGGAGGGGTAAAAATGAGAGAACTGTTAAATGAAGTTCCTTGGGGTGTAATTGCACCAATATTAGGTATCCAATTACTATTAGTGATTATCGCATTAGTTTTTTGCATTCGCTCAGAAAAAACAAATGGACCTAAATGGATGTGGATTCTAATCATCCTTTTCATCAACATAATTGGACCAGTGCTTTACTTCGTCATTGGGAGGAGAAATGATTAATGGAGCTATTAAACGTAACAGGGTTAGTCAAAAAATATGGGGAAACAAATGCTGTAAAAGGAATTACCTTTAATATAGATGAAGGAAGATGTGTTTCGTTACTAGGAGCAAATGGAGCGGGTAAAACAACGACATTAAAAATGCTTTCCGGATTACTGGAACCGACTTCAGGAAGTATTTATTTCCAAGAGGCTAAACAAAAGGACTTAAGACAATTTATTGGCTACCTGCCTCAATACCCTTCTTTTTTTAATTGGATGACCGGGAAGGAGTTTCTCGTTTTCGCTGCGGAGCTAGCTAAGATTAATCGAAGAGAGGCTGAAAAAAGAAGTGAAGAATTGCTGGAACGTGTAGGCTTAATTGATGCGAAAAAGAGGAAAATAGGCGGGTATTCAGGGGGAATGAAACAACGCCTAGGATTAGCTCAGGCACTTATTCATCGTCCGAAGTTACTTATTTTAGATGAGCCTGTCTCAGCTCTCGATCCACTAGGGCGAAGAGAGGTTCTAGATATGATGCGGGAAATTAAACAGGAAACGACAATTCTCTTTTCCACCCATGTCCTTCACGATGCGCAAGAAATTAGTGATGACATCTTAATTATTAATAATGGGGAGATAGCGATATCTGGGGAATTAGGAACTGTGATGGCGCAGTATCAAAAACCAATCATCCAGATTGAATTTGACTCCGACTCTTCTGAATGGCTAAAAAGCATAGAGAGTTATAGCTTTGTTTCTGAGGTGAAGATACAAGGAAATCTAGCTAGTATCGGTGTAACTGATATGGAAAAAGGAAGACAAACTCTATTACAACAAATTGTAAATCAAGGAGTTCCAATTCGAAAGTTTGAGCTGGCACAAACGACCCTAGAGGATTTATTTATGGAAGTGGTGAATGCATGATGCAATGGGTGGTACTATATCGAAAAGAAATAACGGAAATGATACGTAATTATAAAATTTTATGGATTCCTCTCGTTTTTATTTTACTCGGCGTTATGCAGCCAATTAGTTCTTATTATATGCCGGAAATCTTGGATAATTTTGGTGGGTTGCCTGAAGGTGCAGTAATAGAGATGCCGCTTCCGACAGGAGCAGAAGTATTGATGGGGGTACTTTCTAATTATGGAATGCTTGGTGTCCTCATTCTCGTCCTGAGTGCGATGGGAACTGTTTCTGCAGAAAGACAGAACGGAGTGGCGGGTATGGTCATGAGTAAACCAGTACCGTATTCTTCCTACATTTTATCGAAGTGGGCTGGGTTAGTAAGCATAACATTACTCTCGTTGTTTTTAGGGTATATTGCTTCTTGGTACTATACAAATTTGCTTATTGAATCAGTTGCTGCCGAACAAATTTTTCAAAGCTTTGGTATCTATAGTTTATGGTTGATTTTTGTTGTGACATTGACGTTGTTTTTTAGCACAGTAATGAAAGGGAGCGGCAGTGTTGCCTTCATGACAATCCTCGTTGTCGCTGTTATTTCGACGGTTACTTCAATAATGCAAAATAAGCTGAAGTGGAGCCCGGCGACCTTAACAGGACACACAGGGCATCTGTTGCAATCGGGAGAACTTCAGTCCAGTTTCTTGCCAACGTTTCTTCTAACTGTTGCTTTAATCATCGTAGTTCTCATTTTAACTATACAAATTTTTAAGCATAAAGAGATTCTAGAATAGTATATTTGCCTACATCTCCGAGTGATATGTCCAATAGCTCTCTGGTTTTCTCTAAATAGAAGATGATCTACAATCCCTCACATAAAAGCAGTTCTTCTTCTAATGAAACACGCCCACATTAAAAGGCACCTTCTCCAGCTTCCATAGGAGACAGTGCCTTTTCGTATTTCATTATTTATTCTTTAGTGTTAATTTTGCTACGATTTCAACTCGGGCTGTTTGAGGGAACATATCAACCGGTTGAATGTAGTCAACCTTATAAATTTTCGTTAATTCCTGTAAATCTTTCGCGAATGTAGAGGGATTACAAGAAGTATAAACAAAACGTTTCGGTTTAATTTTCATGACGGTTTTAATAAAACTTGGTGCAAGCCCAGTCCGTGGGGGATCCACAGTTACGACATCTGGAATGAATCCTTCACGTTTCCATTTTGCCAACCAATCTTCTGCAGTACCTGTATAGTAACGTGCGTGCCTGTACCCGTGATTTCGTGCATTTTTCTTTGCATCGTCAACACTTTCAGGAACTACATCCATTCCGCGTACTTCTTTTGCCTCACGAGCTAGCCATAAGCCAATTGTTCCTACACCACAATAAGCATCGACTACCTTTTCTTTACCGGTTAACTCAGCTGCTTTTTTAATTTCGTCATATAAATGAACTGTTTGCTCCGGGTTTAATTGGAAGAAGGCGCGTGATGATAAGTCAAAGGCAAGCTCGCCTAATTTTTCATGAATGGTTTCCTTGCCATGCAGAATGATTGTTTCATCACCGAAAATAAGTGATGTTTTTTCGCGATTAATATTTTGTGTAATGGAAACAATGCTTGGGTCAATTTTTAGCATGCGTTCGATTAATTCATCTTTATGTGGAATGTCTTTTCTTGTCGTTACTAAACAAACTTGAGTTTCTCCAGTTTGCATGGCTGTACGAACCACAATTGTTCTGACTAATCCGTCTAAAGTTTTCCCGTCATAAATTGAGATATTTAGCTTTTGCAATATTTTACGTGTTGCAACTGTTATTTTCGATGTTAATGGATGCTGAACAGTACAGTCATTGATGTTCAACAGTTTGTTTGTTCCTTCAGTATAAAGGCCAGCGTAAACACGTTTTCCTTCTTTACGAACCTGGAAGGAGCTCTTATTGCGGTAATGCCAAGGGTTGTCCATTCCAATCGTTGGTCGAATATCTGTCGTTTCAGCAATAGGTTTCACGTATTTTTCTAGAGATTGTACAACCATATCTCGTTTTTCTTTTAGTTGTCCCTCATATGTTAAATGCTGGAGTTGACACCCACCACACTCGTTATATACAGGGCAGCTTGGTTCTTGTCGCTCTTTAGAAGCTTTTCGTACATTTAAAATGTCTGCTTCTGCAAAACTACGTTGTACCTTGGAAACTCTTACTGTTACTTCTTCACCTGGTAATGCTCCCTTAACAAACACCACATTGCGTTTATAAAAGCCAACACCTTCTCCATTAATCCCTAATCTTTTTATGGTTAAAGGAAATTTCTGTCCAATTTCCATCATCACTTTATCGCTCAAAAGCGTTCACGTCCTTTAATAAGTTCATCTAAACATTATAACGAAGCTGTAACTTAAAGCAAATGGCTAAATATTTCCTAACATATTCGAGTGATTCCTTTTTACTGAAAATAGAGTTATTCGATTGCTTATTGGATATATTTTGCGATTCATGATATCGTTAAAAGCAATTAAATAAAAAATTCCTTCGGGGTCGGGTGAAATTCCCAATCGACGGTGATGAAGCAAAGCTTCTAAGCCCGTGAGCTCTTATGAGCAGGATTTGGTGCAAATCCAAAGCCGACAGTATAGTCTGGATGGGAGAAGGAGTATAAGTGCAAACTTGGTTAACGTTAAGAGTATTTTCGATATTCGCCAAGTTCTATTAGGAAAACCATTAAAATTTGATTTTTTGATGGTCTTATTTGTTATGATTTTTTCCTGTACTTACTCATCCCGTCACCCGAATGACGGGATTTTTTATTTGATGAATGCTTTAAGTAAATATTGTCCTTCGGGGTCGGGTGAAATTCCCAATCGACGGTGATGAAGTAAATGCTTCTAAGCCCGTGAGCTCAGATAATGAGCAGGATTTGGTGTGAGTCCAAAGCCGACAGTATAGTCTGGATGGGAGAAGGATGAATTGTGGCACTTTTTGAAAAGATGATTTCAAAAAGCTTTTTAGCTATGCCATGAATACTCCCAAACTCCTTAGGATTTCTAAGGGGTTTTTATTTTTAAAATTAGAAATGAGGTGAGTAGATGTTTACGGGCATTATTGAAGATCAAGGAAAAGTAACGGCTATTAAAAAAGATGTGAACAGTATGCAAATAACGATTGCAACAAAGAAAATAGTCTCAGATGCACACTTAGGGGACAGCATTGCAGTAAATGGAGTATGTCTAACAATTACACAGTTTAACAATGAAGAAATGACTGTCGATGTAATGCCGGAAACAGTGATGGCAACAACTATCCATGCACTGAAAATAGGGGATTATGTTAATTTAGAGCGTGCGATGAGTGCAAATGGCAGATTTGGAGGACATCTTGTTTCAGGACATGTTGATGGAGTAGGAACCATTAAAAGTAAAAGACCTGTTTCCAATGCTGTCTACATTGAAATTGAAGTGGCAAAGGAATTACTAACAAATTGTATTCCGAAAGGCTCTATTACGATTGATGGAACTAGTCTTACACTTTTTAAAGTTACAGATAGTAATGTAACAATCTCACTCATTCCCCATACTTACGGAGAAACGATTTTGGGACATAAAGGTGTAGGGGAAAGGGTCAATATAGAAACAGACATGCTTGGAAAGTATGTTTTGCATCATTTAAGAAAGACAGAACAAACTTCAAATATCACTATGGAATTTTTAAGACAAAATGGATTCTAAATGGGAGGTGTTTCCACATGCTTAATACAATAGAAGAGGCTTTGCTGGATTTGAAATCAGGGAAGATTGTTATTGTAGTGGATGATGAAAATCGTGAAAATGAAGGAGATTTAGTCGTACTTGCTGAGTATGCAAACCCTGAAAACGTTAACTTTATGGCTACATATGGGCGTGGGTTAATTTGCACTCCGATACAAAAGGAACTTGCAAAAAAATTAGAATTGCCAGCAATGGTTGAAAACAACACAGATAATCATCAAACCGCATTCACAGTGAGCGTAGACCATATTGATACAACAACCGGTATTAGTGCTTACGAGCGATCATTTACAATTCTTCAGATGATTAATGAAAAGGCAACATCAAGTCAATTTAGAAGACCCGGGCATGTCTTTCCATTAGTTGCAAAAGCGGGTGGAGTCCTAGAAAGAAGGGGCCATACCGAAGCGGCAATAGATTTGGCAAAAGCATGCGGAAGTTATCCGGCAGGCGTTATTTGTGAAATTATGGGGGATGACGGAGAAATGTTACGTTTAGATGGTTTAATGAGTTTTGCCATTCAGCATGGCTTAAAACTCATCTCCATTGAAGATTTGGTGCACTATTGTGAAAAACGTAATAACAACAATATTTTAATCAGTGAGTAAAACTCTAAAAATTAAGGATTTCGAAGGGAGCTTATAAAATGGGAAAATTATTTGAAGCAAATTTAATCGGGACAGATTTAAGAATAGGGATTGTGGTTGGTCGTTTTAATAATTTTATTACTTCACAATTAGTTGATGGCGCATTGGATGGTCTAAAAAGACATGGCGTAGCAGAAGGAAATATTGATATTGCTTGGGTACCAGGGGCTTTTGAAGTACCCTTTATCGCAAAACAAATGGTGGAAACAGGGGAGTATGATGCAGTTATTGGACTAGGTACTGTTATTCGTGGCTCAACAACTCACTACGATTATGTGAACAATGAAGCTGCAAAAGGAATTGCAAGTGTATCCTTAAATTCAAATGTACCAGTAATTTTCGGTATCGTAACAACTGAAAACATCGAACAAGCAATCGAAAGAGCAGGAACTAAGGCTGGAAACAAAGGTTATGATTCAGCTGTGTCTGCTATTGAAATGGCTAATTTGAAAAAGATGTTTAATTAATTATAAAGGGATTCTCGTGAAGTACGAGAATCCCTTTACTTTATTGAAGTAGTTGATCCATTACTAAATCATCGAGTGAGCCAAAGGTGTAACCCTCTTTTTTGGCGTCCTTGATGAATTTCGGAAGTGCGTCCGCATTATGCTTAGCAATTGTATGCAGAAGAATTACTGCACCAGGATGCAATTGATTCATTAATTCATCATAAGCATATTCCCAACCTACACTAGAATCAGTATTCCAATCGACAAAAGCAGTATCCCAAAAAATATAGGTATAGCCGTGTTTATTGCCAACATCAAATACTCTCTCAGTAAAAATTCCTTTAGGAGGACGAACGTAATATGTACGTTTTAGTCCGGTTGTTTCTTTTAGTCTCTTATCAAATTTTTGCAACTCGTTAAGTATTTCTTGGTCTGATAATTTTGATAAATCTGGATGGCCATATGTGTGATTTCCGATTATATGTCCTTCGTCAATCATTCTTTTGACTAAGTCACTTGCACTTTCTAAATAGTGACCGGCTAGGAAAAATGTAGCTGGTACCTCTTCTTCTTTTAATGTGTCTAGTATCGCTTTTGTATGTCCATTCTCAAAACCACTATCAAAAGTCAAATAAATTATTTTTTTGTTTGGATCTCCTCTATAAAATGCTCCATTGTTTTTTAAGAGTTCTTCAAAGTTCGCACCAGCATCTACAGGCATCCCATCTTTTGATTTAGTGAAACCCCAATAGTATGCTTGTGCATTTGCGACATCCGGCTTAACTAGATAAAAGGCAATAGCAAAAACAATTGCACACAATGTTAAACCAGAAATGTGATGTTTCCACATAAAGAATTTTAGCCTCCTTTTTGCTTATATTGTGCGAAATCAATTTCTTTATGCTAACCAACGTCAAATATTCTCAAATGAAACAATCTTAAAAAACATGTATACTTGTTGTAGAAGGAGTGTTTGAAATGCAAGTCATATCTAAAATAGGACGACAAAAAAACAATCCAGAACGATATAATATCTATTTAAATGATACATATGCATTTGCAGTGGACGAATCGACACTTATAAAGTTTGGTTTAACCAAAGGAAAAGTTCTAGAACAATTTGATGTCGATGAAATAACCTACGAAGATGAAATTGCCAAAGCCTTCAATCGAGCATTAAATTTTTTAAGCTATCAAATGCGCAGTGAATTCGAAGTGAAAAAGAAGCTACTGGATGCTGGGTTTGGTGAGTCAGTAGTATTAGAGGCGTTAAGAAAACTTGAAAAACTAGGCTTTCTAAATGATGAAAGCTATTCAAAAGCATTATTGGAAACGAAGAAAAAAACGGCAAAAAAAGGGCCAAGAGCCATTAAACAAGATCTAATTAAAAAAGGAATCGATAAGGAAACACAAACTAAAGTACTCGATTCTTTTTCCCATAAAGAACAGCTAACAATTGCTATGGAGCTTGCAGAAAAGGCAATCCGAGCAAATCAAAACAAAACACCCATGCAAGTAAAGCAAAAAATTCAAGATGTACTAATGCGAAAAGGGTATTCTTTTTCCATTACAAACGAAATACTTGACCAAATCAAGCTAGAGCGAGAAGATGATCAGTGGTACGAAATGATTGAGAATCAAGGTGAGAAGCTTTGGAACAAATATGCTTCAAAACTTACTGGTAATGATCTTAAAATGAAAACAAAACAAGCCTTATATCAAAAAGGTTTTCCAATAGAAATAATAGACCGCTTTTTAGATGAGAAGGAGACAGAAGAAAATGACTGAAAAAAGCTATGCAGAAATGACAGAGCAAGAACTAAGAGAGGAAATTGCGAAGCTAAAAGAAAAAGCGAGAAAAGCTGAACAACTTGGCATTGTAAACGAATTTGCTGTATATGAAAGAAAAGCAACAATGGCGGCAGCATATCTAATTGATCCTCAAACAATTGTAAAAGGTGAAATGTATCGAATCGATGGTGCACCAGGAGAGTTTTTCAAAGTAGAATATTTAAAAGGTCGCTTTGCTTGGGGGTATCGTTTAGGTGGAGATCGTTTTGAAGAAGCATTGCCGATTTCAATTCTATTACCAATGAAAGCAGGCAAATAAAATGAATGAAAATCACTCAATAGAAAAATTAACACAGATTCTTGCTGAAAAAAATCCAAACCTTTCTGTCAATAAGGCACGTACTTGGATTGAGCTATTGTGGTCCGATTTTGAATCAACTTATGCAAAAGCTGGCTATGATTACCGTGGGGCAGAATATACAGAAAAAATTATTCTACAATGGATTACGAGCTTCGGCGATAAAATTCATGAATTTGCCGGGAGAAATCCAAAGTACGCACACCTTTTAGATGAAAGTGATGAGAATAAACTTCAATAAATGAGAAGGATTGTAAAAGGAGTTGTCCTAGTGTTTTAGGACAACTCCTTCTATTTGCAGGATGCTTTTGTGAGCGTATTCCCCATTACTTTTAATCACTTGCGCCGATTTGTAGCTTCTGTTGCAATTTATCTTCACTAAAGATCCACCCAGTGTAGGAATTAATCACGTTTAGTTCTTCATCGATATGAGCTACTGCAACAAAAGGATAGTGATCATTACTTCGATATCGTAAATCGATCAATCGAACTTCTGTAAGACCATTCTCAAGCTCGGAAATTTCCCAACGGTATAATGGAGAAAAGGAAAGAAAGGCGCTTAAGTTTGAGTCTTCCAATGCTCTTTCAACAATCGGTGTTTTTGGGAGCGGGTGAATTTCAAACTTGTCATAAATATTGACCGTTCTACCGTATGCACGGCCAACATAATAATGAGTTTTTGATTTTGCTGCAACACGCCAATTGAAAAAACGCATTGTGGGAGCAACAATAACATAGTCCTCGTCCTGAATGGTATGGTGAACCGCTCTTTTTACTGCGGCTTGCAATACAAAACGTAAAATGTAATAGCCGATAATTATTAAGTACATGATAGAGAATGTGTTTACAGGATTAAAGCCAAACGCCCAAAGTAAAATACCAATACAATGTATACCAAAGATTATTGGATCAAAGGTATTGATTACACCAAGTGCTACCCATTTTTTTGAGAATGGTCTCAAAGCCTGTGTTCCATAAGCATTAAAAATATCTACAAATACATGAAGAAAGACTGCAAGAAAAGTCCAAAGCCATAAGTGTAGGATATCCGCTTCTTGGAAAATTAAGCTTAATAGAGCCGTAATGGCAATTGGCCATAAAAGCACTGCTGGTATAGAATGCGTAATTCCTCGATGATGGCGAATATAAATCGCATTATTTCGTAATTTTAATACGGTATCTACATCTGGTGCTTGTGAACCGATAATCGTACCTGCCATTACGGCAGCGAATCCCATTGTATTATTTGCTACAACAGGGTCTGCTAAAGCTAATCCACCTAAAGCAACGCCCATTACTAAGTGTGTGCCTGAATCCAAACGTATCAACTCCTCGTATATGGAGGATTTTGGCCATATACTTGCCAGTATTATTTAAAGTAGAATATTGATAAAATGAACTATCATTAAAATTATTATACCCGAATTTTATAATTTAAAATCGAGATTTGTCGGAGGAAATCATGAATTATCAATACACAAATGAATTTCGGCATCATTTAGTCGAATGGTTTAACAAGGAGAAACGAGATTTACCATGGAGACGTACATCAGATCCTTATAAAATATGGGTTTCAGAGGTTATGCTCCAACAAACAAGGGTTGATACAGTTATCCCTTATTACAATCGCTTTTTAGAAAAGTATCCGACTTTGCAAGATCTTGCCTATGCTCCCCAAGAGGAATTATTAAAAATGTGGGAAGGACTCGGCTATTATTCTCGTGCACGAAATTTGCAAGCAGGTGTTAAAGAAGTTGTAGAAAAATATAATGCTGCTGTACCTGATAATCGTCATGATATCTCTAAGCTTAAAGGTGTTGGTCCTTATACAGCAGGAGCAATTCTAAGTATAGCCTACAAAAAAGCAGAACATGCAGTAGACGGAAATGTCATGCGTGTATTAAGTAGAGTTTTACATATAGAAGAAGATATTGCATTGCACAAAACTCGTAAAGTATTTGAAGAAGCAGTTGAGATGCTGATAGATGAACAGCACCCGGGTGATTTCAATCAAGCTTTAATGGACCTTGGAGCCATGATTTGTACACCCACATCTCCGAAATGTTTACTTTGTCCTGTGCGAGATTATTGCACTGCTTTTAGTGAAGGCGATGCGGACCAATTACCCAAAAAATCGAAGAAAGTTAAAAATAAAAAAGTGCACTTTAAAGTTTTTATTGCTACCGATCAAGAAGGTAGATTCTTAATAGAAAAACGTCCAAGTGAAGGGTTATTAGCAGATATGTGGCAATTCCCGATGATTGAGACCAACGAAAATTCGATATGTGAGGAAACGTTCGAGCAAAACTACAATGTTCAAATAGCAAACTATATTGATAAGGATTTATTAAAGTTTAAGCATGTTTTTTCTCATCTAACTTGGGAGATGGATTGTATACAGGTCCAAGCTGAACAAAAAATGGAGCTACCGAATGATGCGCATTTTCAGCCTATTGAACAAATCAGAACTTTACCAATGCCAGTACCAATGTTGAAGATTTTGAATGTTCTGAATTAACTTATTTTAAAATTGTCGAATAAACTCATATCCTTCCGTCCACAATACATTTACGGAGGTGATAACAAATGGCTAACAACAACAACCGTAATAACCGCAACAACAACAATAACAACAATAACAACAACAACAATGAAGAGTTTGCGGTAGATCAAGATTTCCAACAAGCTCGTCAACAAAACCAAAAACAAAACCAACAAAACAACCAACGTAATAACAACAACGAAAACAACGACTAATAATATAGTCACCCTAACTCGAGTGTAAATAAAGTGAATTCACTTTTAGGTATAGACATCTACTGTCTATACCTTAATTTTTTAGCTTAAAATATTTACATAATATACATATAATAAATTCAAGATTAATCTAATTTTTACCAACTTATTTGAAAAATATGTTCTTCAAGCTACAAGTTTTTGATTAGCATTGCTATAATAGACCTAATAGTTGCTAGATGATTGAAATTTTCAAATTCGACAAAAATATCACCAAGCGATGTAAATACATACATAGAGACGAAAAGGTGGGCTTTACATGACAATACCTATAGAAGGAGAAACGATACAAATACATAGTTATAAGCATAATGGTCGCATCCACCGTGTCTGGCAAGAAACGATGGTTTTAAAAGGAACAAAGAACATATTTATTGGAGCAAATGAGCGTACCCTAGTAACGGAATCCGATGGACGAACTTGGCTGACGAGGGAACCATCCATTTGTTATTTTCATGCAGAGCATTGGTTCAACATTATTTGTATGCTTCGCGAAGATGGCGTCTATTACTACTGTAATATGAGCTCGCCATATGTTTTTGATAATAATGCCATTAAATATATTGACTATGATTTAGATATAAAAGTCTTTCCAGATATGTCCTATACATTATTAGATGAAGATGAATATGAGCAACATAAAAAGGAAATGGGCTACCCGGAAGTAATCGATAAAATCCTAAAACGTAATGTTAATAAGCTTGTAAGCTGGATCAAGCAAAAAAGAGGTCCCTTCGCCCCTGATTTTATCGAAGTCTGGACAAACCGTTATCTATTTAATAAAGAGATGCAATCAAAAGAAAAATAAATGGGATGGGGAAAAACATTTTTGTTTTTCTCCATTTTTTGTTTGGAGCTAACATTATTGGGGAGAATCTTTGCCTAATGATGCATATATCGGTGGAATAAAATGCATCTTGATAGGGTAATTGTTTTATAGCACTTCAAGTTGCAATCATGACAATCAAAATTGCAACTTGTACAAAATTAATTCAAAACGTAAGTTCAACGTGTAAGCAAGCCCTAAAAACCTAAAAATGTGTAATTGATATCAAACTAGAGTATAGTGGTAATCAAGTGTCCAAATTTGGACGCCTATCAACCATTGTGTTTTGTTTATAAAGGAAGTGAATTTTTTGGATAGTATTAAACGTTATATGCGTTTTGTGAAGCCCTATCGCTGGGAGATTCTATTAACGATTGTGATTGGGATCATTAAATTTGCAATCCCGTTATTTATCCCGATATTGATCAAAATTGTTATTGATAATATCATTAATGCACCAGATTTAACAGACAGTCAAAAAATTACGGAACTGGTTTATTGGTTAGGCGGAACAGTCATTTTATTCTTTATCATTCGTCCGCCAATTGAATATTATCGACAATATTTTGCTCAGCATGTTGGTAACAAAGTGTTATTTGACATTCGTCAGGAATTATTTGGCCACTTACAAAAATTAAGCTTGAAATATTATGCAAATACACGGGCAGGGGAAGTTATTTCTCGTGTTATTAATGATGTAGAACAAACGAAAAACTTTATCATGATTGGCCTGATGAACCTTTGGCTGGATGTTGCTACAATTTTAATAGCTATTGCTATCATGCTAACAATGGATGTGAAGTTAACGATCGTTGCAATTATTGCACTGCCTTTCTTCGGCTTTAGTGTAAAGTATTTCTTCGGTAAGCTCCGAGATTTAACGAGAAAACGTTCCCAGGCTTTAGCACATGTTCAAAGTTATTTGCATGAGCGGGTAAGTGGCATTAGTATCATCAAAAGCTTTACCCTGGAAAAGCACGAGCAACAGATTTTTGATAAAGAAAATGGAGAGTTTCTAGATCGTGCCCTTGACCATACAAAGTGGAATGCAAAATCCTTCGCAGTGGTCAACACCATAACAGATATTGCCCCGTTACTTGTAATTGGGTATGCAGGTTATCAAGTCATTCAAGGAGATTTAACGGTCGGAACAATGGCTGCTTTTTATGCTTATATTGAACGCTTATATAGTCCGCTGCGTCGTTTGGTAAACTCATCTACAACTTTAACTCAGTCGATTGCTTCAATGGATCGAATGTTTGAGTTAATGGATGAAGAATACGACGTTCAAGATAAGGAATATGCTCGGACATTGCCATCTGTTAAAGGACAAGTTTCATTTGAGAATGTAAATTTCCAATATGAAAAAGAAGGACAAATGATATTAAAAAATATTAACTTGGATATTAAGCCGGGTGAAACAGCCGCCTTTGTTGGAATGAGTGGGGGAGGTAAATCGACAATTGTTAGTTTAATCCCTCGTTTTTATAATGTGACAGGTGGTGCTGTCAAAATTGATGGTATCGATGTAAAAGATGCGGTTATTCATTCCCTGCGTGCACAAATCGGAATCGTGCTTCAGGATAATATATTATTTAGTGATTCTGTTAAGCAGAATATTTTAATGGGTAAACCCGATGCTACGGATGATGAAGTCATTGCTGCTGCAAAAGCTGCTAATGCCCATGATTTCATAATGACTTTACCAGAAGGTTACGATACAAAAGTTGGGGAACGCGGGGTTAAACTTTCAGGTGGACAAAAACAGCGAGTTGCTATTGCTCGTGTATTCCTAAAAAATCCGCCGATATTAGTATTGGATGAAGCAACCTCAGCATTGGATTTAGAAAGTGAAGCGCTAATCCAGGATTCTTTGGAACGTTTAGCAAGTAATCGAACAACGATTATTATTGCCCATCGATTATCTACAATTACTCATGCAGATAAAATTTTCGTCATTGATCATGGTGAATTAGTAGAAGAGGGCAATCATGAAACATTAATGGAGAAGCAAGGGGTATACTATGATTTATTCCAAATTCAAAAATTAGATTAGCTGTATCTTCGCCAAAAATTGCTTAAGTCTACTTCTTTTCTATCATTGGCTTAGAAATATTCCAAAAAATATTAAAAAAATTTACGACATAAAATGCTCAAGTAAGTCAATTTTCGACTTATCTGAGCATTTTTATTTTGTCTAAAAATTCCTTTCGATAGCTTTGTTCTAGGGTCTTCGCCGAGGCGCATGAAAGTAGATTTTAGGAAATTAGCATGATAAAGTGGCGAACCTGTTGATTTCTGTCGAAAAAATTTTGTGCTATTTTCAATTTTTTTAGCATAAAAAATATGAATTACTAGATTTCAACTCTATCAATTTTTCAAAGTAATAGAAAAAGAAAAGTGATACTAGTTTAGATGGTCACTAATCGTTATGGAGGGACATGATGAAAAGAAACTTACTACTGCAAGTAAAAGATTTAGAAACAACTTTTTTCACAGAAGATGGGAGAGTCCCTGCGGTTGATCATATTGATTTTCATATTAATGAGGGAGAAATTTTAGGAATTGTAGGAGAGTCGGGTTGTGGGAAAAGTGTAACCTCTCTATCGATTATGGGGTTAGTCCCTTCACCACCTGGAAAGATTACATCGGGTCAAATTCTTCTAGGGGAGCTTGATTTAACGAAACAAAGCGAAAAGCAAATGAGGAAAATTCGTGGGAAAGAAGTGGCGATGATTTTCCAAGAACCGATGACATCTTTAAATCCCCTATACACAATTGGGAACCAACTAATTGAAGCAATATCATTGCACGACAAAAAATTGAAAAAGAAGGAAGCGGCGAGTAAAGCCATTGAAATGATGAAGTTAGTAGGGTTGCCAAGAGCTGAAGAACTAATGAAAGACTATCCCCATCAATTATCAGGTGGAATGCGCCAGCGTGTAATGATCGCAATGGCCTTATTATGCAACCCGAAGTTATTAATTGCCGATGAGCCGACTACTGCACTTGATGTAACCATACAAGCTCAGATTTTAAAATTGATGAAAGAACTGAATAACCAATTTAAAACCGCAGTCCTACTCATTACTCATGATTTAGGGGTTGTTGCGGAAGTTTGCGAACGAGTCGTAGTAATGTATGCAGGACAAATTGTGGAAGAAGCTCCAGTAGCGGAGATTTTTAAAAACCCTCAGCATCCCTATACTAAAGGCTTGCTTCAATCAGTTCCTGATATGCGCTATAAGAAGGAAACTTTATATTCCATCAAAGGCAATGTGCCAAAGCCAGGTTCTATTCAAATGGGATGTCGTTTTGCACCACGCTGTGAATATGCATCAGAACGTTGTGTGACTGAAAATCCTCCATTATTTGAAGTTGGTGAAACAATCGTTCATAAATCTAGATGCTTCTTACAGGAAATGGAGGGAATCAATATTGCAGAACGTGTTATTGAAGGTAGATAAATTAAAGAAATATTTTCCAAAACGTACGTCATCTTTAAAGACGGTAACTCATGTCAAAGCAGTAGATGACGTTTCATTTGAAGTATATGAAGGGGAAACCCTTGGGATTGTAGGGGAGTCAGGTTGTGGAAAATCAACAACGGGACGAACAATTATGCGATTGCTAGAACCAACTTCTGGTTCGATAGAGTTTGAAGGTGAAGATCTTTCTAAGCTATCTAAAAAAATGATGCGCAAAAAAAGAAGAGATATTCAAATGGTGTTTCAGGACCCCTATGCATCTTTAAATCCTAGGCATACAGTGAAGAAGATTCTAGAAGAGCCTTTGATTGTTCATGGGATTGGAAATTCGCAAGAACGAAAAGAAAAGGTAGAAGAATACTTAGATATTGTGGGACTTGATAGCTATCATGCAAAGCGATATCCACATCAATTTAGTGGCGGCCAGAGACAACGTGTTGGAATTGCGCGAGCTCTTATGACGAATCCGAAGCTTATTATTGCAGATGAGCCAGTATCGGCTTTAGACGTTTCTATCCAAGCACAGGTGCTTAATCTAATGCAGAGATTGCAGGAAGATTTGAAGCTTACTTATGTTTTCATAGCACATGACTTAGGGGTTGTTCGCCATATTAGTGATCGAGTGGCGGTTATGTATTTAGGGAGTGTTGTAGAGTTGGCAGAAAGTGAATCCTTATATGCTGAGCCTCTGCATCCATATACAAAAGCATTACTATCGGCTGTTCCGATTCCTGACCCAACCTTTGAGAGGGAAAAAATGATAATAACAGGTGATATCTCAAATTCAGTATCAGAAACAGGGTGTAAGTTCCAAGTTAGATGCCCTTATGCAACAGTTACTTGCAAGATGAAAACCCCAGATTTAATAGAAGTCAAACCAGGTCACTCTGTTGCGTGTCATTTATATACTACTGATTAGAAGTTTACTAATTCGAAGTCAGAATAGGAGAAACATAGGTTTTGCGAGATACGCATAACCTCATGTTGCTTAATGATGCGCAGCAATGACATATATATTATAGGGAAATAGGGAGGGTATTTATGAAGAAAAGCAAGCTGTGGTCTTTAGGACTATTTTTGTTGCTTGCTCTTTCAGTAGTGTTAGCTGCGTGTAGCGCTGATGAAGGAACAACTGAAGAGCCAACAGAAACTAATGAAGAAACAACTGATGGAACAACGACAGAAGAAACAGAAGAAGCGGTTCCTCAAACTCTAGTATTCGGTCGTGGTGGAGATTCTGTATCACTTGACCCTGCAATTGTTACTGATGGTGAATCCTTCAAAGTAACAGAAAATATTTATGAAACTTTACTGAACTTTGGAGAACAAGATACAACGGTTAATCCAGGTTTAGCAAAAGACTGGGAAGTTAGTGAAGATGGTTTGACTTATACTTTCCATTTACAAGAAGGCGTTAAGTTCCACGATGGGACAGACTTCAATGCAGAAGCGGTTGTGAAAAATGTTGAACGCTGGAAAGGTGGAGCGGAAGAGCAGTTCTATTACTTCCACTCGATGTTTAAAGCAGAAGGTGAGGATATCATTGCAAGTGTTGAAGCTACTGATGACTTAACTGTAGTATTCACACTTTCTCGTCCACAAGCGCCATTCTTAAAAAATATCGCAATGAGTCCATTCGGTATCGCCTCACCAACTGCATTTGAAGCAGCCGGAGAGTCATTCGGAGATAATCCAGTAGGTACTGGTCCATTTAAATTTGTTGAATGGAAACGAAACGATTCAATCACAGTTGCAAAGAATGAAGAGTACTGGCAAGAAGGACTTCCAAAATTAGATACAATTATCTTCCGTGCTATTCCTGATAACTCAGCACGTTTAAATGCTTTAATGACTGGTGAAATTGACTTGGCTGATGGTATTAATCCATCAGATGCATCGACTGTAGAATCTAATGCAGATTTACAATTGATTGAACGTCCATCTATGAATGTTGGGTATTTAGGTTTAACAAATACTCGTCCACCATTTGACAATAAGCTAGTACGTCAAGCAGTGAACTATGCAATTGACAAACAAGCAATTGTTGATGCTTTCTTCCAAGGGCGTGCAGAAGTTGCAGTGAACCCGATGCCTCCATCAATTGGCGGATATAATGAGGAAATCGCAGGATATGAATACAATCCTGAAAAAGCGAAAAAATTATTAGCTGAAGCTGGCTATGATGGTAGTGAAATTGAGCTTTGGGCAATGCCTGTACCACGTCCGTATATGCCGGATGGACAAAAAGTAGCTGAAGCTATTCAGAAAAATCTAAGCGATGTTGGTATCCCTTCTAAGATCGTCACATTTGAATGGGCAACATATTTAGAAAAAGCGAAAAATGGAGAAGCGGATGCATTCCTATTAGGATGGACTGGTGATAATGGTGATGCTGACAACTTCATTTACACATTATTAGACAAAGATACGATTGGCAGTAACAACTATGCTTACTATTCAAGTGATGAAGTACACGAATTGTTAATTGCAGCACAGTCTGAAATTGACGAAGAAAAACGCGCTGACTTATATAAACAAGCACAAGAAATAATCCATGAAGATGCGCCATGGGTTCCTTTAGCTCACTCCATTCCATTACTAGCAGGGAAAAAAGGAGTTACAGGTTATTTACCACACCCAACAGGCTCCGAAAGCTTAGTAAACGTATCTATGGAGTAAAAGAAACAGTACCAGGTACACAAACAATTCTAAATTGTTTGTGTACCTGGTACAAACACTAAAAAAAGAGGTGACGTGATGCTTCGCTACATAGGGAAACGGATTTTACATTTGATTCCTGTGCTATTAGGAATGACCTTCATCGTATTTTTGATAATCCGTGCGATACCAGGTGATCCAGCTCAAGTGATATTAGGACAACAAGCAACTGAGGAAGCGACGAAAGCGTTACGAGAAAAGCTTGGTCTCGACCAGCCATGGTATATTCAATATTTTGATTACTTAAAAGGGCTATTAACGGGTGATTTAGGAGAGTCCCTTCGAACAAGGCAGCCTATTTCAACTGAAGTTTGGCCCTATTTGGCTGCAACAATTGAATTAGCTATTTTTGCTATGATCATAGCAGTAGTTATTGGAATGAATGCAGGAATTATCTCGGCATGGTTCCAAAATTCATGGTTTGACTATATTGCAATGGTGATAGCTTTAATAGGTGTATCAATGCCAATTTTTTGGCTTGGCTTGATGGAGCAATGGACATTTAGTCTGGAGTTGAAGTGGCTTCCAACATCAGGTCGGGAAGAGGTTCGAGATCCAGTCCAGGCAATAACCCATTTCTATTTGATTGATACGTTGATACATGGTCGCATTGATCAATTCTGGGTAACGATTAAACATTTAATTTTACCTGGTGTGGCCCTTGCAACGATTCCAATGGCCATCATTGCCCGAATGACACGATCTTCCATGTTAGAGGTGCTTCGTTCTGATTACATTCGAACAGCTCGTGCAAAAGGTCAAAGAATGGGGAAAGTTGTTTATAAGCATGCATTAAAAAACGCTTTAATTCCGATTATCACGATTATTGGATTACAAACAGGCCTCCTTTTAGGCGGAGCAATTTTAACGGAGACAATATTTAGTTGGCCGGGGATAGGTCGCTATATTTATGAGGCAATTGGTTTCCGGGATTACACAGTAATCCAATCAGGAATCTTAATAGTAGCCTTTATGTTCGTCATGATAAACCTTGTTGTCGATATTTTATATTCGGCTATTGATTCACGAATTAAATATAACTAGAGGGGAGTGGGATACATGCCTGAACTGGTTTCTAATTCAGTTAACTTAAATGTAAAGGAAGAGAAAATAGTTGGACCGTGGAAAGTAGCATGGCGAAGCTTTCGAAAAAGTAAAGCGGCACTAGTTGGCACAGCAATAGTTGTGTTTTTCATTCTACTTGCGATATTTGGTCCATTGATAGCACCGGAGGGAATCAATGAGCAGAAATTACAGGATCCAAGTTTGCGATTAGCCCCCCCTTCTGGTGAATATTGGCTGGGAACTGATGATTTTGGTAGAGATATTTTTTCACGAGTAGTTTATGGAGCAAGGATATCTTTAGCGGTCGGTTTTTTATCCGTCATCCTGTCGGTAGTAGTGGGGAGCTTTTTAGGTATTATTGCAGGCTTTTATGGTCGCATAATTGATACGATTATTTCAAGAGTATTTGATATTATGTTGGCTTTCCCTAGTATTTTATTAGCTATTGCGATTGTTTCAATCTTGGGTCCGTCGCTGCAGAACGCTTTAATTGCCATTGCCATTATCAATATTCCGAACTTTGGGCGGTTGATCCGTTCAAAAGTATTAAGTGTGAAAGAAGAAGAATATATTGTTGCTGCCAGAGCAATCGGCATGAAGGATTCACGGATATTGTGGAGACATATATTGCCGAATTCGTTTTCTCCGGTTATCGTTCAAGGGACATTAGCCATTGCTACTGCGATTATCGAAGCAGCTGCCTTAAGCTTTTTAGGTTTAGGCGCAGAAGCACCACAGCCAGAGTGGGGCAAAATGCTTTCGGATGCACGTGTTCATTTAATGACTGCACCGTGGACGATGATTTTCCCGGGACTAGCGATCATGTTAACGGTTCTAGGTTTCAACCTAATGGGAGATGGATTGCGTGACGCACTAGATCCGAAGATGAAAAATTAGAAAGGGTGAGCTGAATTTGGCTCACCCTTTTCTTTCTTTACTCAATTGGAAATAAATCAGATGACAAATAACGTTCCCCAGTATCTGGCGCCAAACAAAGGACTCTTGCAGATGAAGGAAGTTGTTTAGCTAACTCAATGGCAAAGTATGCCGAAGCTGCACCAGAAGCGCCTACTAAAATTCCTTCTTCAGCAGCAAGTCTTCTAGCGATAGTTTGCGCATGGTCATCCTCAATGTGAAGAATATCATCAAATACTTCAGGATTTAAAATTTTCGGTATAAATCCTGGTCCTGTTCCGGGAATTTTATGAGGTCCAGGGGCTCCTCCAGCTAGTACTGGGGATCCAGCAGGTTCAACTACATAAATTTTTAAATTTGGGAGGCGTTTTTTTAACTCTTCTCCTGTTCCCGTTACTGTACCACCCGTACCGGCAGTTAACACAAGAACATCCAGCTGTTCATCAAATGCTTCTAAAATTTCCACTGCAGTTGTCGTACGATGAGCATCGGCATTTGCATGGTTATCAAATTGTAAGGGAATAAAGCTATTTGGTATACCCTCTGCAATGCGAACTGCTTCATCAATAGATCCCTGCATACGTAAATTAGCAGGTGTTAAATGAACTTCTGCACCATAGGCTTGCATTAGCTGTACACGTTCTTTTGTTGCGTTGTCAGGCATTGTAATTATACAAGGGTAGCCTTTTACTGCACAGACCATTGCAAGACCAATCCCGGTATTGCCTGAAGTAGGCTCGATGACTGTACTTACACGTGGAATGAGTTTACCTTCAATTTCTGCTTGTGCAATCATATTCAAGGCAGCACGGTCTTTCACACTACCTCCTGGATTAAAGGATTCCAATTTCATGTAAACTTCAGCGCCGTTTTCGGACGGTAATTTATTTAATTTAACGATTGGCGTATTTCCAACTAGTTCAAGAATATTATTATGAAGTTTCATCATCAAAACACCTTTCATAGTAAATTGACAAAAGCTAGGCAAATTTACTGCCTAGCTTTAGCTTTTACGTTAATTATAAAACTTTTCCAACAAGTTGACTAATTTCTAACATTAATGTGTCTAGTACCTATTCTTTTAGAGCTTCTTCCAAGTAAGAAAGATTTACTAAGCCATCAATGTTATCAGAAGAAATATAGCCAGCATCCTTAGAAATCGTCGCCATCTCTTTTAAAATATCTTCTTTTACATCAATCGTAGGAGTTAAGCGAGTAAAGGCTTTTGTTACTTCATCCTTCGATAGATCTTTACCAGTAAGTTCTTTTACGTGATCAAGGAATAGTTGAATTGCTTCTTCAGGATTTTCGCTGATGAATTCAACAGCTTGGTTGTAAGCTTTTAATGTCTTTTTCGTCAGTTCTGGATTATTAGAAGTGAAAGCTTTTCTAGCAGTAACAACTGTATTGGTAGATTCACTACCCCAAGCAAATTCCGATGCATCTAATAGAAGCTTCGCATTACCATTTGTTTCGATGTTAACGCCCCATGGCTCTTGTGTAGCAGCCGCTTCAATTTCACCCTTTAGCATTAATGCTGCAGTATCAGCTGGAGCTTGCTTAATTGTTGTAACGTCGGCATTTCCAGTAGAGCTGGCAGTTAACCCAGCATCTTGAAGTGATTTCATTAAACCTACATCTTGCGTACTACCGAATGTTGGTACAGCAACTTTTTTACCTTTTAAATCTTCAACACTATTAATGCCTGAATCTTTTCCAACAACTAGTACAGCACCACCATTTACAGCTCCAGCAATTATTTCATGCTCTGGATTTTTCACATATGTGTTTAAGGCAGGTGTTGGACCAACTGTACCGATATCAATGGAGTTTGTTGACATTGCTTCCATAAATGCTGAACCATCATTGAACGTACTAGTAGAAATAGTAATCCCTTCACCAAATTGTTCAGTATAGAATCCTTTTTCAAGGGCAACGATTGTTGCGATATGGGTCATATTTGGAAAGTAGCCAATTCGAATTTCAGTTGCAGAATCTTTTTCGGCATTTGATTCTTCGCCACCTCCGCAAGCGGCCAGGACTGAAATTACCAGTGTTAAAATAGTTAAAAATAATATACTCTTTTTCATTTTTCTTCTCCTTAGTGGGTAGTTTGGATACCCCATTTTCTTAATACAATTCGTTCAATTCTTACAAAGATAAAGTTATCGATAAAGGAACCAATAATTCCAATAATGATCATAATACTGAAGATTAAATCCATTGCCTGGATGGAACGACCTAAATCAAGCAGTGTTCCAAGTCCGCCACTACCACCTAGTAACTCTCCTGCTAAAACCGCACGCCAAGCTAATGCCCAGGCTAAACGTAAACCAGCAATTTGCTGGGGTATGGTTGATTTAAAGATGACTGTTCTAAACAGGTGGAAACCAGAAGACCCCATTGTACTAGCCACACGAATTAGTAGGGGAGGAACACTTTTAAAAGCAGTACTTGATGTAATGGTAATGGAAAGGGCAGCTCCTAAAATAACGATGAAAATAACAGAGCCAACACCTAATCCAAACCATAGAATTGCTAATGGCATCCACACGATATTAGGAATTGCCTGTAAGCTTGTTACAAAAAAGCCAAGAGTGTCATCGACAATTTTATATTTATAAATTAAGAATCCAAGTACAAATCCGATGATGACAGCTACGATGAAGCCGATAAATAATCGGATAAGGGAGGAGCCTGTAGCCTCTAATAATTGACCACTTATTATTCCGTTTACTAATGTTTTTACAACTGTAACGCCACCAGGGTCATTAGGGATGATTAATGGCGGCCACATAAAAGCAGGGAAGACTTCGAATTTAGATATCGCTTCCCATATTGTTATCAGGATCAACACGAAGATGGTCCGTCTTAAGAGCGTAATCACTACCTAATTCCTCCTTCAGCACTTTTTCCATTTCTTGTTCAAGCTCTGTTAGTATTCGATTCTCTAAATGTATTAAAATGCTGTCTGAAGAACTTCTGGGGCGGGCTGCCTGCACCGGGAAGATGTTTTTTATTCCTCCAGGACGTGTTTTCATTAATACAATTCGATCTGATAAGACAACAGCTTCACGAATATTATGAGTTACAAAAATGATTGTTTTTCCTGTTTCGCGCCAAAGCTTCTCAAGCTCCTTATGTAATACCATTCGAGTCTGTTCATCTAATGCAGCAAATGGTTCATCCATTAAAAGGATCTCTGGATCTGTTACTAATGCTCGGGCAATGGCAACGCGTTGTTTCATCCCACCCGATAATTCATGGGGCATGGCATGAGCGAATTTTCCAAGGTGAACCTTTTGCAGCCAATCAAGTGCACGACTTTTTGCTTCTTCTTTAGGTACTTTTTTTATAAGAAGACCGTACATAACATTGTCCAAAACACTCATCCAAGGGAATAATCCGGATTCCTGGAAGACAACTATTCTATCGTTCCCTGGTCCTTTAATAGGTTTATCATTAACTAGTAGGCTACCAGAAGATTCTTTTTCCAGTCCTGCCACTATATTTAAAAGTGTGGATTTACCACAACCGGATGGGCCCAATAAGGAAACAAATTCTCCCTTTTTAATCGTTAGGGAAACATCATCTAACGCGATTGTAGGAGTGTAATCTTTTCTCTGGAACTCTTTATGAACATTTTGAAGAATAATATGTTGTTCCGTCATTATTAAACCCTCCATTCCAATAAAACATATTAATATACTAAGATTTAATTAGTTTCAATTTTATGTTTTGTATTTTAATCTTTCTGTCACTTTTGTTACAAAAATTCAGAATAATTATTATAATAAACATTAGTAAGGAAGAAGGGGGGATTTCTATGTTTATAGAACTTGAACATTTTAGCAAAAAGATAAATGTGAAAAAAGGACAGATGATTTATAAAACAGGAGATGCCATCAATACTGTCTATTTCCTGAAACAGGGACTAGTTAAGTTAGCTGAAGATGGAGATGATGGCCATCCCGTCACAATCGCACTACTACAAGATGGGGAATTGTTTGGTTTTTTGGATCGATTAAATAATCATTTAGAGCATACTCAGTATTCAGTTGCATTAAAAGATTCCACACTTCTCGCATTCCCGATAGAAGTATTATTAAAACATATAGAAAATCTTCCTGCTGTTGAAAGTGCTGTGTTTTATTCATTAGTTAGGCAACTTGCTGAAGCTAAGCAATTCGTTTATATCCATTCAAAAATGACAGTACCTGAAAGAATTAGCTGGTTTTTGATAAAACTTGCTAATATGGAAAATGGGATTGCTACTATAAATATCCCGCTAACACATGAAGAAATTTCTTATATGGTTGGGTGTAGCCGACAAAAGGTAACGACCTATTTAAATAAGTGGAAAAAGGAAGGCATCATTCAATATGATCGTGGTTTTATACAATTGGTAGATATCGATAAGCTTTAGAAAATAAAAAACTCCCCATGATGTTACTTCATGGGGAGTTAGTTTAATAAAAGCTTTGCTCTAAATCGGAGTTTTTTTCTTCACTGTGGTAGCTTCTATAGGAAACGATTAAAGTATCTAAATGCTCTAAGTTTTCCTCGTAATCCAAAAGACGAGAGAAAATGTAAAACAGATGGTAACTTGAGAATTCCTCTTCACCTTCACGCTTTTGTTCGAAGGCGATTTGTTGTATAAGCTGTTCCATTACATCAACATATTTTTTGTCTTGTTCATCAACCCATTTTGAATGCTCCGGTTTTAACTTTCCAGTAAACTTTAACAGTAATTGTTCATGGAAAGTGAGTAGGAAGTCCAGACGTTCCTGTACCATTGCACGGAATTGGCCAGGTAAATTTGCGATTTCATTTTCATGCTTATGCAAACGATGCAAGAGCTCTAAACTTTTTTTCGTTGTAGTAATCATTTGACGATATACGACGAGTTTACGAGCTTGGACAAATCTTTTTTTCTTGGAGTAATGTCGTTCTTCTTTATAGAAGTCATACATTTTTTCAACATCACTAAGACGTCCCTGAAATTTATTTAGTGCAGCTTTTGTGGATGTATGTTCAGATGCTTGTCTTGCTGCAAGTCGAGTCCAGCGAATAATGTCATCCTGCAATGAGTCAATCATTGTGAATAATTTAATTTCATATCGTGGTGGAAGAAATACTAAATTCACGACAAATGCTGCAAAAACCCCTACCATGACCGTTGCAAATCGGACGACACCAAATTGTAGGAAGTCATCCCCTTCAAATATCATAATAGCTACTACGGTAACAAGTGCTAAAGATATCGAACTATCCAGCTTGAACCTTCTCATCAATCCAATCACTATGATGGCTGCAATCCCTATTGCAACAATATGATGACCAAAAACCAACCCAAATAATACGGCCACAGTAGCACCGATTAGATTTCCTTGAATTTGTTCAAGGATGGACAAGTAAGAACGGTAAATAGATGGTTGAATGGCAAAAATAGCCGCAATCCCAGCGAAAACAGGTGAAGGTAAGTTTAGTAATTCTGCCAGAAAAAGTGCAAATACAATGGCTACACCTGTCTTTAATACACGGGCACCTAATTGCATGTGAAAATACGCCCTCTCTTTTTTCAATACTTTACCCCTCAGAAACGTGAGGAAATCACATTACTTTACCTAATTTTCTCACCTGGGTCAACTAGTTTAGTGTATAGATATTGAATTAAAAATATTAGTAAAGTTTTGTAATCTTTTTTATATTAATTGTGAAAATGCATAATCTACGGCTGCAATTGTTTCGACAATATCTTCTTCTTTGTGTTCAGTTGTTAAGAACCATGCTTCATATTTAGAAGGAGCAAGATTTACTCCTTTTGAAAGCATTAATTTGAAGAAGCGACCGAACATTTCACCATCAGAGTTTTCGGCTTGCTCGTAGTTTTCAACTTTTACATTTGTAAAGTACAGAGTTAATGCCCCTTTTAAGCGATTGAGAGTAATTGGTACACCGTGTTTTTCTGCAGCTTCTAAAATGCCTTTTTCGAGTAGGGCACCTAGTCGATCCATCTCTTCGTAAACACCAGGTTGTTTTAACACTTCAAGACATGCGATTCCTGCAAGCATCGACGCTGGGTTTCCAGCCATTGTTCCAGCTTGGTATGCAGGTCCAAGTGGTGCAACAGTTTCCATAATTTCTTTACGACCACCATAAGCACCGATTGGCAATCCACCACCAATAATTTTACCCATAGCTGTAAGATCAGGCGTTAAGCCAAGTAAATCCTGCGCAGCACCATAATGGAATCGGAAAGCGGTAATAACTTCATCATGGATTGTTAGTGCACCTTTTTCTTTTGCTGTCGCATGAACGAACTCTAAGAATCCTGGTTGAGGCTCAACTATACCAAAGTTTCCTACGATTGGCTCGATTAGAATTGCTGCAACCTCATCGCCCCATTTATCCATCGCTAATTGGAATTCTTCTTTATTATTAAACGGCACTGTAATTACTTCAGTAGCTACAGCAACAGGCACACCTGCTGAATCTGGAGAGCCTAGTGTAGCAGGACCGGAACCGGCAGCAACTAGTACTTGGTCAAAATGTCCATGGTAGCATCCAGCAAATTTAATGATTTTAGTACGTCCCGTATAAGCACGGGCAACACGTACTGTCGTCATTACTGCTTCTGTACCTGAGTTTGTGAAACGCACTTTATCTAAAGAAGGAATTGCGTCTTTTAACATTTTGGCGAATTTTACTTCATGCTCAGTAGGAGTTCCGTATAAAACACCTGTTTCCGCAGCGTGAGCGATTGCTTTTGCGATATGTGGATGACCAAATCCTGTAATAATTGGACCGTAAGCAGCTAAGTAGTCAATGTAGCGGTTACCGTCTACATCCCAAAAGTACTGACCTTTTCCTTTTGCCATGACAACAGGTGCACCACCGCCAACTGCTTTATACGAACGTGATGGACTGTTTACTCCACCAACGATATGCTCTAAAGCCTGTATTTGGATTTCTTCAGATTTAGTATGATTCATTTGTAAAGCCTCCTCATTGATTTCACATCTTATTGTAGACCTATTCGAAAGCGAATGCCAAAGAATTTGAAACTCGTACCCTTCTTTTGTACGATAGAGAGAAGGGAGGGAGATCTATGGATTCGTTAGTCAATATGGAAGCACCAGATTTTATATTATTAAATGAAAAAGAAGAGAAAGTATCTTTAAAAGATTATAGAGGTAAAAAGGTTGTACTCTATTTTTACCCGAAGGATATGACACCGGGTTGTACAACAGAAGCATGCGATTTTCGTGATCACCATGAAGAGTTTTCTAATTTAAATACGGTGATACTTGGCGTCAGTGGTGATGAAGCAAATAAGCATACAAAATTTATAGAAAAGTACGGCCTGCCTTTTTCGTTACTAGTTGACGAACATCACGAGGTAGCCGAAAAATACGGTGTTTGGGTATTGAAAAAAATGTATGGTCGCGAATTTATGGGAATCGAACGCTCGACTTTCCTTATTAATGAAGAGGGAATTATTGAAAAAGAATGGCGTAAAGTAAAAGTGAAAAATCATATTGAAGAAGTTTTAGAAAGTTTACGTTAAATATAGCAAGTTTTCATAGTGGAGGGGAAAGAGCGATGAAAGTATATTTTACATTTGATTCAAGGCCCGATTTACAAAAACAATTAGTTGATGAATTTCCTGAAATCGAGTTTGCGTTTCGTAAGGGAATAGTTGTGGAGGATTTAGAATCAGCAGAAGTAATTGTTACATATGGTGAAGATTTATCGGAAGAAGATATCGCTAAAGCTCAAAACCTAAAATGGATCTTCGTGGCTTCCGCAGGTGTTGAAAAAATGCCTAAAAATGCAATTGCCGAACGAAATATCCTCGTATCAAATGTTCGAGGAATTCATAAAAAGCCGATGACGGAATCGATTCTGGCACATATCTTGTCCATAAAACGAATTTTACCAACAATATATCAAAACCAAAGAAATAAAGTTTGGGATAAAAGAGGCGGTCGCCCAACAGAACTAAATGGAAGTACGGCATTAATCATTGGTCCGGGGGCAATAGGTGGTGAAATTGGAAGACTGTTACAGGCTTTTGAAGTTTACACAATCGGCTGCAATCGAAGTGGAAATCCTGCAGATTATATGAATGAAACCTATCGTATAGATGATTTAGCAGAACACTTGCCGAAAGCAGATATCGTTATTTCGGTTTTGCCAAGCACTGATGAAACGGAGCATCTAATAAAATACGAGCATTTCCAATTAATGAGGGATAATGCAATCTTTCTGAATTTTGGCAGAGGAAATCTAGTGAGTACAGATGTACTTGTTCGTGCACTTGAAGAGAATCAAATTCTGCATGCGGTCCTAGATGTTTTTGAGGAAGAGCCGCTTCCGCTTAATAGCAGGCTTTGGGAATTGGATAATATAACGATTTCCCCTCATTGCTCAAGCCACTCTTCTCGTTATTTGGAGAGAAGTTTTGAAATATTTATCCCAAGCCTGAAGAAATATCTAAATGGTGAGACTGGCATTGAGAATAAAATGGATATTTTACGTGGTTATTGAGAATAAAATATTTGTATTGAAGGACGCAGCATGGCTCATATACTGAATATTTCTTATGTTTATAATAATAAATAATTAATAATGGTATTTTTTTATTATCAAACACGCTAAACTAATAGTAGAAGGTAGAGATTTGTTGACTCAAATCGATAATTTGAGTACACTAATTATAACTATTATAAACTAAGAATTATTTAGAAAGAGGTGCATGGCGATGTCTGAAATGCATTTAAAAGATGCCCTAGACACGTTAAAGACAACTGGTGTAAGAATTACTCCGCAGCGTCATGCTATTTTGGAATATTTAATTGAATCAATGACACATCCAACTGCAGATGAAATATATAAAGCTCTTGAAGGTAAGTTTCCCAATATGAGTGTAGCAACTGTTTACAATAACCTACGCGTTTTCCGTGAATCAGGTTTAGTGAAGGAACTAACATATGGAGATGCAGCAAGTCGATTTGATTTCGTTACAAATGACCATTATCACATGATTTGTGAGTCCTGTGGAAAGATTGTGGATTTCCATTATCCAGGTTTAAACGAAGTGGAACAATTTGCATCGCATGTAACAGGCTATAAGGTACATTCACATCGTCTAGAATTATATGGTACTTGTCAAGAATGTCTTGAAAATGCCGGTAAACAAGTATTGTAGTCACGCTTAAGCCTAGTAACGGTATGTTGCTAGGTTTTTTTTTACAAAGCTTGCGTGGATGAAAACCCTTAACATCATGATTTGGCAAGAAGCAGCAAATTAAAAAAGCCGACTCTGCTTAGGAGTCGACTAAAGTGTTAATTTTTCTTATTGTAATCTTGATTGAATTCTTTGCCTTCTAATGTAGGATCTAGTGTAAGTGGTTCATTACAATACATACACATATCAACTCGTCCTAGTACCTTGGTATGTCTATTGCAATTCGGGCATACTACTTGTACAGCTCTAGTTGAAAGTAAACCGATCCAACCATATACTGCCGTACTGCCAATAATGCATAATAACCCTAATGTCATGAAGATGATAACCAATATTTGATTTTCGCGGAAGAAAATTGCCCCGTACATTATTACAAAACCGATGAAAATTAGTGATAGGGCAAATGAGCGAATCTTATTTATTTTATTTTTATATGTCTTTGCCATAATTCTTTAGCCTCCCAATCTAGATTCTACTATAACATAGAACTTTTTCATATGAGGATAAGAAAGCATAGAAATTTTTAAGAATAGATACATAAAATATAAGTTGGAACTTTTACTTTCAATATAAGTTCTTTATTAGCAAATAGAAAATAAGAAGGATTCTTTTTATGGATGTCGAAAAACAAAATAATGTAATTGTATTAGGAGGATTATTATGG